>FR878783.1:0-44357 GCA_000434395.1 Clostridium sp. CAG:568 | reverse complement strand
AGCAGGAAGCCAGTTCTTCATCTGTGATGTTGATGACGGATTCTTGGATGGACAATATGCAGCTTTTGGATTTATTGAATTAAATGATGTGGATTCATTCAAGACTTTGGATAAAATTGCTGCTGTTAGAACTCATAAGCCTTTCTCAGATATGCCTTATGAACCAGTCGTCATTGAAAAGATGGTAGTCTCTGAAGAAGAACCATCTAATCCTGTCGAAAAAATTGAAGACTAACATTTAAGGAACTGTTGTCTTGATTAAAGTTTTTCAGTGCGAAGATGAAGGTTACGGTCGAATCTTCGTAAACGACACCATAAAAAAGGATTATCCAAATCTCGATAGAGATATGGATTATTTTCATATCGACGCAAATTTGGATTCTCTTCAAACTTTAGTGGATGAAGCGTTGACGATGTCTTTTTCGGGTGAGGACAAAGTCATTTTGTTGACCGGATGTGACTTTTTGTCTCAACCTAAGAAGAGAGGTGGGCCTAATAAAGATGATATCCAGGCTTTCATAAAATATTTGAAAAATCCTAGTGATATTACTTCTATTTACATATTAGTAGATGGCAAAGTGCAAAGAGGTGAATTACTTAATAGTTTGAAAAAGGTCTCCACTTTTTTGGATATAACATCTCCTTCAGATAGTGAATATATAGGATACGCTCAAAAAATAGCAGCTCAGCAGAACAAAGCGATAGATAGAGAAGCCTGCATATTGGTGAAAGATAGAGTTGGAAATGATTTTAGATCATATATAAACAATGTCAAACTTCTATTGGAGTACTCATCCAATGTTTCAACTAAAGATGTGAATGTCTTGGTGAAGGAACCTCTTCAAGATAATACTTTTGATTTATGCGACTTGTTGTTGAAAGGAGATGTGAAGTCTGCACTGGCTTTATATAGAGATTTGATAAAAGGTGGAAGACTTCCTTTGACTTTGTTACCCATGCTTCTTAGCCAACTTAGATTTTTGTTTGAAGTCAGTTATCTTAAAGCGATTAGAATGGATAAATACTCCATGGCTCAACAATTGAATTGCAAACCTGGAAGAGTTGGATTTGCCATGGATAAACTTTCAAAAGTATCATCGCTATCGCTGTTAAAATCAATGGCGGATTTATCTAAAATTGAAAAAGAAATTAAGTTTGAATTAGATGATGCGAATATGAAAATGGAGTTATACATACTTAATTTCACGAAGTATTTGGTAAGGTGAAGACCTTACCATTTTTCTTTACAACTTCTTTACATTCCTTTACAAGATTATGGTTTCAATGAAAATGTCATGGGAGGATAATACATTAGGTTTTAAAGAGAACCATAAAAAGGGGTTAAAAATGATCAAGAATAGATTGATTGCTTGTTTGGTCTTGGTTTGTTCATTCGGATGTTTGGCTAGCTGCAGTGTTGATACTTCAAAGAAACCATCCGACAAGGCTGACTTCAAAACTGATTCAAATATCAAGGTTTACACCAGACCTACAACTTCTGGAACCAGAGAATGTTTCTTCGAGAAAATCGGTTATGCAAATGGAAAAAAGGGTGGACTTGTTTCCAAAGCTAACGAAGTGGCTGAAAATGGTGATATGCTTTCCGCAATCGCCAACGATACTTATGGAATCGGATATGTTTCTTTGGATTCGTTGAAGAATAACACTAGTGTCAGAGGATTGAAGTTTGAGGGTGTTGAGGCTACTTCAGAGAATGCTTTGAATGGAACTTACAAGTTGAAGCGTTACTTCAATATTGTAGCTGATACCGGAAGCAATGCTGATTCCGATTTGAATGATTTGGCTAAAGCATATTGGGATTTCACATTCTCAAAACAAGGATTAGCAATCGCCAGCCAAAATGGTGGTATTGTTAATGCAGATGTTTTGAAGAATGCTGCTACATTTAAGACTTCGGATTATACCATCTTCACCAAGGATGTTTCTTCTAAGACTATCGGAATTGCTGGGTCTACTTCAGTAAAGAACATTTCCACTGCTACTGAGAATGCATTTATTGCTCTTTGGACAGATTCCACCAAGGCTCCTAAGTTTGATATTTCAAAGCAAACTGGATCTGGAACTGCTGTTCCTAATCTCCAAAGCAAGACTGCTCAAATCGGATATTTGTCTCGTGAATTGGATGAGGCTGAGTTGTCAACTTTGGGTGGAATCACTGGCTCTAAACATGATCACATCTGCACTGATGCAGTAGTCGCCATCGTCAATATTAAGAACACTTCTGTTTCTAACATCACTGGAACACAATTGGCTAGAATCTATCTCGATTCCAAAGATAGTCAATGGGCTGATTTGTTCAAAGATGGTGTTTCACAAATTACCAAGTGGAATGAACTTGCTTAATTCGTGTTTTGTTATTAAATAATTGGTAGTTAAGCCGGAAAAATATCTCCGGCTTTTGTCGGTTTTAAGGAGGAGGGTCAATGGATCAATCAAACGATAGTTTGGCATTGTCAATTGAACAAAAAACTAAGAAGGGCTGTGAAAGAAAAATGCTCACAGACAAAATTGTCAAAGGTATTTTCTTTTTCTTAGCTTCTCTTTGTATCATTATTGTTTTAGTGACTTTAGGTTATCTCATCTGCTCCGGTATTCAACCATTCTTTAAGGAATATCCTAGTGGAGAAAAATTAGATGCAGGTTATTTCTTCACTGGAATCAAATGGGAAGCTGGTAATTATGGTGTCTTTTGGATTTTTGTCAACACACTTTATTTAACTCTTTTGTCTATGGTTATTTCAATTCCTCTAAGTGTTTTGACTGCATTATGTATTACAAGAATTGCCCCGAAGCCAATCGGCGAGTTATTAAATGCTGTGGTCACAGTCTTAGCAGGTATTCCTTCTGTTATCATCGGTGTTTTCGGTGTGGGTTTTATTTGCCCGATGGTCAGAGATTTTGGTAATTTTTTCGGAATACAAACAGCTGGTGGAAAATCTGGATTGTCAGCCATTATAGTTTTGGCTTTGATGTCTCTTCCAACTATTACATCGATGTCAGTCACAGCTTTAAAAGCAGTTGATAAAAAGATGATCTTAGCTAGTTTGGCCTTAGGTGCTTCTCCTACTCAAACTAACTTTAAGATTGTATTGACAGATGCTCAAAGCGGAATATTTGCTGGAATCATTTTGGGAATCGGTAGATCTTTAGGAGAAGCGACAGCTATTCAAATGGTCACCGGTGCAATCTCTGGACCAGAATTCAATATCTTCGAGAACACAGCTACTATAACGACTGTCATGTTAAAAGGAATAGGAGAAGCCACAATAGGTTCTTTAAACTATGAAGCTCGTTTCTCCGCAGGTCTTATATTGATGTTGATTATCATTATCACTAACCTTGGATTGAACGCTATTAGAGATGCTATTTATAGAAAGAGAAATGGAATAGTAAAGCCTAGTAGAAAAGCTAAGAGAAAGGAGGCAAAAGCATGAATACCAATTTTGATATTAATGTCGAGATTGAAAGACTATACAAGCTTTGTGCCTCTAAATCAATCGATAATAATACTCTTTTAGCAGACATGAAGAAAATAAAGAAAAACAAGGATGTCACTACTATTTATAAGTATGGATTTAATTCTCTTCAAGATGCTGTCGCTTTAGCAAAGGTTATTTTGAGAAAAAAGAAGCTCCCCAAAGTTGAATCTATGGTGTTTAACTCAGATGAATCCTCTGATGTTACATCTTTGGAAGTTGATTCTTATCAACAAAAGTATATAGAGAATGCTTCTAAGAAAAACAAAAACAGAATTAAGATTGGATCTGGATTTAAGCTTGGATTTACTTGGCTGTTCACCGGTGTGACTTTCATGGCTGTTTTGGCTATTATTATCTTTGTGTTCCACAAAGGTTGGTCAACCTTGAGTTGGAATTTCTTCTCCGGGGATTATAAATCTCAACAAGTCTCTGCTATGACTAAAGATGGGTATTATAACGATGGAACAACTCAATATTCGTATGATCCTAAAAGCAATGAATTTTATTCTTCTAGATGGGGAATTGCTGTAAAAGATTCTAAATCGAACGATGGTCAAGCTACGGTCGAGATAACTTATCTCGATTCTAATTCGCCTCTTGTTACTGAGATGGTCGATACGAATGAGAATATAGCTCCTTTTGTTGTAGGATGGAACTTAGCTGGATTTACTATCTTTACAGATGATTCCCAAATCATTTCAGTCGGTGTCAAGGCAGAGAAGCCTAAAGATGAGACTTATGCTCAATACTACATGGAAGTCATGGATAAAACTACAATGATCACTCTTTCGAACATCACATATGGTGGTGATGGAATTAGAGGATCGTTTGTAGCTACTATTTATATGATTCTTTTGACTTTGCTGTTTGCTCTACCTCTAGGAATAGGAGGAGCTATTTATTTAGCTGTCTATTCAAAGCCTAATAAGTTTACTTCGATGGTTAGATCCGCAATCGATTTGTTATCAGGTATACCTTCTATTATATTTGGATTGATTGGAGCTATGGTTTTCATTCCAATGACTTCTGGTGGTGGTCATCAAGGTTCATTATTATCTGGTGCTTTGACATTAGCTATCATGGTCTTGCCTATCATTATTAAGAATACGGAAGAGGCAATAAAAGTAATTCCTAAATCCTTGTCTGAAGCTAGTTTGTCGTTGGGAGCATCCCAATCTCAAACAGTTTTCAAGGTAATTCTTCCAAATGCTATGAGTGGAATCTTGACTGGTACAATCTTAGCTACTGGAAGAATTATTGGAGAATCGGCTTCCTTGATGTTTGCTGTAGGTATCACTATTCAAGACAACATTCAAATATTGAGTCCTGCCACAACATTAGCTACACATATTTGGTATATCATGGCTGGTGAGAATCCGAACTATGATGCAGCATGCTCAATCTCTATAGTAATATTGTTTATGGTGTTGATATTGAACGTACTACTATCGATCGTATCTCATTATTTGAATAGATATCAAGCCAATGCTTCTGAGACATGGTTTACTAAGATTATTCATAAGATTAAGAAGAAGAGACAATCTAAAAAGGAGGCTATCTAAAATGACTGAAGAAGAGAAAAAGAGAGCTGAAAAACTCGCCAAGATGCATGAAGCTGATAGTAGAACGGATTTGGAAATGGGACATCCAATCGAAGTCGGAAAAGATCCATTGATAGGTGCACCAGCTGTTGCCGCACAAGAGGAAAAAGATCTTCAAAACTCTCAAAGACTTGTCTTCGATATACATAATCTTAAGCTTAGCTATGGTGATTTTGAAGCTTTGCATGGAATCGATATGAAGATTGAAAAAAATAAAGTCACGGCTTTTATCGGACCATCTGGATGCGGTAAATCAACTTTCCTTCGTTGTTTGAATAGAATGAATGATTTGACTGATGGATGCAAAATAACCGGTGAAATTCTTTATCATGGTGAAGACATAAGAAAGATGAATGAGATTTTGTTGAGAACCAAAGTAGGAATGGTTTTCCAACAACCTAATCCATTTCCTATGTCTATTTGGGATAACATTACCTATGGACCTAGATGCCAAGGTATTCATGACAAGAAATTTTTGAATCAATTAGTTGAGTCTTCTTTGAGAGAAGCTGCTTTATGGGACGAGGTAAAAGATAAGTTAAAGAAATCCGGCTTAGCCTTGTCTGGTGGTCAGCAGCAAAGGCTGTGTATTGCTAGATGTATTGCTATGAAGCCTGAAGTCATATTGATGGATGAACCTACCTCTGCTTTGGATCCTATCGCTACAAAAAAAGTCGAGGAACTAGTGAATAAACTCAAAGAAAAATATACAATAGTAATAGTTACTCACAATATGCAGCAAGCCACCCGTGTTTCTGACTATACTGCCTTCTTCATGGTCGGAAACTTGATAGAGTTTGCTCCTACCCAACAATTCTTCTCACATCCTAAAGAGAAGAAGAGTGAAGATTATATTACGGGAAGATTCTCTTAATCTAAAGGAGGAAAAGCAAAATGACATTTGATCAAGAAATGATTGCAATCAATGAAGAAATTGAAAAAATGTTTTCTTTAACTCGTGAATATTTGAGACGCTCTTTAGTTTATTATCTTTCTGATGAATCGATAGTTTTTGATACAAAGATCGACGATCATTTAGTGAATGATTGTGAAAGAAATGTTGAGGCTTGGTGTCTTTCAATTTTACTTAGAGAAAAAGTATATGCTACTGACCTTAGAAGAGTTACTGGATGTCTTAAACTTGTAACTGATATAGAAAGAATCGGTGATCATGCTAGGGATATAAAGGAAGATGCAGATAAGATTAAAGTCTTGGGTGAAAAAGGACAGGATAAAGACTTGATTCAAGAATTTGTCGATTATGTTTTGAAGATGTATGATGATTCAGTTAAAGCTTTCGTCAGATTTGACTTTAAACTAGCAGAGGAAATTGCTGCTCAAGACAATGAAGTCGATTCTAAAGTCGATGCAATCTTGGATCAACTCATCAAAGAAAATAGTGAGAAAAAGGTAAGTGGTGCTTATGTTGTCTATCAAACCTTGATTATTAAATACTTGGAAAGAATTGTGGATCATGCTGTTAACATTGCTGAATGGGTAGTGTTCATTAAGAATGGATTCCATAAGGATAGCGTAATTATTTAGGAGAGTCTTTTATGAGTGGCTATTACAACTCTTTAAATAAATCGAAATATATAATCTATAGTGTCGAAGATGATGTAAATATTTCTCGAATAATAAATTTGACTATGGTGAAGGAAGGATATTCCATTCATTCTTTCTTGAACGGTCAAAGTTTCTTAGATGCTTTCAAAGAAACAAAGCCGAATTTGATTCTAATGGATTTAATGCTTCCTGACTATACTGGTGAGGATTTGATAACCAAGGTTAGACAAAGCGAAGGTGGTGATGATGTCGATATCATTATAGTCTCTGCTAAAAACATGCTCGCTGATAAAATTGAAGGCTTGGATAGAGGAGCTGATGATTATATCGAAAAACCATTCGATATTTTGGAATTGATTGCCCGTATCAATGCACATTATAGAAGGACAACAAAACAAAGTGTTTTGTCATATGGTGAACTTGTTTTGGATGTCAACCAACATAGAGTCACTTTTAATGGAAACGAGGTGAATTTAACTGCTTCAGAATTCACCATATTAAAAACTTTGATGGAAAATATTGGCGATGTCATCTCAAGAGAACAATTGATTTCTATTCTTTGGGGTGATAACAAGGCTTTGGAGACTAGAACTATCGATATGCACATAAAAGAGCTTAGAAAGAAGCTAAATGATTCAAAAGGTCTTTTGATTCAAACGGTTTATGGTATAGGATATAAGTTGGGAATAATAGAGGATGAAAATTAAGGATTATATTAAACTTTCTATAGTAGGAATATCAGTCAGTTATGTTTTTTATCTAGCTGGTTCTATAGCTTCATTTTGTGTCTCACATAATTCTTCTATAGATAGAATAAATAATTCTTTGATTCTTTTAAAAGATAATCAAGATTTAGTAATAGACAATGATAGCAAAATTTTAAAGACTGTTGACTCAGCTTTTCTCCATAATTTGGGATACGATAAATTGTCCCTTACCACTTATATCGATTATAATCCCGATCGATATGAAGGTTATATGAAGTTTGAGTCTAACAAATATGGTTATATAAAAATGGATGTTCCTAATGATGAAAAAATCAGTTTTTATTTTTTATCCATAGGATTACCTATTGTAACTATAACGGATGCATGCCTTATTGCCTTTGTCTGCGTTGAGAATAAAAAAATAATGAATAGGCTAGGCTCTTCTTTAAACAAGCTTGGAAATTCTTATGGTCATTTAGAAAATCCATATCTATATGAAGGTGATTTGGATTTGATGATTTCAACAATAGAAGAAGCGTCAAACAAGATCATTAATATGGATAATGATATCAAAGAAACTTATGAACGTACTATCGCATTGCTAGATTCCATGCCTAACGGACTTATTCTATTGGATTCAAAAAGAAACATTTTATTGAGGAATAAAGCAATTGAGAAGTTTTATTATTCCATAAAAGAGCAAGAAAAAGATAATATTTTATTGGACTTAAAATCTAAGATTGAAGATTGCCTTAATCAAAAGCAATCAATATCTTTCGATTGGAATGTTCAAAACATTATTTATTCTATTTCTATAGAAGCACTAGGTGAAAAAGGTACAGCTATTTTAGTTTATGACGTAACTAATCAAAGACGAATTGAAGACACAAAACGTGATTTTATGGTCTACGCATCTCATCAGATGAAAACCCCTTTGACTTCTGTTATCGGCTATCTAGAGATGATAATAGATGGCGTTGTTACTGATGAAAAAGAAGTAAGAGAGATGACTAATGATGCCTTGACTTCAGCTAAGACTTTAAATGGAATGCTCAAGGATATGCTTTCCTTAGCAAAGATGGAAAGCAATGTTCCACTGAACAGAGAAAAGATAGATTTGGCTGAAATGACCAATGTTGTGTGCAATTCGTTTAAAGAACAGTGTTTAGTTAAGAAGATTAATATTATAAAAGATCTTCAAACCTTGTATGTTGAAATGGAAAGAAGAGATTGTGAGAGGCTTCTAGCAAATCTCATTGAGAATGGCATTAAATACAATAAAGAATATGGGAGTGTAGTCATCATTATCGATCCTTACAAGAATCAATTGATTGTAAAAGATAGTGGTGTTGGGATTCCACAAAATGATCTTTCTAGGATTTTTGAAAGGTTTTATAGGGGCTCGGATGTAAGGGCAGAAGGCAGCGGTTTAGGCTTGGCTATGGTTAAACATATCTGCCAACGATATGGATATAAGATTAATGTAGATTCCAAGATTGATATTGGGACGACATTTACGATAAGTTTTTAGTATTGGTCAGGCTCTTTACTTATCGATGCTGGAATTAGCTCCGCTACTTTTAACGCATCTTGTGTTTTCAGCTTTATTTGTGAACCGACTTTGCCTCCAGAGAAGAAGATGTAATCATAAGATAATGCAGAATCGTCAATATAATGTTTCATATGTTTCTTAAGACCTATCGGAGAACATCCACCATGTACATAACCGGTTGTAGGAAGCAAATCCTTCAAAGGTAACATTTGGACTTCCTTTTCACCACAGGCTTTTGCTGCTGATTTTAAATCCAGTTCTTTTGCAACTGGAATTAAAAATGCATAGAATGAATGACTTTTCCCCTGACAAATCAATGTTTTAAAAACAGTGTCAACAGGTTCATTTAGTATCTTTGCTATTTCTTCTCCTGTCAATTTTGGATTTGCTTCATAGAAGAAAGGCGTATATTCAGTCTTTTCTTGATCTAAGATACGCATGACATTTGTCTTATTTATTTTCATATTCATAAAACCTTCTAGATTCCTTAAAATTATAGACTTTATTTTATGAAAATGCTGATTTTATGTACTTTTATTTCTCTAATGTACATTATTTCTAGTAAAATATTAAAAGTTTTAAAATTGAAAGGATAATTACTCTATGGCATATGAATTGATTTTTGATAGCTGTAATGATTTAGGACCTTCTTATGATAAAGATAACAGAGTTACCATAATTCCTTTAGCTTTTGAAATGGAAGGCAAAAGATATCTTCGTTATCAGGATGATAGAGAACTTTCTGTAGATCAATTCTATAAGAATCAATCGGATAAGATTTATGGTAAGACTGCTCAGGTCACACCTATTGATTTTATCAATCATTCAACTCCATTTTTAAAGGAAGGAAAAGATGTCTTCATTTGTCCTTTCTCTTCTGGATTATCCGGAACTTATCAATCTGCTTTGGTTGCAAAATCTCAACTAGAAGCTGATTTTCCCGATAGAAAGATTGTCGTATTCGATGGAAGAACTGTAGCTCCTTCTTATTCTTTGATGATTGAGGAAGCTGTTAGACTTTATAGGCAAGGATTGTCTATGGAAGATTTGGAAGCTACTTTGAAGGAAGAGAGAAATCATATCTATACTTGGTTTGCTGTCAATGATTTGGGGGCTTTGGTTCATGGTGGCAGGGTCAGCAAGGTCTCTGGATTCTTTGCTGGTGCTTTGAATATCAAACCTGTTCTCGATGTTGACTTAGAAGGAAAGCTTCAAGTTGTAAGTAAGGCTCATGGTACTAGAAAAGCTTTAGAGGCTTTATCTAACAAAGTTCAGGAAACTATCACAGAAGATGGTTTGAAGAAGAAAATATATGTCTCTTATGGATTGGAGAAAAACTTAGCAGATATCTTGATTGAATCTTTGAAAAAGAATGTATCCGAAGACTTAGATATAGTAGTTGGAAGAATAAGCCCTATTATTGGAGTTCATACTGGACCTTCCATTATTGCTTTGTCTTGGATTGGTGTAGATCAAAACAAAACAAAATAAAGTGCTTTTATTATAATAATTATTGTCAATCAACTTGTTTTTTATTATATTAATAGAGAATGAGACCTTGTGTCTTACCTTAAATCAGGAGACTTAGTTTTCTAATGGAAAAAATAAGAGTGGTCGCCCTAGGTGGCCTTAATGAAAATGGCAAAAATTGCTATTGTATTGAAGTAGACGGAGATATATTTGTTATCGATTGTGGATTGAAGTATCCTTCAGTCAACAATCCCGGAATTGATTTCTTAATTCCTAATTTTGATTACTTAAGAAAGAATCAGGATAGAGTAAAAGCAGTGATCATTACTCATGGACACGACGATCAATATGGTGCATTGCCATATCTTTTGAACTTGATCAATGTTCCTGTCTATGCTTCAAGCACAACTATAAATATGATTAGAATGGACTACGGAAAGAAATTCCGTCGTTTCCAAACATATCATTTTATATCAGTATATCCTTCTTCAACTGTTGTCATAGCTGGTCATACTTTCGATTTCTTTGCGACAACTCATAGCATTTCTAATTCGTTTGGATTCGCTCTTCGTACAGAAGTCGGAAACATCGTATTCACTTCAGATTTCATATCTGATTATAACCATGTCAGAGGATTCTCTTTCGATCTTCCTAGACTTTGCAAGATTGCTGAGGCTAATCCAACATTGCTTTTGATGAGTGAGTCTTTGAAAGCTTTGACACCTGGCTCTGCCTCTCCTAAACATAGATTGACTCCTCATATTCAAGATATGGTTGGGAATATGAAAGGCCAGTTGTTCATAGCTCTTTACACTCAAAACTTCTACAACATTCAAGAAGTTATCGATTTAGCTGTCAAGAATGATAAGAAGATTTGTTTTGCTAATCAAACATTGGCTTCTTTCAAAAAGTCATTCAATGCTTGTGGTGATTTGGTAATACCCGACAGCAATTACTTTGAATTGAGAGATATAGCTTCGGTACCAGTTAATGAAAGAATTATTCTTTTGACTGAATCCGGATTGAAGTTATTCTCCGATATCAAGGAATTATGTTATGGCGGAATTCCTGGCTTGAAGATTTCAAATTCAGATGCATTTGTCATGGCCTGTCCTTCAGTTCCTGAAACTGAAATCCAGCATACTGAGGCTTTGGATACAGTGTATGCTACAGGTGCCAACGTAAAGAATTTGACAAGACGTGATATAGCTTCTATGCACGCTCAGGAAGAGGATCTCAAGATGATGTTGACACTATTGCGCCCTAAATTTTATTTCCCTGTAAAAGGTGAATTCCGTCAAGTAATGGGCAATGCTAAGATGGCAGTCAATATGGAGATAGGTCTTAATCACAGCAATATCTTTGCTTATGATAATGGCATGTTCCTCAAGTTTGACGAGAATGGAAAATTCATACCTGCACCAGAGAAGGTCAACGTTTCTGATGTCGTAGTTGATGGTTCTACTGTCGGAGAAGTAAAAGGTAATGTCTTGGATGAAAGAGCTACTATGAGCAGCGACGGTGTCGTATTGATGGGATGCTTGATTTCGTTGAAAGACAAAAAGTTGTTATCTAATCCTGACATCCAAATGCGCGGATTTATTTATCTGAAAGATGCATCGGATGTTGTAAGTGAAGTATCCAGATACTTTATCTCTACTCTCGACACTTTGGTTAAAGACACCCATGGATTATCGATGGAAGTAATGGCCAAGAAACTATCCGATAAGATGACTAGATTTATCAAAAAGATGACCGATAAAGAACCTTTGGTAATCTGTGAGTTGAGAAATGCCGATGAAGCAGATAGATCATGTGCTCAAAGAAGTTTGGCCCGCCAAAATAGAGCAGCTAATGCTTCATCTACTAGAATCCATTCTTCCAAGGATCAAACAGTTGATATTAAGCCAAAGCTTCCTAATTTTACTTTGCCTTCTCCTAGAAAACCTATAGATGATTCTTCTAATGGTCAGTCAAACTAATTCAGCTGTTGTTTAAAAGTGAATATTAAAAGCCTTAAGCTCATCGGCTTAAGGCTTTTTGTTTAAATAGCAATTACTTGACTAAATCTACACCATGAGATGTGCCAATTCTAGTAGCACCGGCTTTGATCATATCTTCCATGTCTTGCTTGGTTCTTATACCACCAGCGGCTTTGACTCCAAAATCGGGTCCGACAGTCTTTCTCATCAGTTCGACATCGTGGACAGTGGCTCCACCTTTTGAAAAACCGGTGGAGGTCTTTACAAAGTCTGCACCAGCTTTTACAGTCAATTCAGAAGCTTTGACCTTTTCCTCGTCAGTCAATAAGCAACATTCGATGATTACTTTGAGAACATGGTTTCCGATTGCGTTTTTTACAGCTCTGATCTCATTTTCTACATAGTCATAATCTTTGTCTTTCAATTTTCCGACATTTATTACCATATCGATTTCGGTAGCACCCTCTAGGATACTTGATTTTGCCTCAAATGCTTTCACGCTGGGAAGTGTGGCACCTAATGGAAATCCTACGACTACTGCAACACCGACATTTGTTCCTGCCAATAGTTTGCTAGCTAATGATGCATAGCAAGGATTGACGCAAACAGATTTAAAGCCATACTCTTTTGCTTCAGCACAAAGCTTTTCGATGTCTTTTTTGGTAGCTTCAGCTTTAAGAATTGTCGAATCGATATAATCTTTTAATTCCATGGAATAATCCTCTTTCAGTTAAATATTATCATATATTGTCGATTGGATATATCGGTTAGATGAATTACATAGGTAAAAAATCGTACCACGATTAAAAAAGGGCTTTCAAATATTAATAAAACTTGCTAATATTCTTTAATTGTTGTAATATACAACACGCTTATTTGAAAGGATAATTTTTAGTCTATGGCAAACATCAAGTCTGAACAAAAGGATATTCTCACCAACGAAAAGAACCGTCTTCGTAATAAATCTTACAAGTCACAGGTCCGTACTGCTATGAAGAAAGTTCGTGTAGATGTCGAGAAGAAGGTTGAGAGAGCTACTCTCGATGCTGATTTCCAACATGCTATCTCACTCATCGATCGTTCTGTTCGTATGGGAATTCAAAAGCCTAACACCGGCAATCGTCAAAAGGGACAGATGTGGAAACTTTATAATTCCGTCGTCCTCCCTGTTGCTGAGGCTAAGTAATAGTATTTGTTCTCATTTATAGAGAAGGCTTTTGTCTTCTCTATTTTTGTGTTTATTTTTTTCTGATTAGGTTTCTTTTTGTTTTTTCTTTTAATGAATTGGACTTAGTTGTAAAGTTTAAAGGCGTTTGTTTGGAGGACTTATGAATAAAATATATAATTTCATAAAGAAGAATTCTTCTTGGTTAATACCTGCTTTTGGTATTCTTTGCTTGGTTTGTTATTGTGCACACTTTATCTTATCTTTGATGCAAGGTGTTGATGATACAACGAATGTATTCCAAGTTTTAGGGTTTTTGTTGAGTGGAATATTTGTCTATTTAGTCGGAGTATTCATGATGATTTTCGGCAGAGCTAGAAATAATGCTAGAATGCAAAAATTAATCGTATTTCTATCTGGAATATATTTAGCTGTATCCAATTTTGTCTCCGGAGTCAGTGGAATGTTTATGATAGTCAATAATAGTGCTACCTTGATCATTTCTTACGTCTTGTCATTTATAGTTTCCTTGGCTTGGGTATTTATACTTTGCGAAGGATCATATGGATACCTTCAAAACAATTTCGAAAGACGAATAGGTGTCATTGCTAATTTGTTCTCCGTGGTTTTAATTTTAAATTTAGTCTCTGTTGTACTGAGTTTTATAATGGCAGGTGTTGACGGTGCATTAATTTCTATATTTATAGCTTCTCTACCTAGCTTGACATCTTTCTTTTATTTGGCTTGCCTCTATTGTTCTTATATCGATATTTACTATATTGGATATAACAATCCTCGTCCAAAGAAAGATAAAGAAAAGAAAGAAAAGATTGATTTGGATATTCATAGTTATTAAAAAACACATCGAAATGATGTGTTTTTTATTTTTCGTGAATAGGACAGTCGCCTTCTTCTTTTATTATCTTTCCTTCGTGAAGTCTATATAATGAATCGACATTCTTCAGTTCTTCTAAAGCATGGCTGACGATTATTATCGTCATATTTCTTTGAGTATGCATACCTTCTATTAAATTTAAGAATTCTTTTCTTCCATCTTCGTCCATACCGGTGGTAGGTTCATCAAGAATCAACAGGTCTGGATCTGATATTAGGGCTTTTGCAAGCCTTACTCTTTGCTGCTGACCTCCTGATAATTCACTGATTGATGAATTTGCATATTTGTCGATGCCCATAGTTGTCAGCATGTCTTTAATTTTATGCTTGTCTTCCTTTGTGATGAAGGAGAACGGCTTAAATTTAAGACCTAGTGATACGACTTCGGTTACAGTTGCTGGAAAAATAAAGTCTGAATTACCTGTCAATTGACTGACAAATGATTTCTTCTTGAATGTATCTGTTACTTTTCCGGCTTGTGGTTTGTTAATTCCTAGAATAATTTTTAATAATGTCGATTTACCTGCACCATTAAGACCTATCAATCCGACAAATTGACCATCGTTTATATGTAAATTAATATTATTCAATATAGTTTTATCCGTATATGCGAATGTTATATCTTTTAAATCTATCATTTTATTCTCCGTCAGAAAATGAAATTCATTTTCAAATCTGTAATTAGTATATCATTATTTCTGGTGAAACCTATATAATTTAATTTGTATTTAAATAACTTGAAATTAAAATTATTTAGGGAAGAAAAAGACATGATCCTATTAAAAAATATAGTTAAAGATTATGGTCAAGGTAGTGAGGTCTTTCACGCTTTAAATGGTGTTTCTTTGTCGTTTGGTGAGAAAGGTTTTGTCGCTATTTTAGGTCATTCTGGTTGTGGTAAGACTACTTTACTCAATATTTTAGGAGGATTGGATAGACCTACTAGTGGAAATATGATAGTCGATGGGAAGGACACTTCGTCTTTTTCGACTAATGATTTCGATAGTTATAGAAACTTTAAGATAGGATTTATTTTTCAAGAGTATAATTTGCTCCCTGAGATGAGTGCGTTGAACAATGTTAAAATAGCTTTAGATATAAGAAGAGTAGGAAAAGAATCTGCCGATAAACTTGCTAGAACTGCATTGAAGAAAGTCGGTCTTGAGAATAAAGCTGACAATAAGCCTCATCAACTGTCAGGCGGTCAATGTCAGAGAGTGTCTATTGCTAGAGCGATAGTGGGAAATCCATCGATAATATTAGCTGATGAGCCTACAGGTGCATTGGATTCAAAATCCGGTAGGGATGTCATGGAGATATTGAAGTCTATCTCCATGGATAGACTTGTTATCATGGTTACTCATAATGAGGAACTAGCTAAGCAATATACTGATAGAATCATAAGATTATCAGATGGTAAAGTCATATCAGATACAGATGCAATCGAAGGCAATAATTTAGAAAATCCTATAAGCGATGAAAAGAAAAAGAAAGTTGGATTGGGTTTTGCTGGTGCTATAAAAACTGGTGTAAGACATACAGTAAATAGATTGGGTCGATCTATGAGTGTGGCTTTGACAACAACATTTGGAATCATGGCTTTGGGATTTTCTTTAGCTTTGGCAAACGGCTTTAGCTTTTATGTAAACAGAGTCAATCAAGTAACTGGATCTAATGCACCTATAGTGATCAATGCTTATTCTACTTCTTCTGCCGGAGCTTCTTGGTCTAACTATAACCAAACAGAAGAATATCCCAGTGATGATTCTATCTATCCTACTTATTCACCCACTGGAACTGAAACTTATAAATATAACAACTTTACTGATAAGTTTTATAACTACCTGCAAGAGTTGAAGAATGATGGTATTTTGACTGATTACAAAATGAAGAGGAGCGAAGATGATTCTTTGAAAGTCATAACATCCTATCCAAGTAGCTTGAATATTGAGAATTCAGGTGTCGATGGAGATAGTGGTTATAAAACAGTGGATGTATCTATGCGCTCTACTATGTCTAGTGGAACTGGTGGAAATTCAGCAGTAGCCAATACAGTATTTCATCCTTTGATAAATAATTATGAAGAGAATTATGATCTTTTAGCTGGAAAACTACCTACATCTAAAGATGAACTTGTAATGATTGTAGATTATAGAAATGCCGTTAGTTTTAAAACTTTAAAAGAATTAGGATTTTATAATCCTTTAGATACCCAGGAAGATGTCTATGATTCAACTTTAATTACTCATGTAAAACCTGTCACCTTCGATAAAATTCTCGGTAAGGAATATAAAATATTCAGTATTGATGATTGTTATGTGAAAGCTTCTGATTTCCATGGCGATGTTAAAAATACAGCTTTTCCTTCTTTTGAAAATATAGAAGATGATGATGGTAAAACAAAGACTATCAATAGATACTTTCCAAAGACTACAATGCAACTAGCTAATGAAAATCCTAACGAATCAGATAAGACTGGTGTAACAGCTAAGATAGTTGGAATAATAAGACCTAAGAAGACGATAAAGAAAGGTATTATGAATTCGGGAATAGGATTTGTTCAGGATAGCAATACTGATGAAAAGAATGGACTATTAGAAACGATCAGATCATTTAACCAATCCTTTTCGATGCTAGATGATTTCAAAAATGCTTTTGTTAGAAAGACCCCATACAAATATGATTCTATATCCGGTAATTATATAAAGCAGGATAAGATATCATCCATCGATATGGCAAAAGAGATATCTAATGAATTCTTTGATGGCAACAAGTTAAAGGAAGAGATTACTTATTCAAAATTACAGGAAATATTGGAAAAATATTTCACTGCCTATATTACTTATTCGAGCAACTTCAATCCATCTAATCCATATGATGTCAACAACTATACAGATGGATATTTGTATAAGTTTAAAGCTTATACTAATTTAAAGAATTATTTCACTACTGCAAATTCTTTAGGCTTAGATTTCACTACTGATGAACTCAAAGGAATCACTTTAACAGATACTACTGCAATTGAATCCTTCCTTAGAGGATTGGTCAGCGACTTCCTTGAAGAGGATGTTGAATCTTATTACAACAAAATCTTGGCTTTAGGTCAATTAGCTTATGTTCAGGCGAATGTTTCCACAATTGTTTTACTTCCAAATTCTATATCAGAAGCTAAAGTTGTCATTGAAAAACTCAATGAGTTTAACGATTATTCCAAGTATGACGATACGATAGAAGGCGGAGATCCATATCATGCAAAGGATAAGAGTGAAGTCATAGCTTTTACTGATACTACATGGGATATGACTCAAGATATCGGTCAAGCTATCGATATGACTAACATCATATTGGATGTATTTGCTGTTATCACATTAATAGGATCGGGTATTGTATGTATTAGTGTTACCAATATGTCTGTTCTTGAAAGAAAGAAGGAAATCGGACTTTTAAGATCTTTAGGAGCTTCGCAAAAAGACATAGGTTGGGTGTTTGAATCTGAAAGCTTTATAGTTGGATTAGTAGGTGGGTTGCTGGGGTGTTTCTTGACCTATATATTAACTTTCCCTATAAATGCATTGGTAAATACATTCTATCCTAGCTATAACGTAGGAAATATTGCCGATATGGCCTGGTGGCATCCGATTGTTTTAGTTTTATTAGCCGTTGTTTTAACGACGATTTCTGCTTTGATTCCTTCCTTGAAAGCAGCCAAGAAGAAACCTGTGGAATGCTTGAGAAGTGACCAATAACAATGTATGATATGAATTTATAAGGAATAGCAAATATGGATTTAAATATTACTCCAGATAGAAGCTTGAATCTTCTTTATATAATCTTGGATAGTATTTTTGTTATATTCTATGTTTGCTTCTTGTTTTATAAGAAAAGAAAAGATGCTGCAATTATTGGATTGATATTTGGTGTCGTTTATTACATTGTAGATTATGTTTTCTTCTATCATGTCAGTCGTTCTAGAGTAGTTATTTTTAATGGTGAATATGCTTCGGAATTAGGATATGCCATGTATTTGTTATGGCATGAATTATCTAGTGGAATAACTAATTTTAGTCTTTTATGGCTTTGTATAAGTAAAGATAAAGATTTGAAATTATGGTTGATATTAGTCATTGGATGGTGGCTTATATGTCCTGCAATATCCGAACTTGGTGGAAGTAGAAATATTGTTACATATAGGACAACTACTGCTTACCATGGTCCAATGGCTATAATCTTAGCTATAGGATACTTTGCTTTGATTATCTATGACTTTATGGTACCCAAAGAAAAAAGAGTGAATATTCTATGGTTGAATTTAATTGGAATAGGTGTTCAATTCGCATGGGAAGGGGCATTCCTTCTATATGGAATTAGAGAATGGAATTCAGCTTCTATTCCTACATTGCTGATAGATTCTTTGATAGAAACTAATTTGGGCATGCCATATTTATATGTTATTTATAGATATTATTTAAAGAATAAAGAAGAACATTCTAAGAAGAACAAGGTTGTTAACTTGCAATCTAATAATGATAAAGGAGCTGTTCAATGATCGACCTGTATCTAGTTAGACATGGTGAAACGTCTTATAACTTGAATAAACTCATCCAAGGTCAAAAGGATATTCCTCTTTCTATAGTAGGAGAGAAAGGGGCTTATGAATTAGGAGCAGCCTTGAAAGAAAAAGGGATTTCTTTCGATTGTTATTTGTCTTCTCCTCTAAAAAGAGCTGTGGAAACAGCACAGATTATCAGATTTCAATTGAATCAAACTGATAAGTCCATTAAAACGATTGATGAATTTAAAGAAAGATCTTTCGGGTTTTTTGAAGGAACTCATTTTGATAATATCTCTGAAATATACGATAACCCTTCATTACAAAATGCTGATGGTTTTGAAAAGAATGAATCATTGCTTAGAAGAGTCGATTCAGGGTATAAGAATTTGATTGAGAATTATAAGAATTCCAAATTAGTCTTAGTAACTCATTCAAATATATTGAAGTCGATTTTGATAAACATAAATCCAATGCTATATAATTACAAGACACCGATTCCAAATCTAGCAGTTGTTCAAATAAAAATCGATGACCTTGGTAATAGCAAAGTCATCGATTTGAACTTACTGAAGAATAATAAATTAGATACGACTGCTTAATAATTAGTCGACATTCAGCACTGTTACAAATGCTCCACTGATTAATACATATACTTCGAATGTTGAGCCATCTTCTCTTTTTATATTGTATTCCACTAAGTTTCCAATATAGTATGCATCAATATCCTTGTCTGTTTGTTTAGGAACATAGGAAAATTCTGTTTCTCCTAGGCTATTGGTAGTTTTTGTGGAATAAGAATAAAAATCTGTTCCTAAGCAACTATATGGCTCCTCGTCAAACTGAGCTTCACTGTCAAATCTTGTTGCAAATGTATATAATTCATCTCTATTAAGAGCACAATCGCTCTTAAAGAAAACTGTCATTGTTGAGAATGACCAATCTGGAGTCTTAAAACTGATACCAGAAAATCCTTGACCGTCGATAATAGGTGTACTAATTCTACAAAGTTTTTGATTATATAAAGTCGAGCCTTCTGATATCGAATAAGAACTCATGTCTATTTTTTTAGGCAGAGAATTAGAACATGATATTGAACAGAACGATAATGGAAGACTTAAAGTAATTGCTAATATTTTATTTGTTTTCATTTAATCGATATACCCGCCGTTAGCAAAAGCATAAAAAAGCACTCATTAAAACTGATAACATTTTTATTTGCCTTCTTTCTTTACCGAGTCTTATTATAGTAATGCTATATAAAATGAGCTTGGTATTAGTTTAACTTATTTCTTTAAAATTTGCAAAATTCACCAAATTTAATGACAATGAATTCAATACGACAGTAATTGAACTCAATGCCATACATAGGGAAGCTATCATTGGATTCAAAGCAAAATAAATAGGAGGAAAATATAAGATTCCTGCGGCAAATGGAATTGCAATTGAATTGTAGAAGAAAGCCCAGAATAAGTTTGTCTTGATTTTATTCTTTACTTTTTTGCTTAACTCCATAGACTTAACTACATCCATCAAATCACTCTTTACCAAAATTATCGATGCAGAATCTATGGCTATATCACTTCCGGCACCTATTGCAATTCCTACATCTGATTTTATTAAACTAGGTGAATCGTTGATTCCATCACCGACCATTGCAACTTTCAATCCTTCTTTTTGAAGGTTTGAAATAACATTTAATTTATCTTCGGGTTTGACCTCGCTTATAATTTCATCTATTCCGACTAGTGATCCGAAATAAGATGCAGATTTAGCATTATCACCAGTCAATAGAATAATCCTTTTTCCTTTTTTCTTTAGAATTTCTATTGCATTTTTAGAAGATTTCTTAATGGTGTCTGATACTGAGTAATAACCTATATACTCATCATCCTTTGATACATAAATAATTGTTTGCCCCTTATTCAAAAGAGAATCTATTAATTCTTTTTCTTCTTTTTTTAAAATTGGATTTATAAATTCTATATTTCCAGATTTATAAATATGACCATCGATAATAGCTTGAAGTCCTAATCCTGGTTTATATTCAAAAGAGACAAGATTATCATTACCATTGATTTTTTGATTATTTAAATACTCGACCAATGCTTTTGAAATAGGATGATTAGAATTGGATTCTAAAGACAATAAATGATCTAAATCATCCTTTGGAATGTTGATGGATTGAACTGTCATTTTACCAGTTGTAATAGTTCCTGTCTTATCAAAGACAATACAGTCGGCGTTGTTTAACTCGTAGAAATCTTGATTTGACTTAATAAGAATTCCATTCTCTGCTCCTAGTTTTGCTCCTATCAATGATGCTACTGGTGTCGCTAATCCTAAGGAGCAAGGACATGATATGACCAAGACTGAAATTGCGAAGTTGAATGCTAAAGATATATCATTAGGTGGAATAGAAGCCCAAACGACAAAAGTGATAATGCTCAAGATAATAACAACGGGCACAAAATATAGAGAAACCTTGTCTACCAACTGCGTGATCTTGGTTTTAGAATCGCTAGCTTGAGAGACCAATTCAACAATTTTATTTAAAGTCGTATCTTTTCCAATTTTGGTTACTTTAAACAAAAAACTACCATTAGTATTTAAAGTGCCAGATATAACATTGGAGTCTTTTTTCTTAAAAACTGGGACTGATTCACCTGTTATAGATGACTCATCTATATCGCCATTTCCAGATATGATTACTCCGTCTAATGGGATTCTATCTCCAGGTTTTACAGAGATGATATCTCCGATTTTTATATCTTTAATCTTAGTTTTAATTTCAATTCCATCGATCATAACAAAGGCTGTTTCAGGTATTAGCTTCATCATCTTACCTATGGCATTTAATGTGGAATTTATCGACTTTGACTCGAGATATTTTCCAAGGCTTACTAAGCCTAAGATTGTTCCTGCACTTTCTAAATATAGATTCATTCCAAGTTTATGAATTTCTTCCATATTAGAGAATGAATCTTGTACTTGTAAAACAATAATCTTAATGAAAACATATAATCCATATATTATTGCAGCTAAACTACCTATAGATATTAGTGAATCCATATTTGGGTGCAAGCTTATCAATGCTTTTGTGCCACTAGTAAAGTAATTGAAGTTCAAAACTAATATTGGAATTAATAGAACTAATTGTATTGGAATTAAGATGAATGGATTGTTTGTTATGAACACACCACCACATTCCATTGCAATCATTGGACCCATAGCAAAAATCATCAATAATATGACGAATGCCAAAGTGATTATTAGATTTATCTTTTTCTTTTTTAATTCATTGTTTCTTTTGTTCAACATCATTTGATATGGTTCTTCTTCATAGATAGAAGCATCATAACCGGATTTTTGAACTGCTGATATGATTATATTCTCATTGACTTTCTTAGGAGAATAATCGACAATCATCGTATTGTTGATCAAAGAAACATCCGCATTTTTAACTCCATCTATTGTTTCGACTGCATGCTTTACTGTGGCTTGGCATGATGCACAGACCATGCCATCAATATTAAATTTTTTCTTCATATTCAATTAAATCTCTTAAATAATTCGGCCAATTCATCTACAGTTTTTAGATCACCTTTTTTAATGTCATCCACGACACATGTATGCAGATGGTGATCAATCAATTTGCTGGATAGACTACCTATAGCTTTATCTATAGCAGATAATTGAGATAATACATCAAAACAATATCTATCATTTTCTATCATCTTCTTCACACCATTCATCTGACCTATTATTTTATTAAGCCTTATTATTATTTGTCTTTTATCTTCCTCATCTCTCTTTGTCTGTCTACAACAGTTTTTCTCTTTAGTTTCCATAATTTGTCTCTCTTCATATCTATAGTATACGGGGGTAGGGTATAGCAGTCAAACTATTTTTTTATTTCAGGCTGATGAAATTTATATATTTTTTTATAAATTTATCAGGCAAACCATTTTAATTTCAATGAAATTAGCCTAAAATTAAATAAGCATTATGCGGAGGTAAAGGATATGGCTAGCAATGAAGAAAAAATACGTTTTTTAAAGAGTAAAGATGGTAAGGATGTCGTCATCAAATTGTCTGAATACGGATCAAAATTAACTTCTGATGGAAAAGTTATGTATGAAATCAACAAATCCGATGAGCAAGCTGAACAAGAACAAGCATTTACTCCTGTCATCGAACATGGAATGATGAACAACTGGACTGTTTCAGTTCCCAATCATTCAACCGCTAATTTGAATTATATCGATTGGATTGCTGTAGAGACAAACTATGGAATTCATATCATCCAAGTAGGACCTCAAAAGGAGCCTGCAGCTAAGTTCTCTTTGGCCGGAGGAGAAAGAATCATTCGTGCTTATGCCTACGAATGCTCCAAGACCAAGAGACTTTACATCAAGACCAAGTAAACAAAATCCGGAAAATTAATTTCCGGATTTTTTAGTTTTAATTTTCTTTATTTTTGGATTTGCTTTTATTTCATGACTAACTTGATTGATTCCGGCACTAAAGAATGCTTTCAGTACTTCTTTGACGAATTCTTTATCGTTTTCATCTAGTTTAGATATTGAAATAATCACTTGTGGAATATGCTTTTTCAAATCTTTTGAGGTTTGAATTTTGTTATCCATTATTATTCCAAAGACTAGTTTTATAGCTCTTTCTCTTTCTTCTATTGAAAATGTATTCATCCAGGAAGAAGTAGCTTTGGAAAACAATGTCGCAATTTTAGTCAAAGATGGTGATGGGATAAATATGTTTTTCTTTATATCGACTAACCATGTGAAAGGCGAATGCTGATAGACTAGAAATCCATTGCTTTGAATCGTTTTATAGTTGGTCGTATATTCTAGGAGAAGTCCAAATACGGAAGATTGTGGGATAAATTTATGGATTTTATCTTTGACTCTTAAATATTCTTCTTTTTCGGCATAGTCTTTTAGAAATCCAGGTCCGTCATGTGAATATATGGAAATAATATTTTTTTGTTTCTCTTCATCTATGAATGTTCCCGCATAAACTGCTAAGTTTCCGCCTTTTGAATGACCTGTTAATATGAACTTGGAATTAGGATATTTGTTCATGATTCTAGTGGTTTGAATCAAGGCTTCTTCTTGAGAAGGAATAGGGAATTTAAAACACATATCCAGATCTTCGTTCCATCCATTCATCGTTGAATTAGTTCCTTTGTATCCTATGACTTTTATGCCGTCAGGAAGATTAAACAATGTACTTCCGTATTGAAGATTATTATTTAAATTCTCTTTTGATACGAAGTCACAGATTGTTATATCTTTGAATCTTTTAGATTCCTTTATAGATTTGAAAAACTCATGGCTTTTCTTTGGCTTATAAAGCTTATCAATGTTTTTTATTACTTTTTCATTCGATAGAAGTTCGCTTAGGCTTATAGGGTTTGAATCTAATTCTTTTACAACATCCTTAGGAATTTGAAGATAACTTATCCAAGCAAATATAAGACTGTCGATTTCATTTAAAGGATACTCATCAAAGGTTCTTTTTTCTTTTTTTATATAATCGATAAAATTTCTATTAGCTTCTGAGTTGAAATTTAATTCTTTCGAATATTTAATTTTCTTTTCCATAATCTGTCTGTGAATCGGTAGTATATTACCATTTATTTAACTCGATTTATCTATCGATTGCACATACCCTTTATTTAATTAAAATTATTGTATTCATTTCTTTTAACTATCGTATATATTAATAAGTACTATGGATAAGAATTTAAAAGAAGCCTTGAAAGAGATAGGCATGGAGAACGACACGATATCCTTGATGGTGGATGTCTCTAGTTTGGAAGAAGTGAAGTATTATTATTCAGTTTTTGGATGGAAGATTTCTTCGGAAAAAAGGGATGCTATCTTTCATAGAACATATCATATTGTTTTTGAAAGAGATCACTTTATCGACAATAAGGAAGAACTCCAATTGCTTGAAGTGGAATTTGAAAGCAATGTAAAAAAATTAAATAAAGCCAAGGTTAAGAAACATCAATGGACTAAGATATTCGCCCTTAGCTTTTCTTTGCTATTTTTCGTTTGTTTGGTCTTAGGTCTTTGTTTTTATTTTGGATACCCGGAAGGAATCCCTTTATATGCATCCATAATTCTTCTTTCTCTTTTTGGAGTTTTCTTTATCTTATGTCCCTGTTTGTGTATTCCTACTTTTAAGATGGAGAACAAGAAATTTAATACAGAGTTTAAATCATTAGTCAAAGAAAGAAAAAGAATAATAGAAGATACTAGGAAGGTTAGGCCTTGATTATGAGAAAAAGTTTTAGAAGAATTCCTCGTAAACAAGAGGAGATATTTAAGATAAAGACCGATTCAAATTTCATAGGTCTTTTAAGATTAGGTTTTTTGGGCATACTTATATTAGCCCAAGTTGCTATTCTTATATTGTTGAGCATATGGGTTGCCGAAGTCTTTGTCTGGTACTTGGTGATCACTGCTGTAATATCTATTTTATGTGCACTTAGTGTTATCGTAAGTGATAAGAATTCTTTGAGTAAGACTGTATGGATCTTATTCTTGCTAGTCTTTTTCCCAGTTAGTTTTATAGTGTACATACTAGCTAGCGATAAATTGTTTTTTAGAGGCGATAAGAAAAAATATCAAAAGATATTTGATAGAACAGAGCAGTGGATTCCTAAAGGTGTAGAAAATGATAATGAAGTAGCTGCTTATTTGAAGAATGCTGGAGGATTTGAAGCTTATCAAAACACTAAATTGACTTATTTTAATACAGGTGCCAAGCTCTTCGATGATGTTTTGACACAAATAGCAAATGCCAAGAAGTATGTCTTCATAGAGTTCTTTATTTTCTCTGATGGAAGATTATTGAATAGAATTTTAAATTTGGTTGAGCCTAAGATTAAAGAAGGATTGGATGTTAGAATCATTTATGATTCATTTGGTAGCCACGCTAAGTTAAAAGATAAAACTTATTTTAGAATGATTAAGATGGGAATTCATGTTTACTCTTTTAACAAACTTACTCCAATACTTACATTTGGTCAAAATTATAGAGACCATAGAAAATATATTATTGTTGATGGTAAGGTGGCTTATACCGGTGGTGCTAATTTAGCTGATGAATATACGAATGAAAAGAGAATGTACGGATATTGGAAAGACGAAGGTCTTAAAGTCGAAGGAGAAGCAGTCGATAGAATGATTCTTGACTTTTTAAGGCATTACGAGTTTGTTAGTAGAAAACACGAAGATTTCAGTCAATTCATGAATCTTTATGAGAAACAAGAATCAAAGTCTTTGGTAGTTCCTTATGTCGACGGATTGGATTATCCTGTTCCTATCGGTAAGAATGCTTACCTCAAATTGATGATGAGTGCCAAGAAGAGACTTTATATAATGACACCCTACTTTGTCGGAGATGATCCTATATATGATGTTTTGAAGAACAAAGCTATGAGTGGAGTAGATGTAAGAATCATCTTACCAGATGTTCCTGATAAACCCTTGGTCTATATGGTCAGTATGGCAAATGCCGAAGCGTTGCTCAAGTATGGAGTAAAGATTTATACATTGAACAACTGCTTTGTCCATTCAAAAGTTATGTTATCCGATGATGAAACCATCATGGGTTCTATCAATATAGATATGCGTAGCTTTTATCAACAATTTGAAAGTGCAGTTTATACTGATGATAAAGAAATCATCAGAGATGTTAATGAAGATTTCCAAAAATCCTTTGAGAAATCAACTCAAATCAAACCAGAGTCAGCTAAAAAACATAATATTTTCTTTAGATTCTTTGCCATCATTCTCCAATGTTGGAGTCCGTTGATGTAGTTTGTATAAATGGTTTATATCTTCCTATAAGGAAGTTGAACTTTGATTTGTGAACAATATGATAAAATAATTCGGCTTTTAAAATGATTATGAACAGGAAATTTATTAAATTGTTTTTGTTGTCTTGTATTAGTTTATCTTTGGCTAGTTGTGATTTGGACATTAAAGGAACAAGTAAATCTGATAGGACTTCTTCTGCCATAGTAAACCCTTCTTTTAATATCACCGAAGATAGTATTAAACTGACAATAGGTGAGAAAATGAGATTGTCTTATACTTTGATTGGTGGTGATCAAGACAAAGTGTTGGAGATAACATGGGAATCTTATTCTCCTGATATCGTATCCGTAGATCAAAATGGTGAAGTACAAGGATTAATGATTGGTGAAGCTATTATATTTGCCAGCGTTCCTTCTTTGAATCTTGCAGACTACATCAATATTGAGGTCATCGAAAAAAAAGATGATATTCCTGATGAGAAACCAGAGGATGGTTCAATAGTTATATCTGTTGAGGATACAACTCTCGATATAGGAGATAGTGTGAACTTGGTGTGCAACTACTCAAATGCCGAGTATTACATTTCAAGTGGTGAAGATTATGGAAAAGTTGATAACGATGTTGTATTAGGACTTAATCCAGGAACATTTGGAGTCAAAGCTATGGTTGGTGATAAATCATCTAAAGAATTATTATTTACCGTAACTGATAACGATCCTTATGAAAATATAAGTTCTAATGTTTTCTATTCAAATTATAAGGAAGCAATTTCTTATTCTGATGCTAAATATAGAACACAGCATTACTTCATGTCTGGTTCATTGGCTGAACAAAACCCTACTCCTACAGTCGATTCTAATAGACCGACTTATGATGGTAAATTTATTAGAAATTCAAACTCATACTATTCAGAAAACAATAATGCTTACACGATCGTGGATTCTTTAGGAAATGAAGTAGATAAGATTTTTAAAGGTGGAGCGTATGTGACACTAGAGCAAGTAGCTGCTTATGTCTTTGCCTTTGGCAGTACTCCTAGTAATCAAGTGGCTAATACAAAAACTAAACCTTCTTCCAATGGTTGGGGTAAATACTTGAGAGTAAATGACAATTACTTTTCTAATGATGTCACAAAATATCCTAATGAACCGGAGCTGCCTCAATCGATACAATATAATGGTAAGATTGTGAATATAGACTATCATGAAATGGATATAGGAACTACCGGAACTGATACCGGTAACGGATATCCAGTCGGAGTCTACAACAATGGGAAAAAGATCATTAGAGGAGCTGCTAGAATTTGTTATTCTTATTTTGAAAATAGTCAGTACGAAAATGATGTGAATACTCACTTTGTATTCTATACTTATAATCACTATAGTGACTTCCAGGAATATTTGAATTATTTCAATGGCTGGGGTGAAAAATTTGGCCTAGAGACGGCTGGTGGCTCAACACCCTCACCTTATGTTGAGTCAGTGAAGAGACCACTTTGATAGAAAGGACTATATAAAATGATAACTGAAGAAGAAAGAATTGTTTTTAAAGCGATAGAAGAAGCTGATTCTATTGTTTTTTTCGGCCATAAAAATCCAGATGGTGATTGTGTCGGAAGTGTCATGGGAATGAAACATGCAATCATGGAGTTATTCCCCGACAAGAAAGTCTACGGTGTTGGAACTCATCCAAGCTACTTACCTTCGTTTATAGAAGAAGCTGATCAAATTGGTGATGAAGTTATTGAAAATTCATTGGCTGTTGTTGTCGATGTCTCTGACTCATATAGAGTTGAGGATCAAAGATTCTTAAAAGCCAAGAAGATTGTTTGTGTCGATCATCATATTAAATCTTCAGAAGTTGATTTTCCTGTCTATAGAGTAGAAGATGCACCTAGCGCAACTTGGGTCTTATCTAAATGCTTATTGGATTTCTACGGAAAGATTCCTTCTTCAGCGGCTCCTTATTTATTTGTCGGCCTCATTACTGATACTGGAAGATTTCAGTTTGATTCGGAACCAGAGACTCTAGAAATAGCGGAAAAATTAATACTAGCTGGAACTGATTACAAATCGATTTATAGGGATCTATATAAACAAAAGAGTGTCGACTTGAGATTTAGATCTTTTGTATATTCTCATTTTGTCTTTGATGGATTGGTGACTTATGTTGAAATTCATAAGGAAGATTATCTTCCATTAGGAATGACTGAGAATGATGCCGGCAGCAAGGTTAATCTAATCTCTCAGTTAGACAATCATCCTATTTGGGTTTCGTTTTGTGAGCAAAACGATGGTCAAATAAGAGTCGAATTTAGAAGTGATGGTTCATATGATGTCCAACAAGTAGCAGTCAAATTCGGCGGTGGTGGACACCTTTGCGCCAGCGGTTGTCGTTTAGATTCATTCGATAAGGTTAAGGAAGTAGTTGCCGCTTGTAACCAAGCTAGAAAAATTAAGTAGGCTAAGATGAATAAGAACCCACAAAAATCTATAAACATTGAGGATAGCTTTCTTTTGAAGAATGGTCTTTCTGATGAGGAAGTATCAATTCAAATAAAGAATAAGCTTTCAAATAGACCGATATGGGATTTTTGGAGTTCTTATTTTGTTATAGTCATAAAGAATTTATTCAATTGGTTCAATATTATTCTGTTCGGAGTCGCCATTGCTTTTTTAATCTTAGGCGTCGGTTTTGGTAATAGCGAATTTGGAATTAGCAAATACGCTTTTTTGATCATAGTATTCATCAATTTGATTATCGGAGTTTATCAAGAGTGTAAAGCTAAACGAACGTTGAATAAATTGAGAATTGTAAATACACCTAAAATCAAAGTGTTAAGATGTGGAGAAATAGTCGAAATAATGACTGATGACATCGTCGAGAATGATTTGATCTTAGTTGAAAGAGGAATACAAATTCCAGTCGATGGAATTATATTGGATGGATTTTTGGCTTTGAACGAATCCATGTTGACAGGTGAACAAATAGAAAAGAAGAAAACTGTAGGGGATATGGTCTTTGGTGGAACTATTGTGAATGAAGGAACAGCAAAGATCAAAGTAACCGCTGTAGGTAAAAAGACTTATTCCAATAAGTTGAAGAAAGAAATTCAAAAACAAGAGAAGCCTAAATCAGAGATGGTTAGAGGAGTACATGTCATTGTATTGATGCTATCTTTATTGATAATCCCTTTTGCCTGTGTGACTGGCTATACAGCTTATCAAAATATAATTTCTCACGGATTAACTATAACTAATAGCTCGATTCAATCTATCGCTGTTGAGATTGGAACTACTATAGTCGGTGCAATTCCGACTGGATTGGTCTTACTGACTTCGACAAGATGTGCATTATCTATTATTTCTTTATATAAGAAAAACACTGCGATCAGAGAGCTCAGAGCAGTCGAAGGATTGGCTTATTCCAAAGTTGTTTGTCTTGACAAGACAGGAACTTTGACCACTGGAAAAATGGTTTTAAATTCGACTCAATATATATATAGCAATTCTTCTTATATTGTTAAAAGACTTAAGAGTGTATTAGCTTTGGTTCCAGATAATTCAGAGTCTATAAATGCATTGAGGAGGGAGTTCAAGAACGATGGTAGTAATCTCAATGCCAAGGAAATCGTTCCATTTAATTCTAAAATTAAATATTCTGGATGTGTATTCGAAGAGGAACCTGATTTCTTATTTGCATTAGGAGCTCCTTCTTTCCTGCTCGATGATTCATTCAAATCCCTTTTAAAAGAAATGGATAGTAAAGCTAAACAAGGCTATAGAATCATGGTATTCGTCAAAAAGAATATCAAAACTAATGAGGTTATTCCGCTTTGTTATTTAGTCTTGTCTGATGAGATTAGACCTTATGTTAAAGATGCTATTGAGCATTTGATTAAATCTAATGTCGAATTAAAAATATTTACTGGTGATAATCCTTTGACTGCTTCGTATATCGCAAAGAGATTGGGATTTGTCGGTGCAGAAAATTATGTAGATTTAACCGGAGTTAAAGATGAAGATTTACCCACTTTGATAAAAGATAAAGTCGTATTTGGAAGGTGTACACCTGAGCAAAAGAAGTTACTGGTTCAAGCTATTCAAAAGCAAGGGAAAAAAGTCACCATGGTCATCGATGGCCTCAATGATTTATTGGCTTGTAAGGCTAGTGACTGTTCTGTCGCTATTTCTCATGAAGGAGCTGCTCCTGCTGTATCGCAAGTAGCTGACGTCACTATCATGGATGGTTCTTTCATCCATATGCCAGAGATCATCAAAGAAGGTAGGAAGAGTGTCAACGATATCGAGAGAAGTTCGACATTGTTCTTAATGAAGTCTTTCTTGGCTTTAGGATTATCTGGTTTCTCGCCATTGTTCGGTCATCTTCCTTACTCAATAGAAGGTTTATATCTTGTCACTTGGTTCATTACAGGTTTAGGTGGATTCCTATTAGGACTTGAAGATACTAATGATGAGATAAAAGGGAAATTCTTCACTAATGTCTTATCTAAGTCTATTCCTTCTTCTTTATTTTTATTGGTTGTCGTAGTGACTGTACAGAGTTTAGTATTCACTAATATTATTCCATATGCTATTGTCGAGACTAGATATGGTGCTACTTTGATGGAAGAAATCAAATATGATTCTGGTAGTAAATTGAGTTACAACGACTTTCAAACACTTTATAATTCATTGGTTCTATCCGGTCAAATCTCTAGCCAGGATTTCTATAGAAATATAATTGTTTTAGAAGAGCCATTAGCAATATTGAGCTGTGTCATAGCATCATTTGCGGTTCTTTTGAAGACAATAATGCCTTTGAATAAATTTAGAATCTTCGCATTTGGAGTAGTAGTATTCTGTGTCTTATTCTTCTTGTTATTGATTCCTAATTATTTCTTGGGAGTAGATAGTGTGCCTAAGGATGTAAGAATGAAAACAATCCTATTATTTGGAAAAAATTCATGCCTTTACTATTTATCCGTTGAAGTTCCACTAGCGTGGATTTGGTTGCTCTTCTTATTCATATTCTCTTATCCTATTCTATCTATTATTTCTAATCTATCTAACAGATTTATCTTCCATACGACTACTAAACTCGAAAGAATATTTACAAAGATTGATTTGAAAAATGATGATTCTTTAAAAAATTCATTCAAGTTTTTATCAAAATGATATAGGTTTATATTCCCTTTATCATTTTTGAATAACAACTTCCTTAAATCTTCTTTATAATTTCAAGGTAATGGAGGGTAGTTATGAAAAATTTGTTTGATTTGACTGGAAAAGTAGCTTTGGTCAATGGTGCCAGTAGCGGACTTGGAGCTTCAGCAGCTGTTGCATATGCTGAGTATGGTGCTGATGTCATCATCTGTGCTAGACGTATTGAAAAATTAGAGGAAGTAAAGAAGCAGATAGAAGCCTTGGGAAGAAAATGTCTAGCGGTTAAATGCGATGCTACGGTTGAAGATGAAATAAAAAATGCTGTTCAAAAAGGAATAGAAGCTTTTGGCCATATCGATATTTTGCTGAATAATGCTGGAATTGCAGTGAGAGGCGGAGTCGATTCGTTGAATGTTGAAGATTGGGACAAATCTTTCAATACTAATGTCAGATCTGATTTTCTCTTTAGCAAGTACGTGATTCCTCATATGATCGAACAAAAATATGGAAAAGTCGTAAATGTAGCTAGCGTCAATGCCGTGGTCGGAGATAAGGATGATAGATTTATAAGACATGCTTACAACGCATCTAAATCTGCCGTCTTAGGTTTGACTATTGGAATGGCTGATAGTTATGGAAAATACGGCATTACTGTAAATGCTATTGGACCTGGATTATTCGAGACGGAAATGACACAGAACACCTTGTTTAAATCACCTCAGTTCTTAGGCTATTACGGTCAAATAAATCCTATGGGAAGACCGGGTGCCAAGGGTGAATTGAATGGAACTGTCATATATTTATCTAGTGACGCATCTTCTTATGTCACAGGTGAATTCATCTTGGTAGATGGTGGAGCAACTTTAGTTTAATAATTTGAGATTAGATATCAAAAAAGCCAAGGCTAGAATCCTTGGCTTTTTATATGGCGTTTTTAACTAGAATTTAAGTCTAATCGTATTGTATCAAATCATATCTTATCAACTCATATCGTATTCTACAGATTATCTAATTTATCTCTCTTTATATACGATAGCAGCATGTTTAGGGAGGATAATCTTGTTTTCTTTAACTTCTATGCTTCCTATCGATAATTCGAGTAAACCAGGTTTCAAATCGATCTCCATTGGCTCATCTTTGAGGTTCATGGCAATCAAAGTTTTTCCTCTTCTATAGGATAAAGGCTTGTCTAACAATTCGAATCCATCATGCTTTGTCAAATCTTCGTTTGCATTTCTAAGTTTATTCAATGCTTTGATTAGATTTAACAAACTTGTCTCATCTTTTATCTGGCTTTCTATATCTTTGTCCTTGTTGTTGTAGGGTAGATACAGAGGTCCATCAGTTTTGGAAAATCCATGATTCTTCATGGATTTGTCCCAATTCATTACAAATCTTGTCCCAGTTCTTTGGAATCCACCATCTTTTGATGGATAGCCACGTCTTGTAGTTTGCATTCCTTCATCACCAGCGAAAACGAAAGGAATACCTGGCATTGTAAACAAGAATAAGTAGGCGAGTTTCAAATCATCACCTTTTAAGGAATCTGCAATTCTGAAAGTGTCATGATTGCCAGAAATCGGAGCAAGATAATGACCGGGTTTATCTTCTTGTTCTTTGATTCTATAGACTAAATCTTTAATGGCCGTGTCATATAATTCTTGATCGAACTTTTCGAATAATGGCTGGCCGTGCATCTTTCCATCAGATTCATACTCATAGCCTTTTCTAAAGAAAGCATAGGAGAAATTTGATTGGTGATCTAGAACGAAGTCCATATCGAATCCACCGCTTAATGATTGGTGTGGGTTAGACCATTCGGATACAGCAATCATATTTGGATATTCTTTTCTGACTTCTCCAAACATGTATCTCCAACATTCTTGGGTTGCATCTTTATTGTCTGTATCGTTTTTTACTAAGGAATCAGCCATATCACATCTATAGCCGTCGACTCCTTTAGAACACCAAAATTTCATGACATCGACTATGAAATCTCTTGTTTTCTTAGGACCTTCGTCAGTTGTCTTTTGTTGCCAAGGTCTTGTGATTTTATTGAATCCGTAATTCAAAGCAGGTTGGTGTACGAAGAAATTCACCATAAAGGCACCATCTCTGTCATACAAACCTCTTACTACGGCATAGTCTGAATCCCAAGTCCAAGCGCTGTCAGTCCAAATGAACATCGAGCTGTTTTTGTTCATTTTGGATTTAGCAGAGTCTTTGAAATAAGGGGAGTCCCATGACATATGACCAGCTACTAAATCAAAGATGACCAGCAAACCTCTTTTATGACATTCTTTGATCAATCTATAAGCATCGGCATTTGTACCAAATTTCGGATCAATCTTTTTAAAGTCGATGATATCATATCCACCATCTTTGAAGTTGCTCAAGAAGAATGGATTGAACCAAATTCCTTTAAATCCCAAGGATTTTACATAATCAAGTTTCTTGATTATACCCTTGATATCTCCAATTCCATCTCCGTTTGAATCGTAGAAGGAAGTTGGATAAATTTCATAAAACGATAAATTACCGTTTTTCATCATTAGGCTCCTTTGTATTCGTAATTTATTTCTATAGTTTCATATGAATACTGTTGAGTCTCATCGTTGTAGTATTTTCCTATGTATGAACTGAGCATTCCGATTTTATCAACATTTAGAATTATATCTAAATATTGATTCCTTCTATCCTCTGATTCTCCAGTCATGGGAGGATCGTAAGTTATAAATTCTTTATCTTCGGATACTGTCATCAAGTCGGAAAACCTACTAGATTGAGTCTTCAAAAATTGTCCATAATATAAACCATTCATATATGTATCAGAATCACCAAAGATTTTGGATACTAAACTAGAATAATAGCCGTTTCCTTTATCTTCAGCATCTTTCTTCTCTTCTTTATTATCCTTAGTTTTTATTACATCTACCAGATAAGTATCCTTTTCTTTTGAGTATTCTATGATCTTATTTTGATGCGTCAATCCCTCTGATACAAGTGTTCCGGAATAGGTCACATCGTATGTACAATAAAGAATATCAATGTTTGAATTGGTAACACCTTCGTATTTGTATGTGAATTTACTGATCTTTTGACCGATTACATCACCTTTAAATTGATTGTTATCATAAACATTCATTTCACTAGTATATGTAATAGTCTTAACTTTGTTCACCGCATCATAGTAAGTTATGTTGCTTAAAAAAGAAGCGATATCTTCTGGAATAGCTTTACAAGAAACGATGCAAGATGCAAATAGAAGTGCAGGAATAATAAATTTTCTTTTATTCATCGGATAATGTATATGTTGCCTTTATATCTCCATTGGCTTCTATATCGCTAGTATATGTTCGATTGATAAAGGCTTGCTCATATGAGATACAACCAGTATTATCATACGCTACATATACTGTCCAATGGGCGATACATTTTGTGGGTTTGGTTTGCTTTTGGATTTTGTCGCTCTTCAAGCCATAAAAGAATAATGTCATACTCACGTTTTCGGTTGCAAACAACAATCCACCTTCATCAGTTTTGCTGACTTTCATATAGTTGATGCTCTGAACTTTTGCTGATGTTGAAGCCAATGATGAGTTCAAAGTGTCATAAGTTTCTTCGAATTCATCGGTGTTGATCTTAGTAGGCACTGAAAATAAGGCAGATTGGGCTTCGTATCCTGCATCGGCATCTTCGCTTTCTTTAATGGTCATCACATCACCTTTCCATGAGCATGGATAATTTTCAGAGTCCCACAAATTCTTGAAGTAGCCTTCAAAATTTGCTTTATATGATTTAGCAGTCGGTGCTTTAAACTCACTTGTGATTTGTTTACCCAAAGTAATGTATTCTTCTTTAGACAAAACCTTTGAAGAGCAACTTCCTAACAATGTCAACGCTAATAAGGATAGTGATAAGAGTTTATTCTTCATAAAAACCTCCTTAGTAGAGACGGATGTTCATTCCAGTCTCAGTGATATGACATTTTGTGATATCGAATACAATCTTTATTTGTTGTCCGATTTCAAATTCTTTATCAGTTTCAAATGAAGCAAAGTGAACTTGCTTAAAATTGTCTTCGTACTGAACTTTTACGAATTTGACATTTTCATAATCAGCAATATGTATGACCTTTGCATCTATTCCATCATCTTCTGATATCGAATAGGCATTATGAGGAACTTCAATCAAATAATTCTTGCTGAATACCTTTGTTCCTAAGCCTTGAATCAATTTTGCGGAAATCACAGAATTTGAGAAGAAGTAATAATTGTTGACATTGAAGAGGAAGACATTACCGGCCATGACAATGGCATTCTTCTTTTCCTTTTCAAGGTCGGCATATTTCTTTTCGTAATGTGCTTTTAAGCTCTTGATAGGATCGACAAAGGAAGCATAGAATTTCTTTTTCTCATTATAGGCTTGTTTTGCACCATTGACACCTCTTTTATAGGTGGCTTTAACCTTGCTTACTTCATTATCGAAGTTGATATCTATTCCCTTCACTCTCTCTTCTAAGGCATTTGCTTTTTGATCAGTGAATGTGGACATGAACATACGATATTCATCTCTTCTTCTTCTCAAAGCCTCACGATCCTTATTTGTCTTTACGAATTCCTCATAAGATTGCTTTTCTTGAATTCTAAGGCCGTTGTAAAGCTCGTTATTCTTAGCCTTGGCTTCTTTTACATCAGCTTTATGCTTTGCTTTCAATTCTTTTAAAGTATCGTCCTTTGCATGCTTAAGCTTAGCAATGCTCTCGGCTTTCTGTTTTTTCAAGCTTTCCAAGTCAAGTTTAGCCTTTTCTTGTCTAGTTTTAACCAATTCGGAATATGTGTTATTTCTAGCTGCTTGGTCTTCGATTCTATCGGCATTTTTGAATTCTTCAGGGATTGTGTTTTCGTAATCTCTCTTGTAATCTTCATGGGCCTGGGCAATCAAAGCATCATATTTTTCTGCAGCTTCTTTTTCTCTTTTTGCCTTTTCATCTAAGAACTTTTGGTTATTATTTGTTTGACTCAAGGCAGTCTTTAAATTGTAGAAGTTTCCATTGAAAGAGTCGAATTGATCGATAGGAGCGATAACTTCTTCATCATTCTCTGAAACACTGATACGTGAGAAATCAATTCCTATATTCATATCTGTGTTAGAAGGAACTTCTTTATCACTTAAAGCAAACACAACTCTACCACCTATATCGAGGTGTAATAGTTTTACATCGCCAATAATTTCAGTCTTCAAACAAGTAGCTTTAATGTCGCCTCCATCCAATCTAAAAGCGTCATTAGGGATGGACAATATTCCATCTTGTACTATCTTTTCTCCAAGAATGATTTTTGCTTCTTTTGGAAGAGGCAATTTAGCATTTAAGAAAGACAAATACTTTTCACCACTCTCTCCAGAATCAATTTTACAATTGATTTTGTTGACTGTAGGTATACGAGGAACAATAGTTTCTTCGGTGTTTTTGTCGAAGAAATATGTGTGATCCATATCCATGGATACATGAATGATTTTTCCAATTTGAATATCTTCTGGTATAGAAGGAACTTTAATGATGATGTTGGCTTCCTTGTCGGTCATCTCTTCATCATTCAAGTCGATTTCACCATAAATCAAAGCTTCACTTCCCAATTCCTCAAAGCGTGTTACTCTGACAGGCAAAGAAGCTTTTGTTTCCTCAGTAGAGATATGGAGGTGCTCACAACGGATACCCATTGTGATATCGTGTTTACCATCTAGATACAAAGGATTGACTTTAATAAAGTCATAGTAAGAAGTTTCCAACTCCTTTTCACTCTTATCGAGTTTTATTTTAACTATCTCTCCATCACGTTTGATTTTTCCGTTGAAGAAATTCATTTGAGGAGTTCCGATGAATCCAGCGACGAACTTGTTTGCAGGGAATTCGTAAAGGTTTTTAGGTGTATCGAATTGTTGCACAGTACCTTTCTTCATAACGACGACTCTATCACCCAAAGTCATAGCTTCGGTTTGGTCGTGAGTGACGTATATAAATGTTGTCTTCAATCTTTGATGAAGTTTTGCAATCTCAGTACGCATAGATGTACGAAGCTTAGCATCGAGGTTAGAAAGAGGTTCATCCAAAAGCATGACCTTAGGATCACGAAGAATAGCTCTTCCCAAAGCGACACGCTGACGCTGTCCACCAGACATCGCCTTAGGCTTTCTATCCAACATCTCAGTCAATCCGAGGATGTTGGCAGCCCACATAACCTTTTGTTGAATGACATCGGAAGGAATGTGACGAAGCTTCAATCCGAATGCCATGTTCTCATAGACAGTCATTTGAGGATACAAAGCATAGTTCTGGAAGACCATTGCTATATCTCTATCCTTAGGTTCAACATCGTTTACGACTTGATTTCCGATGTAGAGTTCACCAGCTGATATCTGTTCCAAACCAGCAATCATACGAAGTGTGGTTGATTTACCACATCCGGAAGGTCCGACAAAGACTATGAACTCGCCATCTTTTATGTCGAGTGTCATATCGGAGACTGCCTTCACGCCTCCAGTATATACTTTGTAAATGTGTTCTAGTTTTACGCTTGCCATATATTTTCTCCTTATTTTGTTAGGAATAGTATCGAATACGGCTTCATCTCGAATGAATCGCCTTTATTTTCTATTGTAGTGTTGTCTATAGTTAATTCGTCAAGAACTTTTTCAAATCCATCGCTAGTTTTGTATGTGGATGTCTTAGTTCCATCGAAGTTATAGACAATTCTAACTTCTTTATCATCTACTTTTTTGTCTATTGAAAGAAGAAGGTTTTCTTTAGAATACTCATCAGAATTGTTTGTTATCTTTCCTTTTATAATAGCATCATTAGACATTCTAATCTTGTTAGCCTTTTTGATGTAGTTTAATAAGGAACTTGAATCTCCAATTTGATCTTTGACTGAGCCCATAGGATAAGTAGAAGGATTTGATCCACTAAAATCTCTACAGCTATATGAATCTCCCCATTCAATGTGAGTTCTTTTATCAGGGTCAGAACTACCACCTTGAGCCATTCCAATCTCATCACCATAATAACTGAAGGTGTTTCCGGTCAATGAAGCAAAGCAACCATATAAGAATTTTGCATCAGCAACTTTGGATCTGGTAAATCTTCCTGTGTCGTGATTTGATAGGAATGGAGCGGGTATGTGTCCATAACTACCTTCTATCATCGATTTCTCACCATCTAAGAAAGTAGATCTTTGACCTATTTTCTTTAGAACAGCTCCGATAAATCCGGATGCCCCTTGACCTGGAAAATAGAAGTAAGAATCAATATTTGTATTTTTATAGTAAGCATCGATTATACCATCACTACTCCAATTTTCTGCGACTACATATCCATTCGGATTATCTTCTTTGACCCTCTTTTCTATCTTATTTAAGGCAACATAGTTTTTTGGACCATCACCTAAATAATAATATTTAACAGCGTCTAGTCTCAATCCATCAGCTTTAACATCATTCATGTAGTAATCGATTATTGAATTGAAGTATGTCCAAGCTAGATCTGAATCGAAGTTGAATTCAGGCATATCTGAATCGAATGTAGACTCTACATAGAAAGAATGACCATCAACTCTTCTAAAAACTTTTTCGCCCTGGTTTTGTCCTTTGTCATCGAATACATATAATCGACTATATTCTTCTATTTCATCTTGGCTTAATCCAGTGAGAAGATTTTGTTCATTGCTATTAGCTTCCCCTTTTAATTTTGCATAAGCAGCTTTGGCTTTCTTATACATTGCATTTCTTCGAGAAGAGTGATTGATAGCCAAGTCTAGAATAACTTTGATATTTTTCTCATGGGCTTTTCTCACTAGTGAAATCAAATCATCATTTGTTCCTAAGCTTGGGTCCACTTTGAAATAATCTTCGGTATTATATTTGTGATAAGACGGTGATTGGAATATTGGCGAAAGCCAAATTCCTCTAAATCCCATATCACTTATATAATTGAGTTTATCTTCGATTCCTTTCAAATCTCCGACGCCATCTCCATTAGAATCAGCAAATGCTCCGACAAAGATTTGATAATAAGATCTATAGTTGTCGTCTTCATCAGGCTCTCTAGCTTGGCTAGAAGATTGGCTTTCTCCACAGGAACTCAATATGAGGCAGCAACTAGATAATAGTAAGAATATTTGTTTTTTCATATTTTATCCTTTGACTGCTCCACCAGTTACACCTTCTACATAATATTTCTGTAGCCAGAAGAATAAGGCTAAAATAGGAATTGATGTCAAAACACCACCGGCACAGAATGTAGGGAAGTAAATAAGAATTAAGTTCTTTCCTGAAATCATCTGTTGTAAACCAACTGCAACGTTGAACATATTAGGATTTCCTTGAGCGAGGTATGAAGCTTGCATATAGTCTCCCCAAGGTCCTACAAAGGCCATCAAGAATGTGTAGACGACAATAGGCTTAGATAGAGGAAGAATAATCTTAAAGAAGACTGTATTCTTGTTTGCACCATCTATCATAGCAGCTTCATCCAATGACTTAGGAACTGTATCAAAGTATCCTTTAGCAATGTAGTAACCCATTGCTGATCCGCTGATATAAATCAATATCAATGAATAGATATTTGCTGAAAGACCAATCATCTTAAGGACGAAATAGATGATGACCATACCCAAGAATCCAGGGAACATTCCAAGGATTAGCATGATGTTCATCAAAGGCTTACGCATTTTGAAACGAAGTCTGGACAATGCATACGCACTGGCTAACTGCAAGACAGTTTGTATTACGGCTGTGATGAGTGAGATAGCGAAAGTATTAAGCCACCATTTCCAAAAAGGATAAGTTGCTTCTTTTGAAAAATCGAACAATCTAGCGTAATTATCTAATGTCCATTGTTTAGGAAAGAAATCACTGAAAGAATAGGTGGTCCAATCTGCAAATGAAACTAAAATCAAATATACGAATGGGAATAACCAAATTATAGACATTATAATCAATATAATGTATATAGCTGTATTAGACGCAATCGTACGTCTACGATGTGAAGCAAGTTTTCTTGTTGAACTATTGTTCATAATTGGAAATCCTCCTCATTCTTAACTGATTTGGAGTTGTTGTAGAAAATCAAGGAGAAGAATGCTACTATAACGAAGACCATAATACCTAACACGGCAGCAGTTCCATAATCCTTGTATACGTTAGTCATACAAATCTTGTAAATCCAGGTAATCAACAGGTCTGTTTTTCCGACACCATTTAATTGAGTAGGAACGTTTGCTACATTGTATGTGAAGTTTGGTCCTCCCTGTGTCAACAAGTAAATGACGTTGAAGTTGTTGATGTTACCGACAAACTGAGAGATCAGGTAAGGTGTTGTGACAAACAACATATAAGGAAGAGTAATCTTGAAATATGTTCTTGCAGGTGAGGCACCATCAATCTTTGCAGATTCATATAAATCACCAGGAATGTTCATCAACAAACCAGTACATATCAACATTGTATATGGAATACCTATCCAAGTGTTAATGATGATTATCATTACTTTGGCAAGAGTTCCATCTATCAGCCAAGGAATATTAGCATTTATCCATCCCCATTGTCTAAGGATTGAATTTACGAATCCTTGGTCTTGGTTGAACATACGGCTGACCAACAACAATGAAATGAACTGAGGAACGGCGATTGTTGTAATCAAGATTGTTCTCCACAACTTCTTCAATTTAATACCTTTCTTGTTGATCATCATAGCGACAATCATTCCTAAGAAATAGTTGGAGAATGTTGCAAAGAATGCCCAAAGCAAAGTCCAAAGCAAAACTTGACCAAATGTTTGAAGGAATACGGCACCATTTCCTGAATTTTCTGATGATTGACCGAATAATTGGGCAAAGTTTGATACTCCGACCCAATCGATCAAACTCTTTGGTGTCAAATGATATGTGTCATAATTGGTAAATGCTATCAAAATCATTATTGAAATAGGAATGATCGTGAATGTAACCAAGCCGACCATAGGAATTGAAAGCAATGTTCTATGATAGCTAGCATCTAAAATATTGTTCAATGTCTCTTTATCACTTGTCTTGATTCCAATTATTGAAGCTCTTTGTAGTTTCAATGAATCTTTTAATTGAGCAATATAAAGAAATGCCAATATCAAAATGAAGAAAATAGCAATTACAGAATAAATCAAAATCTGAAGTGAATCATCGTAATAATAATATACAGGTGCTCCATTTTGAATGACTTCAGTGTAACCCATTTGTCCAAATGTGCTTAAGGCACTAAGGTTTTTTGCACCGGCTAATATCATGAAGATTATGAAGAAAACTTCATAAGCGAAGTACAAACAACCTCTAATTATTTGGTGCCTGGTCATTTGGCCGAAGCCCATGATCAAAAAGGAAAGACGTGTACGCCAATCACCATAGACAGCAGCATCTTTAACTGTTTCTACAGGCGATATTATTTTTTGCCCTAAATTACTTAATTTTGAAGGCAATTTTGAGCAAAAAGAGGCGGTTTTTTCTGGAATTTTTACAAAGAAATGACCTATATTGTAGAAAAATCTTTGAAATCCAGACAAAGACAAATACTCAATCTGTGTCATAGTTTCTCCCTCTTTTACCAAAAACAAGAGAGTCTTTGCTCTCTTGTATCAAATTGAATTGAATTAAATAATCTAATTTTACTTAGAAGCTTGGACTGCTTTATCAAGCTGTTGAAGTTGAGTCATGATAACATCGTCAGAAACTTCGCTTTTTGCATTATCATAAGCCCAAGTAGCAAATGTAGCAGGAGCAGACCAAATGTTTCCAGGAAGGTTAGCTTGAGCCATACCATCAGCACTTTGATTTGCTAATGCACTGAGTGCAGCATTGCTCTTGACTTTATCCGTAGCACTGACAGCCTTGGATGAAGGAGCCTGTTGAGATTCATCGAAACGAGCAGATTGTACATCATCGCTGGTAAGATAGTTTGCAATTCCATGCAATGTATTCAAACGCTCAGCCTTTCCATTAGACTTAGAAGGATTGACACCATAAAGTTTAGTTCCAGCAAATGAACGTATATGTTTCTTTTCTGTACCTACTGTAGCATTAGGCAAAGTTGTAGTTTTAACTTTTGCATCAGTATAAGCTGATTTATTTCCTTCGCTATCATTAGATAATGCCCAAGCACCATTTACACAGAATGCTACGTTATTAACTCCAGGAGCATCTTGAGTATATACAACGGCATCACTACTCATAATCTTCAATATCATCTTAGCTGCCTTTAAACCTTTGTCACTAGCAAAGTCTGAAGTAATCTTCTTGACCGAACCATCTCTATTGTATTCAACCTTCCATGATGCACCAAATGTTGTTAAAGCACCGACAGTGTAGAAGGCTTCCTTTAAATTGTAAGCAAACGTTTTGCCGTTATCCTCACAATATTTCAACCAATCCTCAATATTATCGACGATGCTTCCAGCCTTATTGTCATGTACGATGTCATCAATTCCAGGCAAGCTTGAATCATAATATGTGAAGTATCCATTTGAAGCTGTGTATGCATATCCGACTAAGTCGCCATTGAATGTAGCTGATGCATATGCAGTTTCAGACAAAGTTTTCTTCATTTGTTCTGCATATTCATCAGGTACTGTTGCCAATGCACCAGCAGCAGCTAAAGGAGTGCTCTTATCACAAGAGAATGAATATAAATCAGGAGCTGTTTCTGCAGTCCAGTCAGCAACTTCGGAGTCGATTTTATCTTCTCCGTGAGCGGTGTAGGTCAATTCATATTTGCTATCAAGTTTTTGAGCCTTCAAATATTCATTGGCTTTTCCCATGACGAATGTTCTTTGATCTTCAGCACCGGATAAAACGAGTTTCTCCTTCTTTACTGGTGTTGGGTCAGGCTTGGCTGAATCAGTTGATTCACTGGTTTTAGGTCCACAGCTTGCTAAACTTCCTAAACTAACAAGGCACATTAATGTGCACAAAATTGAATTTTTCTTCATTTTGATTACCCTCCTTGGAATCTTTGATTGTGAAGAACGTTTGAAACTCGGTAAGAGGTTTCAAAGTGACTCTATTTTAGCAAACAACTTTCAAATGTAAATTACTAAAAAGTAAAAAATATCAGTTTTTTTACCCTCTTAAAGGCAATTTATGAACTAAAATTCTAAACTTAGGCAATAAAACTTTAAATAATAAGTTTTATGGTTGCTTTTCAAATCTAAAGTAATTCTATAAACATTCAAAAATTTTTAAAATAAAGCTTGGTATTAGAAAGGCTTTTCAATTATTTTCACTAAAGTTTTAAAAAAAGGCCTTGCATTTTGTACTGCACCCCTCTCACTG
>FR878782.1 GCA_000434395.1 Clostridium sp. CAG:568 | reverse complement strand
CAGTGAGAGGGGTGCAGTACAAAAGATATGCACTTTTAGTTTTCATAAATATTTGCATATTTACCAAAAAAGCTGAGATTTGATATTTCAAATCAGGATCTCCTAATTAAGACCCAATTCAAAATAATCTAGTTTTCTATTTATAAAACTTCATTTTTTCTCTTTTCTTCTATCACTTTGTTTTTATGGTATTTCAAAGAATAAGAGTATTGTTTCCACAAGCAATAAAGACTAAATGCAACAACAGGATAACCGACAATTGTAGGAATCATATAATTGAGCAATTCCAAAGTAGCCATATAAGATCCCAAAGCTAATACTAACACTTCTACAATAGTAAATATAATTGAAACTACTAAAGATAGAACGATATTTATATCGTTCATTCTCTTTTTATGAATCAATAAGAAATATGAGAAGAAAAGACATACTGCAATTAAGATACTTGGAATAATAACAATACAAATTAAATTTCCAGGCTGACCATAGCCATTCAAAGTACCATGAGACATATCACCTTCAATATGAAAGAAAGGCTGAGCTATAAAGACCAATAAGAGAGGTGCTAGTAATGAACAAAAAGCACCAATCAAATAAAAGAAATATTTTTTCATACTATTCATTTCTGCATTTTATTCCACATATTTT
>FR878781.1:546-10618 GCA_000434395.1 Clostridium sp. CAG:568 | reverse complement strand
AGTGAGAGGGGTGCAGTACACAATCCAGATAGTTTTTTTATATGAATAATAACTTATATAAAAAGTGTCAATAATCATGCTTATCAAATAAACATTATAGCAATCTTCCGTAATAATTTTTATAGAAATACTTCACAGGTTGAGTCAATAATCCATATAGCAGCACTTGTCCAAATAGAATGACGAGGAATATTGGATTAATAGAAACCATATCGAAAGTAGCATTGACATTAGGAACATAAACTACAAAGAATCCCAATAGACATGATACGACTATTCCTAAAGACAATGTGACGTTAGGCCAAGACTGGATCAAAGGAATTCTATCAGTTCTCAAGAAAGCATAGACTACATTCTGCGTTATCAGTGATTCTAAGAAGAATCCGGTTTGGAAAGTCATCATAAAAGTTATATATTCATCGGATGTCTCAGCCCAGTTCCAGTTGAACATTCCACTTTGGAAAGCCCAGTTGATAGTGTCACCAGTTGAATTCATATTCGCGACCATTAATGGGGAGATAAAGTACATCAAAAAAGCAAATGTGATCATATCGATGCAAGAAGATAACGGTCCGAATGCAAACATAAACGATCGTATTTGTTTGACTGAAAAATCCAAAGGCTGCATTATATTTCTCTCATCTACCGAATCGAAAGGAATCATAGAACAAGAAACATCAGTGATGATATCCAACAAGATGATTTGTAAAGCTTGCATCGGAATAAATGGAATCCAAATAGCCCCGATCATTTGAGAAATCATATTTCCGAAGTTTGAAGAAGTCTGGCCTTTCAAATACTTCATCATATTTACATATGATTTTCTTCCTTCGATAATTCCATCTCTCAAAACATTCAAATCATTCTCCAACATGATGATATCGGCTGATTCCTTAGCTATATCAGTTGCATCCTTGAATGAAATTCCGACATCAGCAGCATGTAAAGCAGCTGCATCATTGATTCCATCACCCATGAATCCGACAGTATGTTTATTTCTTTGAAGACTTGTAACAATTCTGCTCTTGTCATCGGGTGACAACTTAACGAACAAATTACATTCCTCAACCTTTTTAGTCAATTCATCATCGCTCATCTCTCTAATCTCATCACCAGATAACACTTTAATATCATCAAACCCGGTAGCTCTACAAACAGCTCTGGCAGCTGGCTCATTATCTCCGGTTAATACTTTAACTGTAACACCAAAGTTTCTAAGGCCATCCAAAGCTTCCTTAGCCGAGGCTTTAGGCGTGTCTTCAAAACATATATATCCAGCAAAGACCAAGTCAGATTCATCCGATACTGTTATCGTATCTTTATCTGTATCCTTAGTAGCCATCAATATTGTTCTTCTACCCTTCAAAGATTCTTTATCGGCAGTGATCTTAATCTTAGCTATATCATCATCAGTAATAGGTCTTTTTCCTTGTGTTGTTTTGATAAAGCCCAATGTCTTTATCATAGAATCAGTTGCACCTTTCACAACCATAAATTTAGCACCGGTGTGATCCTTTAATAAAACAGTTAATCTCTTTCTATCAAAGTCGAAAGGAATTTCATCAAGCTTTACTAATCCTTCAGTCAACGATTCATAAAATGATCTATCTGATTCAGCATATGCCACAATCGATTTATCTATAACGGACTTAATTCCAGTTTGGGAATACGAATTTAAGAAAGCGAGGCGAAGAACACGTGGAGATGAAACACCATCAAAGTTAAAATACTCAGCTAATGTCGAGCTATTTTCAGTAAGTGTTCCAGTTTTATCCGTACAAAGAACATCCATGGCTCCGAAGTTTTGAATAGAGTTGATATCCTTTACTATAACTTTCTTTCCAGACATCTTGACTGCCCCTTTAGCTAGATTAGCTGCAACTTGCATAGGAAGAAGTGCGGGAGTGAGTCCAACAGCTACTGACATAGCAAACATCAAAGCTTGAATCCATTGCTTATAATCGTTATATCCTGAAATTACCAACCCTTCTGATGTTATATGAATACCAAAGCCATCGATGATAAAGATAAGAGGAACCATAACCACCAAGAAACTCATGAGCATCTTAGCGACTGAATCGACACCTTTTTCAAAAGCAGTCTTTCCTTTTTTCTCTACTACTTTTTCTCTCAAAGCACCAAAAATTGTTTTATTTCCGACATTGACTATACAAACCTCGCCTCTTCCAGACACAACATTAGATCCTTCAAAAGCTAAAGAAGAGACATCGAAAGGATTTGCTTTTGCTAAATTTCCATTATATGAATTAGTATTCTTTTCAACAGGTTGTTGTTCACCAGTCAAAGCAGATTGTGAAACGAATAAATCTTTAGCAACTACAACTCTAACATCTGCTGGCAGCATATCACCAGCACCGATTCTAACTATATCTCCAACAACCAATTGATCGTTAGGAAGCTCGATTACCTTTCCTTTTCTGATGACTGTCGAAGTATTCTCTGTCATGGATTTCAATGAAGCAGCTGAGCGAAGAGATTTAGTCTCTTCCACAAAACTTACAGTTCCGGAGAGAAGAACCATTATGATTATTATCAAAGGAGTAACCCACCAAGTAGCTTTATCTTCAGCAGTACCTCCAGGAAGCCAAGCGACAATTGCTGATATGACAGCTACAACTAGCAAAATTAACGAAAAAGGAGAAGTAAATGCTTTGAAAAGTCTATGAAAAACACCATTGCTTTTGATCTTAGTAACTGTGTTTGCTCCATATTTTTCTCTATTGGCTTCAACAGTTTCGTCATTTAAGCCCGTCTTCTCATCCACACCGATATCCTTGAAAAAATCAGCTATAGACAAACTACTAGCTCTCAAAAGTCTTTCTCGATCTTCTTTACTTTGAACAACTCCAGTCTTTGCTATTTTTTGAGCATTAGCCTTGTTAATCAAATTTTCTTCCTTGACTATTTTTTTATTAGCCTTGGCTTCTTTCCAATCTTTGAGACCCATGGGTTTACCCTCCTTTCAATAAAAAACTTATGGCAAGTCAAATGCCATAAGGATAATTTACTCGTGAGTAAACCTTATGACGCTTGAGCTTACGCTCTCAGTGGTATTAGAACTTTTCTATCCCATACCTTGGCTTCGATTAAGGGATGCTGACCGTCTAAAGAAGTCTCCTTCAATAGCCGGCGAAAGTCCATGTCCGACTGAGTAACCTGGCCTTGCTTAAGGCAAAAGAACAATAGCACTCACAAAGATAAAATACAATATAAAAGAGCTTTATTTCTTATCTTTTTCATTCATTTCCTTTATGTCCTCATCAAACTTCTTCATGAAATAAAAACTGATAAGGCATTCATATAAAAGAGCAAAGGCAAATTCAATCCAATCAAATATTTTCTCATATGGATAATAGTATTCATAAACAATCAAAAATATTTTTATGATATTTATTTTTTGTAGTTGAAACAGATAATTTAATATGAGCATAAGATTATCTAATTTAATAGTACAAACATTTATATTTGACTCTCCACAATCAAAATCGATGAAACCTTATATTCTAAATCTAAAAACATTTTTATCATCTTTTTTATCTAAAATGAATTCATTAAGAATAACAAATGTGTATTTTTATACACATTAGTCTTAATATCATTCATTTTATCCATTAGTTGAATCTAATCTATGAGAAAATGGTGAAACTTTGAAAGAGAGGAAACGGAAATGGAAAACAAAATCAAAGATTTCTTACCTAATGTGTTTGGATACGACACTATCAAAAAACAACTAAAAGAAGTTTATGACCAGTATATGGATAGATTAAAAGATGGAAAGGATATCTCCGATCTACCCAAAGGATTTGTTTTCTATGGAGAGCCTGGAAATGGTAAAACTTTGATATGTAGAGAATTCTCAAAGATTTTTAACTGTCCAGTTATCAATCTTCAATGTGACCTAGATAATATAAACAAAGAAATAGTCGATGCATATACTAAAGCTAGAAAGAACAAATTATCAATAGTAATAGTCGATGAAATTGACAATTTGTTAGGACTAAATTGTTGGGGTGAAGTAGATCCTAAATTCCTTAGAGCTTTTCAATCTCAAATGGATGGATTTGATAAGAACACTTCTGTAATCACACTTGCAACATCAAACTCATCTCCTCAAGATTGGCCTGAATCATTAGTTAGAGTTGGAAGATTGGAAAAGAAATATTGTATGAGCAGTTCATCTATAGTTGAAGACTTAATAGATGGATTCAGCAAGAAATACAATGTTCCTGTAACTGCCGATGAAAAAGAAGAATTAAAATATGAGTTCAAGAAAATAAACATTGCTAAAATAGAATCCATATTTAGTCAAGCAAGTATAAAATACGGTGAAAAAACAAAGCTGAATGATATTTTGAAAATATTAGATGAAATGGATTTAGTAGACCATAACCACGAAGCGCCTGACAATATCGAAAGGATGACCGCAATACACGAAGCAGGTCATGCACTTTACCTACAATCTCATTGTAAAAGGATATCTTTTTTGAGAACTAGAATAATAGATAACATCAATGCAGAAACTCTATCTTCTGATAAATTCTCTACCGAGAGATTAGACAGAGAAACATTAGAAGAAAGTATCGACACAAGTCTAGCTGGAATTGCCAGTGAGAAATTAATCTTTGGCAAGTATGATGTAGGAGGTGGTAGTGATTTGACTAAGGCATTAAAACTAATCGACACCTTGCTATGCCGTGGATCTATTTTGGATCCATCATGCCATTATGCCCACTCTGAAGAAATATCATATTTGTTGAAATTTAAATACGAAAGAATTAAAAGGAAGTATTTAAAAAGCGAATTCAACAAAGTATATAAACAATTAAAAAAAGAAAAGAAACAAATAATTAAAATAGCTGATTTCATGCAGAAAAACATAGGAATCAATTCCATACAATTAAAAGAGTTGCTATCAGATTAAATATATATGTCAAAGTCTTAGCCAATCCTAAGGCTTTTTTATTTTTATTTGGATATTGATTTCCATTTATCAAACCATTATATTAAAAGTGCTATCCCGAAAGGGTGTGTAGTGGTAAATCCACAGGTGACTTACAAGATTCCGTTAGACCTTATATAAGGTGACGACGGCAGAAAAGGAGCAATCCTTTTCAGGCGACAAACTATTTAAAGATAGAACTCTTGAAAGGACCGGTGATTTACAATGAAAAAGTTCTTATCTAATTATTACTTAATTATTTTGACGATTGTTGTTGGAATATTAGCTTTAATATTTCAATTTGGATTCCAGTTGAATCTAGTCTCTCTTATCCTCATCCATTCATGTGCTGCAATTTTTGTAATTATTACTGTCGTAAGTATGATAAAAGATTTAATAGAAGGACATGTAGGATTAGATATTTTAGCTTTGACTTCTATTATTTCTACTCTATTTGTCAATGACACCATAAACGGAATTACTATCGAAGGTTATTGGGCTTGTCTTATGATAATGATTATGATGGCTTCTGGTCAGGCTTTAGAGTCTTTTTCTTCAAGGAAAGCAAATAAAGAATTGACTGAGCTCATAAATAAGACACCTAAAGTTGTTCATCTATTGACCGATAGCGGGTATTGTATGGATATAGACATAAAAGAAGCAAAAATAGGTGATTTGTTTTTGATAAAGCCTAATGAAACAGTTCCATTGGATTCGACGATAATCGATGGAAACTCACCATTCAACATGTCTTCTCTAACAGGAGAAAGTATTCCAGAATCAAAAAAAGCAGGAGACAAAATACTATCGGGATTTATAAATGGTGATTCTCCTATTATTGCTAGAGTCGATAAAAAAGATGCTGATTCTCAGTATCAAACTATCGTTAAATTAGCTAAAGAAGTGGATAAAAAGCCATCTAAATTTGTAAAAATGACTGATAAATTAGCAATTCCATTCACTATTGTTTCTTATCTACTAGCAGGATTAGGTTGGCTTATTGCTTATATTACAAATCCATCAATCTCATTGATGGATGGCTTTACTAGATTTGTCGAAGTATTGGTAGTCGCTTCTCCTTGCCCTTTATTATTAGCAGCTCCGATTGCAATGATTTCAGGAATATCGCAAGCCTATAAAAAGAACATCTTAATAAAAGATCCTATCGCATTTGAAAAACTAGCAAATACTAAGACTTTTGCTTTCGACAAAACAGGAACTCTAACCAATGGAAAACCATCGATTTCAAAAATAGAAGCTATAGGTGATTATTCAAAAGATGATTTACTCTTATATATGGCTAGTCTTGAAATTAATTCCAATCACATCTTTGCTAAATCTATAATAGAATCATCAAATCAAACAAATCTATTAAAAGCGTCTGATATCAAAGAATATCCGGGAAAAGGAGTTGAAGGGTTTATAGACGGAGTTAAATATAAAGTAGGAAACAGATCTTTTGTATCTTTAGATGATAATATAGAAAAAGGTGAAACATTAGTAGGGTTATCAGTGAATGATAATCCTGCCGGATATATCATCTTTAGAGATAAACTTAAAAAAGATACAAAAGAAGCTTTATCTTCATTAAGAGATATTAATGTCAATAAGATCATCATGCTTACCGGTGATAACGAGAAAACTGCTTCTAGAATCGCAAAAGAAGCTGGAATTGATAAATACTATTCATCTTTATCGCCTCAGGACAAATTAAATATAATAACTTCTGCAAGTGATGACGATAGACCTATAGCAATGGTAGGAGATGGAATAAACGATACACCTTGCTTAGCAAATGCAGACATAGGAATAGCAATGCAAAGCGGAAATGATGGTGCTATCAGTGAGGTCAGCGATATCATCATTTTAAATGATTCGATAGATAGCATTGTATTAGCTAAGAAAATATCAATACATACTTTAAAAATAGGAAGACAAGCTGTTTTAATAGGAATAACAACTTGCATAATATTAATGATAGTTGCAGCGTTTGGAGTACTTCCCGCCATCATAGGTGCTATATGTCAGGAAGGAATAGATTTGATCTCTATTTTATGGGCCTTGAGAGCTCATAAACAAGTAAAATAAAAAGGTGGTGAATGTATTGTGGACCCTTTTCGCAATCAAAAAACATAATTGTGCGATCTTGCAATGACTTGTCATAAATATCCTTGAACCACAAAGTATGCAACATTTCATGTTTAATTATCCCTTTTAAATAATCAATGTCATTTTCATTCAAATTTTTTTGGCGTTATTTTTGTGCCTTTGTTCGCCAAGTCACTTCTCAAAATTTCATGATCATTAAAAGAAGGCATTGAGCATTCATAAGATGCCTGCCCTATTTTCCCTTCATTTTTTTGATATAACTGTAATTAGCCTATCAAATCTTAAAACATACATTCCGTTCTGTTCCATTTCAGTCGATGGAAAATTTTTTAACAAGTCACACGCCAAAGCCAATTTTATTATTTCATCATCTCCAAGTTTGCTTAAAAATATTTATATTTAATCCGAAACTTCCAATCCTGAGGTATGCCTAGTCGAAGATCTCCTTATACGGCTTCATGTCGCTCAATGCCGGCGTCTTCTCAATCCATTCGTCCCCGACCTTCATCCGCGTTATCCTTCTTGTGACATCAATTACGTCCTCGACCGAACAGTTGGACTGGAGGTTCTTCTCCTTTATCTTCGCAAGGATGCGATAGTAGAGCATCAGCGAGATGTGGTTGAAGAAGAGCCATCCCGAATAGGTGAAGCTGTTCGTTTTGTTCGATGCGAATTTTCCGAGCACATGCTTGTAAGCCTTGTTGCCGTCCTCGATGAGTTCCCTTTCCTTGTACATCTCGAACATCTCTTTCGGAGAGATGTCGGAGTTCATCGCCAATGCGATGGTCCCGAAGTATTTAGATGATTCCTTCAGTCCTTCGGGTGTGTATCCCTTGACTCCGTTTGCCATGTTCTGGCAATAAGTGCTCTCTTCCTCGTTCTTCAGTTCCGTATCAAGGAACAGGACGATCTTGTCCTGCCTTATCTCTTCGTATTCCGGCTTTTCGTCTGCCTTGGGCCTGCCACGCGAAGCTCTCTTCTTCCTTACGTCCTTGTATTCGTATTCCTGTATGGTCCTGAAACAGATGGCTCTTCCATGATAGGTGAATACATTGGCGCCGAACGGAACCGCGGTACCAGCCTGTTCTCCCATGAATCCGTAGTCGATCGAGGAGTCGTTCCTCTTCAGAGGGGCAAGGAAAATGATTCCGTTCTCTTTCATCAGCATGGAATTGGCATCGTCCCTGAAGCCTTTGTCGGCGATGAGGACGACGTTTTTTATTCCTGCCTCCTTTATGCAGTATCCTATGTTCGACAGATCGGGGCTGTTTCCGGGAAAAGGAAAATAATAGACGGGAGACTTCACAGGTTTTAGGGAGAAACAGTACATGAGGTTCACCTGGGGATCCCAGATCTGATTGTGGTTGTATCCTATCCTTGCCTCTGATATGCCTTTGGAATAGCATACGAGTCTTGTTCCGTCGAAGATGATGTGCGAGGAATCGTCGATATACTTGTGCATGAACTTGAGCTGTGCGTCCCTGTTCTTCCCTATCCTCTCCGACAGGAGCGATATCGACGACTTCGAAAGGGCAAGGCCCGGATGGGCTATACTCTCATACGAACATTCATATGCGTTCCTTATCCTCCTCTCCGGCTGCTTGTCCGTCAGGCCAAGTTTCCCTATGGCCATTATCGCATCGCCGTCTTCGGTTCCGAAGCACTCTCTCAGGTTCTCTCTTATGTCGGAACCGAGTTCCTCGAGAAGGGCGGTTGCCTTGTATTCGAGGGGAGCGGATATTGATTTGAGGTCATCGGCATTCATTCTGATGTCGGCCTTGATCAGCCCCTTCTCCTCGTCCAGACGCCCTAGATACTTTCCCGGCTTTGTCATGGTCCTCTTCCTCTCTGAAGAATAGACATACTTGGCCTCGTAGAGGTAGAACCTTCCTCCGACGTCCTTGATCAGCTGCTTCTTTCCCTTCAGTCTTTTCGCCCATTCAGGTATTGCCATACTGCCCTCCTATAAGCATACTAATATAGTATGCTATTTCTGGCCAAAAGAAAAGAGGGAATTTGCCTGATTTTGCCGATGGTCTGGGCATTTTCGAGGCGTTCCCTATTATCTAGGCATACCTAAAGACTGGAAGGCTTATCTTGACAATACCTTGCAATTTTTAAAATCACGGGTAGATTCATGAGGGGTTCACCTTTTCCAGAAAGATCAACAAAGTATTTTTCACCATTAGGAAAAGTAGAGAACATCTTATCAAGAAAGCCTTTTGCTTTTTCAAAAGAAATAATTCTTCCCGTCATATTTTTATTGAAACAATAAGAACAAATAAGATTGCACTTGTCCGAAATATCTATTCCGAATGAATAACATTTAGGTTTAAAAATGCTAAGAATTTTTCTTCATTCAAGCAATTTTTTAAAGTGTCATCTTCTCTTAAATCTTTTTCATTGAAAGAATAGGTAAAATTTGAAGGATCTATAAATATGCTTTTATTGAATAAAGAGTATTTAATCATTATTTTCCTTTGCAGCTTGGGAAAAAAGTTGTTGATTTTAGTGAAAGTCTTGGAATTCGTAAAGAAATGATTAGATGGACCAACTGTATCGGCAAAAATATCACCTATTGGATTATCAAAAGCAACTCTTACATCGAATTTATAGTTGAATGTCATGTTATATCGATAATAACTTTTTGAGAAAAAGCCATTAGAAACTGGATAAATAATAGTAATAGTTATTAATCCCCAAAAGTTCGATGGAAGTTCTTGAGTTTCATCACCTCTTTCAGTACTAAAAAAACAAGTCCCCAAGAAGTTACTAGACTCCTTTCCTTTTTTGTAAAAGCTCCTGTTTTCAGTAAAATCATAGGTACTTCCGAACCATTCTACGTTCTTTTTTTCATCACTATGAGAATCTAAATAGTTGATAAATGATTGAGGGGTTGCTAAGGGTCTAAGTCTATTTATTTGAGACTGTGAACCACAGCCTAATAAAGAAAATGGAAAGTTTAATAATGTAAAAAGATAAATTATTTTTTTTTATCTTTTT
>FR878781.1:0-528 GCA_000434395.1 Clostridium sp. CAG:568 | reverse complement strand
TCTTTTTATTCCTCTTTTTTACACATTAAAATTATAGTAGCCCAATTTCTTTATGTCAACCACTTGTAGGCAAAAAAAATTAAATTTCTAGACTTATTTAGTCATAGTTTTCAAACACCTTTTTTTAATCTCGATGCATCTTATTTCTTTTTAAACAAGGGAGCAAACGGGTGATGGAAAAAGTGGCTTTTCAAGAGGAAAACAAAGAAATTGGCTTAGCAGGCCGGTTTTTCAATCCATAGTTTGCTCCAGTATTGGGTTAATTTTTTACAAATTATCTTGCATCGCCTAAAATATATTTGCTTTTTTATGGTTGATGGGAGCCTCTTTCAATTTATTTTTTTGAGCATAAAGTTATAAATCTGTTCCGGTAATTCTTTGGGATCATCCTCTGATACCATTTGTAAATCGCTAAACCAAACAAGATAGTAATTTCTATTTCTAGCTTCGGTACACCTTAAAGTCTTCTTATTAAAAGCCAACTAACACTTGAATAGAATCCATTTAATTAATACTTTCCCAACCAAT
>FR878780.1 GCA_000434395.1 Clostridium sp. CAG:568 | reverse complement strand
GGATATCTTTAACGCTTACGATTCCCGGGCAATTCATGAAGGACAAACCAGTCCTTAAATCGCTTCTTTAGGTAGTAATGAAAAACGAACCCGTACGGCGTAATAGCGTACGAGTTCGAATTATAGTCGAATGGTGACCCAAACGGGATTCGAACCCATGAATAATGCCTTGAGAGGGCACCGAGTTAAACCGCTTCTCCACTGGGCCAGCGATAAACTATTTAATCATAATTGCTTTTTTATTTCAACTGGTTTTTATCGCTTTCTTCATCATAGTCAGGATTGTTATCCTCTTTTTTAGCACGAGGAAAAGTTTTCTCGTATGTTTCCTTCATATTTTCATAAGCGACATGAGTATAAATGGATGTAGTTTCAATAGAAGAATGACCCAATAATTCTTGTATCGTTCTTAAATCCGCGCCTCTATTTAACATCTTAGTAGCAAAAGAATGTCGAAGCATATGGGGATGAATTTTTCCATACAATCCTGTTTTAGCTTCGATTTCATCCAATATATATTCCAGCCCTCTAACAGTCATCTTATTTCCTTTGGAGTTCAAAAATATATATTTAGTGTCTTCTTTTAACAAGTCCTTTCTAAGACCATTTATATAATTAAGCATTGCTTCCTTAGCTGAATTAGTGAAAGGAACTAGTCTATCCTTGTTTCCTTTTCCTGACACCTTCATTATCCTGTTGTCGAAGTCAACTTGATTGAATGTCAGATTGACAACTTCACTAGCCCTAAGACCAGAAGCAAACATTAACATTAACAAGGCTTGATCACGATCTTTCAATTTATCAGTTCTTTTTTCATTTACAGTTAATAAAGCATCTATTTCTTTTTCAGAAAAGAAATCAGGTAAAGCATGAGTTGCTTTAGGAGAATGAACATACTCAAATGGATCTGAATCTACTTTCTTTTGAATATACATCCAAGCATAGAAAGATTTCAAAGAAGACATCTTTCTTTTTATAGATCTCTTTCCTATCTGTCTTTCAGTTAAATCTAAAATCCAAGATTTAACATCGTCGACTTTAATATCTTTGAATATCTTACCTAAGCCTCTAATAAATTTTGTGAAATCACAAATATCGAAAGAATAAGAGCTAACTGTATTGGATGAATACCTTCTTACATTCAAAAGATAATCTTGAAATTCAGAAAGTTCTTTTGAATTACCATCTTCTATTATATATGAAGATTTTTCTTTACCCATTCATCTAATTTTCCTAACGATTCATCTCTCAATAGTTGATGATCTTTACGGCTATGTGTCGTTGCAATAATTCCAAAGGTAGCATTCATCGGTGCAAAATGATTTGGTGAAGACATAACCAAATAATTAGCTAAGCTTCCCATCAAAGTATTTACGGGAATATATTCCACTTTATCATTTGATAATCTTTGATAAACATAACAAGCAGCTAATAAACCCATAGCTGCACTTTCACAGTACCCTTCTACTCCACTCAATTGACCAGCTATATAAATATTAGGATCATTCTTCAAACAAAGTGTTCTATCCAAACAAGAAGGAGCATTAACATATGTATTTCTATGCATAAGACCAAATCTAGCATATTTAGCATTTTCTAATCCCGGAATAAGGCCAAAGACTCTCTTTTGCTCTGGGAAAGTTAAGTTTGTTTGAAATCCAACAGGACTATAAAGGCTTCCTGCCACATCATCTTGTCTCAACTGAACTACAGCATATGTATCAGGTGGACAATTGAGTCCAACTGTTTTTAAAGGACCATATCTAAGAGTCATAGGTCCTCTTTTAGCCATCACTTCCAAAGGCAAACAACCTTCAAAATGATCGAAATCATGCAATATAGCTCTTTGAGCATTGATCAACTCATTATTGAATTTCTCATATTGCTCCTTGCTCATAGGAATATTCAAATACTTCCCTTCACCTTTTCCATATCTAGATCCTTCAAACATCCTTGAAGTATCGATGGAAGATTTAAATATTAAAGGAGCTGCAGCATCAAAGAAAGAAAGCATAGATTTTCCAATCTTTTCAGCTAAGAAATTTGATAATCCATCCGAAGTCAAAGGCCCAGTACATACTATTGTTAATATTCCATCATCTGGAATAGATTGAACATCTTCATCGACAATTTCTATATTCTTATTAGATTTAATAGCATCAGTTATATACTTGCTAAAAACATCTCTGTCTACTGCTAAATCTTGACCAGAGGGAACCTTTGCTATTTTGCTAGCTTCAATGACAACACTTCCTAATCTTTCCATCTCACCTTTAAGTATTCCAGGGGCAGAAAGAGGATCTTCTGATTTTAAAGAATTCGAGCAAACAAGTTCAGCGAGGTGATCTTTATCGTGATGAGCCTTGCTCAATTTAGAAGGCTTCATATCGATGAGCTTTACTTTTATTCCTAAACGTGCCAAAAGGAGGCTGGCCTCACTTCCGGCCAAACCTCCTCCGATGACACGAACATATGATTTATCGATGTTCATCGCCATATCTATTTTTATTCCTCTTCTTTTTTAGCTTTCTTTGTCTTTTGAATATATCTACAACTTGGATAATTAGAGCAAGCTATAAACTCACCAAATCTTCCATGCTTAGAGATCAATTTACCTTTGTGACACTTAGGACATTCGGGTGCATCTTCAGGAATAACAACTTGTTTTTTAGTTTTTTCTTCCTGACCTTCTATATATTTACACTTGGGATATGAAGAACAACCAATGAATTCTTTTCCGCCATAACCTTTACGTTTTACCAAAGGAGAGCCACATTTAGGGCAAATCTTTCCTTCGACAATCTCAGGTTTTTCCTTTTGAATAAACTTACATGTAGGATAATTTGAACAAGCGACAAATTGGCCATACCTTCCTTTTCTAATAACTAAATCCGCTCCACAGTTAGGGCATTTCTCGCCTGTCTTAACATCAGGAAGCTTCTCCATATCTTTTTCAGCTTTATCCATACAAGTAGAGAAGTCAGAGTAGAATGAAGTCAACAAATCATGTCTAGATGAATTTCCTTCACTGATAGCATCAAGTTTGTCTTCCATTTCAGCTGTATATTTAGCATCCATAAATTGAGGGAAGAAATCTTCAAGCTTCTTGACTGTCAACTCTCCTTGCTCAGTAGGAGAAAGAACACCTTTTTCAACTGTGACATATCCTCTTTCTTCCAAGGTTGAAATCGTAGAAGAATAAGTTGAAGGTCTTCCAATTCCTTTCTCTTCCATCAATTTAACAATTTTAGCTTCGGTGTATCTAGCAGGAGCCTTGGTAAAGTGCTGAGTCTTAGAGATCTTATTACAAGCTATAGTATCTCCTTCCTTCAAACTAGAGAAATCTATGGCTTTAGCAGTCTTACTCTCATATTGTCCATAAACCTTTGAATAACCTTCAAACTGTGTAGTAACTGAATCCGTCGAGAAAATATATCCGTTTCCATTCAATTTCAAAGTGACTAGCTTTTCAATTCTTGGAGCCATTAAAGAAGCTATCGCTCTGTTATAAATCAAAGAATAAACATTATATTCATCCTTAGATAAATATGGTTTAACTCTCTCAGGTGTCATATTTACATCAGTAGGACGAATGGCTTCATGAGCATCTTGAACCATTTCGGATTTTTTTGATGTTACATGAGCATGTCCGACAAATGAAGCACCATATTTTTCTTTGATGAATCCTTCGCCTGCAGCTATGAATTCAGGTGCCAAACGATTGGCATCAGTACGCATATAAGTGATTAAACCCACAGCATTTCCTTCGATTTCCTTACCTTCGTAAAGATGCTGAGCAATCAATTGAGTCTTCTTTGTAGAATAACGGAATTGGTTAAACGACTCTTGTTGCATAGTTGAGGTTGTGAATGCAGGCTTAGGCTCTCTACTTCTAGAAGATTCTACAATAGAATTAATGATGAAGTCTTTAGGTAAAGCAGCTTCTATAGCATCGGCTTGCTCTTGATTTGTAATCTTGACAGGCTTGTCTTGATAAGAACTCAAATTAGCTTCTAAGTTCTTAGGTCCAAAAGAACCTGCAATCTCCCAGTACTCTTCTGGTTTGAAGTTTCTAATTTCGTTCTCTCGATCGACGATAAATCTAAGAGTTACAGATTGAACTCTTCCAGCTGAACGAGATTTAATCTTCTTATGAAGAAGATAGGAAAGACGAAATCCCATGATTCTATCAATAATACGTCTTGTCTCTTGTGATTCGACCAAGCTCATATTTATCAATCCAGGATTTTGGCTAGCTAATTTTATAGCGTTTTTTGTGATTTCGTGGAACTGCCAACGAGGTGTGGATTCCACAGGAAGTTTGAATTCATTTGCTAAATGCCAAGCTATAGCTTCTCCTTCGCGGTCAGGGTCGGTTGCCAATATGACTTCATCTGACTTGCTAATAGCTTTTTTCAATTCTTTGACTACTTCTACCTTGTCTGGTTGAACTACATAAGTTGGCTTGAAATCATTCTTTACGTCTACTCCTAAACCACCAGGACCGGTGGTGGCAAGGTCTGAAATATGACCGACACAAGCCATAACTTTATAGTCAGGTCCTAAAAATTTACCTATAGTTTTTGATTTTGTTGGAGACTCAACAATCACTAGTTTCATAAGTTATCCCCCTAAAAAGTCTACCTATTATTTAAATATAAGCCCCTTTAGTCAAGAGGTAATTTTTCATATATCATCCTTAATACCTATAAGGTATTAGAAATTTTTATTAAATTTCATTTACCAACAAATCTGCTATATCTTGTCCACAAAGGACAGGATTTGCTCCATCTCTTATCAACTTATTAGTCAATTGTTTTTCTGCTCTTATATCTCTAGGGACAGCCATTATCGTTTTTCCTTGATCTATTCCATAACCGACAGAAATGGAAGTTCCACTTCTTTCATCACCTTCTATGACTAATATCGCATCACATATCCCGCTAATCAATCTATTACGCATCGGAAAATGTTTACTCTCTGGAGGTTCTAAGCAAGGGTATTCACTCAAAAGTAATCCATTATTCGTTTTACAATAGTCATAGATATCTTTTGATGACAAAGGATAAACTGATTCAATTCCAGCACCTGATACACCGATGACTTTTCCACCTTTATTCATCGCTTGTCTCATCGCAATACTATCTATTCCCATAGCACAGCCTGATACTATAACGATATCAGGCATTATATCCAACAATTCATTTATGAGTTTTTTGCAGATATAATCTCCATATTGACTTACTTTTCTAGACCCTATCACTGCTAAAATCTTTGGACTTGATAATAGTTTCTTATTTCCATGTGTATATACACAAAGAGGTGGATTAACAATATGATTCCATTTGTCGGGATAGTCTTGATCCTTGAACAGTATTAAATCTCCTTTAACCTTACTGTAGCATTTATATATTTCTTCAGGATTAACCTCTTTTTTATCTTTCATCTCTTTCAATATTCCAGACCAATCTCCTTTTTCTCTCATCGATAAAGCTAACAAAAATTCATTACGCATTAAAAATCTCCTCTCATAAGAAATGAGAAGGAGATTGTCATTTTCATAAGTGAATTCTAAATTTATTGATGATAGCCTTTCTTTTCCAAAGCTAATTTAACTGGTTTATAGCTTTCTCTATAGAGCCCTTTTATAACACCGTTAGACATCAGCACTTCCATATGAGCTTTGGTAGGATAACCTTTATGTTTCTTAAAAAGATATTCTGGATATTGTTTATCCAATTCTTCCATATAATGATCTCTAGTTACTTTAGCCAAGATTGAAGCAGCTGCAACACATTGAGAAGTAGCATCTCCTTTAGGAATAGCTAAAACTGGAATATCGGTATGAAGTTTCATATAGTCTGTAACTATATAATCGACATTCAATTGTTTTTTTATATCTTCTAGACATAATTCCATTCCTAATCTAGAAGCTTCCAAAATATTAATCTCATCTATTTTTTCTGGACTTATAAGTTGAACGCTATATGCCAAAGCTACTCTTTTTATCTCTTCAAACGCTTTTTCTCTTTCTTTGGGAGTAAGTTTTTTTGAATCATCTATAAAAGGAAAATAATAATCTCTGGGTAGGACACATCCACCACATGCTACAGGTCCACAAAGTGGACCTCTTCCAGCTTCGTCAAATCCAGCTATATTAACCACATTGTTTTTAATTCTTATATCTTCATCAAATTGTTCTAAAGAATGTCTATCCTTGTTCATCTAAAGTGATTCCTCCTAGCTTCCCGTCCTTGAATTCTTGAAGCAAGCAATGAACTGCTCTATCTATATCAGGTCTATCCTTAGATAGAATAAATCCTCTTTTGTCAGCTAAATCTATCAAAGCTTGTGTGGAATTAAGTGATTGAGGTATTCCATAGCGTTTTTCAAATGCATCAGGATAAAGCTTTGAGAGCATCTCCAATAATTTTTTAGCCAAATAATCATGAGGCAAAATATCGTCTTTCACAGAGCCTAACAAGGCTAGTTTTATCATACTGTCCCTATCGTGAACATTCGGCTCTAGAATTCCCGGAGTATCATAGAGCCAAATCCTTGGTGTTGCCCTAAACATAGTTGTCTTCCTAGTCTTACCAGGGACATTCTCAGTTGCTGCTCTATTCTTTCCACCTAAAACATTGATTGTTGTGCTCTTTCCGACATTTGGAATTCCTAAAACCAAACACTTAACTGGTGGAAGTGGAAGATTGAGTTTGATAAATTTGTTATCTCTTGAAGTTCTAATTCTACCCAATTCATTTTTTACCCTACTAGCTTCCTTGGGGTTCTTCAAATTGGCATCAAATGCTAAATAGCCTTTATTATTGAAATATTCAATAAATTCTTTAGTTTTAATCGGATCTGCTAGATCTCTTTTACTCAATAGTATGACTTTGGGCTTATCACCGATTATTTTTTCTAGTCCATATGGAAAAGATGCTAAAGGGGCTCTGCTATCCAAGATTAAAATAGCTGCATCTGCATTATGAACTGTATCCTTAATTTGATACAGAGCTTTGTTCATATGACCAGGAAAATAATTAATGGCAGGTTCTTTTTCTATAGGTTCCATAAAATCTTTATTTTATCTTTACAATTATAATTGCATTATTCATTGTTAATACGCTAAAACCAAATAAACATTTTTAATATTGCTTTAAAATGTTATTAATACGCTGAGAAAAGCTGAAAGAAAAGGAGCAAAGATTATGGAAGAAGAGAAAGTTAGAATTCAAGATGACTTGTATGAAGCTATTAATGGCGAATGGATTGCCAAAGCTGAAATTCCTGCTGATCGCANAAGCTGAAATTCCTGCTGATCGCACATCAGTAGGTGGATTTGCCGACCTCGACATCGGTGTCGAAAAGACCTTGATGAATGATTTTAAAGAGATGGCTAACGGAACTAAGAAGATTCCTAACCATTACATTCGTTCTGCTATCGATTTGTACAAAGTCGCATTAGACTTTGATAGAAGAGATAAAGAAGGATTAGAGCCAGTTCAAAAAGATCTCGATAAAATATTAGCTTTGAAAGATATAAACGATTTAAATGAGCATTCCGCTGAGTTATTCAAGGATGACATATTACTTCCTTTCAACATGGGTGTCGAAGCCGATATGAAGAACACTAAGAAGCACTCCATCTTGATCACTGGTCCTTCTACAATTTTGCCCGACACAACCTACTATGCCGATGACAACCCACAAGGTCCTCAGCTCATCGGCATGTGGTCTACTATGGTCAAACAAATTTTAGCAAAGACAAATTTATCAGAAGAAGATCAAGCTAAGTTCTTAGATGATACTTTGGCTTACGATAAATTAATTGCTGCTAGAGTAAAGAGCCAAGAGGAATGGGCCGACTATCCTGCAATGTACAATCCCATGCTCGCAACTGTCGTCGCCAAGAAGACCGGAGCATTTGCATTTAAAAAGTTCTTATTTGGTGTCTTTGGATTCAACCCTCAAACAGTCATTGTCGCCGATCCTCGTTTCTTCGATGAATTTGAAGGATTATTCAACGAAAATACATTTGAATTGTTCAAGCATTGGGCTTATGTAAATACATTGCTATCTGCTACCAGCTACCTTTCTGATGAATTGAGAATTCTCGGTGGAAGCTATGGCCGTGCATTGTCCGGACAAAAAGAGGCTTCTTCGAAAGAAAAAGCAGCATATCGTTTAGCTTCAGATAAGATCTTCTCCGAACCCGTAGGAATCTACTACGGACGTACTTATTTTGGAAGAAAAGCTAAGAAAGATACAATTTCAATTGTTAAGGAAGTAATCGCAACTTATAAGAAACGCTTAGCCACTAACACCATTCTTTCCCCAGCCACAAGAGAAAGAGCAATCTTGAAGTTATCTAAGATCGTCATCAAGATGGGTTATCCCGATAAGCCTGGAAAGATCTACGACAAGTTTATCGTAGACACTTCTAAGTCCTTATACGACATTCTTAAAGATATATCTAAAGCTAAAATCGCCTATAACATTCAAGACATCGAAAGACCTGTCGATAGAAATGAATGGCCTATGCCTGGACATATGGTCAACGCCTGCTACAACCCTTATGTCAACGATATAACATTCCCTGCAGCAATTCTCCAAGCTCCTTTCTATTCATTGAATCAAACCAAAGCTCAAAACTTAGGTGGAATAGGAACTGTAATAGGCCATGAAATCTCTCACGCATTCGACAACAATGGTGCTCAATGCGATGAAAGAGGAAACCTTAACAACTGGTGGACCGAAGAAGATTTCAAGAAGTTCAAAGAATTGACCCAAAAGATGATTGAAGAATTCGATGGAATTGAAATGGAAGGTGGAAAGGTCAATGGAAAGTTGATCGTATCTGAAAACATTGCTGATAATGGTGGTGTCGGATGCGCACTCGAAATTGAATCTCATGAAGAGCATCCAGATTATCAATCATTCTTCAAACAATTTGGTAGAATTTGGGGATCTAAGATGCGTCCCGAATATGAGAAGCTCTTGCTTTCTATCGATGTTCACGCACCTCATAAGCTCCGTGCAAACATTCAGCCTAGAAACTTTGCTGAATGGTACGAGGCCTTCGATGTCAAGCCTACCGACAAGATGTATATCGAACCTAGCAAACGTATAACCATTTGGTAATTTAGTCGATTGAGTAAAAGAAGTAGAGGGGTTCCTCTACTTTTTTGTTTATCTATAATCCTACAGAAATCATTTTTTTCAAATATAGAACTATTATCTTTTCACGAGACTTGGCAAAAATAATATGAAGATTGTTCCTATTAGAAAGCAATTCAGTTAATTGATTATACTCTCCGTTTTCCATTAAAAGATTGATCATTGATATGAAAGTCTTCAGCTGATAAAACAAGCTTTAAAGACATAAAAGTAATGTCTACATAAGAAGCAGGTCTTCTAGTAATAAAATCTTAAACGACTCGAATCTTTCCTTGTATCTTGTTTCAATTTCCTTTTTTTACAGAAAAATAGTAAAATCAAATCATTATGAATAAAATAGAGACCATTACTAAGAAAGTAAGCAAGGAGATAATAAGTTGTATCGTCCTTATAGGATGTATCTTTGCTATAAGTTATGTTTTCTTTAACAATGGAATGCCAAATGGTGATGACATACATTTCCATCTATCTGAAATTTATGACGTTTACAATGCCGCTATCAATGGTTTGAACCCATTCGGTCCAAATACGATAGCAATGGGAAACGTAGCATACAATGCACATATGTTCTATGCTCCTTTACCGCATTTATTTGCCGGCGAATTGATGTACTTATTTCACAACATAGGAATGACAGCTGTAGTAGCTATGAAAACTACAGATATCATATTCATTGCAATCAGTGGTTTTTATTCTTATGCATTAGGTAAAAGAATGACTAAGAGCAATATAGGCGGGCTCATTTTAGGAATAGCCTATATCTTCCATCCATATCGAATCTTTTGCATGATATGTAGGTGTGCATTCTCTGAATCGATTGCGATATCGTTGATACCTGTAATATTCTATGGTGTCTATAGTCTATTAAACGAAAAAGAAATAAGAATTTGGCACTATATATCCACTATAGTAGGTGTTACTGGAATCGTTCTTTCTCATCCTTTCACAGCATTAGTGACTTGCTTATTTGCAATACTTTATATGCTGTTCAACATAAAGAAACTTTATTTCTTTATTAAAGATTGGAAAAAAGATATTTATGCATGCGTATCTATAGTTCTAATAGTTTTATTCGTACTTCCTTATTTGCTTCCTATGTTAGAAGCTACCAAAAGTGACTTATACATAGTCTGCGATGATGAAGTAATGTGGACAAACTTAAAACATATTCAAGATAGCATAGCCTCAACAAATTCATTCAGTGGACTTCTTCACTTGGATTGGATCTCAAGTCAACTATATTACAACCTATGGAATCCATTAGAAACTGTCGATTCATACGAGTATTCAATAGCATTCTATCTATTTGCAATAGGATTAGTTATCACAGCTGACGAGCTATTAGATTTAACCTTCTTGAATAAGAAATCAACACTATTGATTGAATTTTTTGTATTAGTTTTAGTTTCAAATCTTGTCTACCAGCCTTTTGAAATGTGTATTGCTATGTTTGTTTTCTATGTCACCTTTGCTTACTACAAAGTCACAGGTGGAAGAAGAAATTTAATTGTGGATGATGAAACAAAGCCAATCAAATTATTTAAAGATATTGATTTGTATTATGCCATCATATCGATAGTATTATTAGGATTGCTTCTCTATGTTCCAGAAGTATGGTCAATCCTCCCATCGATTATGTACAATGCACAGTTTGCTTGGCGCGTATGGTCATTATTCTATTTCATGTGTTTCTTCTTAGTCGGTGTATTGTTGCGTTATCTAAAGAAAGTACCTGCTGTAACACCTGTTGCAATCGCTGGTGCAGCATTACTAATCGGCGTAAGCCAGGCTTTGCCAGAGAAAAGAAACGTGTATGTCTATCAGCCTGATTCTATTTGGCAAAACGATAGTATGGAATATGATGGAGTGATGAAAGTTTGGGCTTTAGGTGCTCAAGATGAATACCTACCCAAAGTATTCAACGATTCAAGTTATAAGCCAGCGAAGTATTCGAATTCTTTGTATTACAAAGTACACAGTTCATTATGGAGTGGAAAGCCTAGACATGGAATAGATGAATACATCCAACCTGTATTTCTTGAAGGATCGGGTAAATTAAAAGTTACTAGAGTTAAAACACCAGAAGCCGATTTTCATGTCATCATCTCGACTGAAGAAGCTTTTATTCAAATCCCTCAGCTCTATTATGATGGATATGTCGTAGATATAGTCAAAGATGAAAATAATTTTTCTTTGAATTCAGAAACAACACCTGAATATGTGGACGGATTAGTAGCATTTAAAGTACCCGAAGGTGAGTATGACATTAAAGTTCACTACGAAGGAACCAAATCATTCAGAATAACGATATTTGGATTCTTTATAGGTGCCACTGGGTTATTAGTACTAGCAGCAATAGATTTATTCTATTTCGGTCAAAGAAATAGAAAATATATTAACGATATCAATACTTTTGTTTCGGATAAATTCTAGATACGTTAATATAGAATTTATCATCTCCATAAAAAGGAAGATAAATGATATTGCCTTCTTTATTATATAAAGCTGGATAAAATCCTCTCAAATATGTTGGCACTCCATGTTTTTTCATACATAACCAACCGTCTTTACACTCTAAATCAGTAGAAATCATATCGCCTTTTTTAACTGCTTTTATAAATACTGGAAATTTATTTATTTTATATAAAGATGGATTAGATAAATCCAAATGAATTGAATTGAAATCATAGATTCCAGGTCTATCGATTTCAAACGAATAACTATCATTTAATTCTATAGGTGATCCGAAATAAAATTCATCTTTATCCTTATATAAATATAATTCATTATTTAATTTCAAGGATTCAGTTCTATTTGATTTTAGAAATTCAAAGCAAATATTCATCGTTGATACGACCATATCATTGTCTTCTTTGCCTATTAAAATTTGTATTGCTTTATAAAGAAATCTTCTTTGTATATTGATAGATAATTTTCTATATTCTTTAAATTCATATCTATTCTTGTTTAAAAACTCATTAGCTTTTTCTATCTCTTCGTCATTCTTGATTGAATCTTTATTTCTTTGCTCTAATGTTTTATCTACATTATCATCAGAAGATAAAACACTCATTCTCAATCTATCTCTAGATCTATTCCAGTTCTTGTTTGTGGGATCATCAAAATAAATGATGTCATTATCGTTTAAATATTTAATAATATCTGATTTTTTTATTGGAAGAAGTGGCCTATAAACACTTATTCCATAAAGAATAGATATAGATTTCAATCCCAATTCATCTGTTATAGATCCTCTACTCTTTTGAAAAAGATATGTTTCAGCATCATCATTAGCATGATGAGCTACCAACACTCCTTTAAGGTTTTCTTTTAATATTATATCTTTAAAAAACTTATATCTTATATCCCTGGCTCTGGCTTCAAAATTAGATTCTTTCCACGATAAATACACATCTTTTCTAAAGAATTTTATGTTTTTGTCCCTAATAAAATCTAAAACAATCTTTTCTTCTTCAGGTGTGTATTCAGAATCGTGGTAATCTACATAAGCGACATAGATATTACCATCATAAAAATAATTTAAAGCTTGCATCAACAAAAAAGTCGAGTCACCACCACCAGAGTAGGCAATCAAAACTTTATCGGATTTATTCAATCCTAAAGACTCGACTCTTTTATCAAATGAGAAGTTACTTTTTTCCATTACCGCTTCCTAAATCATCTGGGAACTTATACATAGAAGCTGCATCAGACAAGTTGCAAAAGCTCTTTGTCATCATAACTGTCACTTTGGTAACTTCACCACTAGTAGATGAGATCTCAATCTCATCACCTATCTTTATATCGGTGGAAGGTTTGGCTACTTTGCCATTTACCTTTACATAACCAGCATCGATATAATCCTTCGCCATCGTTCTTCTTTTAATTAAATGGCTTACTTTTAAATATTTATCTAAACGCATTCCCATAGAAAAAACTAATCCTTTGATTTTATTGGAAAATTTTTACTTTTACCGCATTAATTATATATTCATTATTATAGTTTTTGTTTCAAAAAATATGGAGATAATCTAAAATCGAGTAGCTTTGATAGAGGATCTAATAATATGGCTACTTTACTTTTAATAATTATCTATATCACTTTCATTTCATTAGGATTACCAGATTCAATGCTTGGAAGTTCATTCCCAGCCATAGCTGATAATTTAAACCTTCCATCTGATTTAGCCGGATATATAGGAATAGTAGTGTCTATATGTACTATCATATCCTCATTATGTTCATCGTATTTGATAAGAAAGTTTTCGACTAAAATAGTCGTATCTGTATCAGTAGTTCTCACCGCTATTGCTCTATTATTATTCTCCTTTGTTAAAGAAGGATATGGTTGGGCCTTCTTCTTGATTGCAATTCCATTAGGGTTAGGGGCGGGAGCTATAGACTCAGCCTTAAACAACTATGTAGCTTTACATTACAAAGCTATTCATATGAATTGGCTCCACGCATTTTGGGGGATAGGAGCTTCTATAGGTCCTTTAATCATAGGAGCTTTCATAGATGCGAATAATCAATCTAGAGGATGGAATTATGGTGTTCTAACCATAGCATGTATTCAATTAGGTATATCGATACTCTTATTTGCAACTTTACCATTATGGAACAAAGTGATGGAAAAGAATAAGAAGGATGAAACTGAAGAAGAGAAGAAAGAAGAAGCTGAAGAAGCAATAAAAAGATCGACAACAATATTGAAAGATCCTATCTTCTATTTAACAGTCATAGGATTCTTCTGTTACTGTGCTTTAGAATCTTCTACCGGTCTTTGGGTTGGAAGCTTCTTCAATAAAAATATGGGTTCGACAACTGATGAAGCTGCTATGTTGACTTCGACATTCTATATAGGAATAACAGTAGGAAGATTGATTTGTGGTCCTCTATCGTTGAAGATGAATGAAAAACAGATGATAAGAATGGGAGAGTCCATAATTTTATTAGGAATTGTTTTAGCTCTGATTCAAGTAAATAAATACATTCCAATGGTCGGATTTGTAATTGTAGGATTAGGATGTGCACCTATTTATCCAGCAATTATAAGATCTACACCATATAGATTTTCTAAAGCTGGATCACAAAGTGCAATGGGATTAGAAATGGCTTCAGCATATGTCGGAAATCTATCTATGCCACCTCTTATCGGCTTGATAGCAAGATCGATAGGAGATAATTATTCCATTCTTCCTTATTTTATGATTGGATTTGCTACTCTGATGATAATATGTCATGAAACAATTAATGAAAAGACTAGAAGAAGAGACAAGAAACTCTCATCTGAAGAATTGAAAAGATATCAAACTTATTAGGTTTATAAAATATCTCTATAAAACAAAAAGAATAAATGATGATTTAGTTTTATAATTTATTAAAGGGATACTTTTTTATGTCATCATATGATGTAGTAATAGTCGGAGCTGGTCCATGTGGATACATGGCAGCTTATAAGTTGATTAGTGAAGATTCAAATTTAAAGATCATCATTTTAGACCAAGGAGAGGATATCTTTGATAGACCTGTTCCTGGAGTTAAAAGAGATCAATCAAAGCCTAGAAAGAAAATAGACAAATATGACATCACTAGAGGATTTGGTGGTGCCGGTGCTTTTTCTGATGGAAAATTTAATGTAACCACTCAATTCGGAGGTTGGTTAGGAGATTATATCGGAGATAACGAAGTTCTATCTCTCATCAATTATTGTGATGAAGTCAATTTAGGATTTGGTGCTACAAAAGATATAACAAATCCTTATACTGATGAAGTCAGATTGATCGAGCAACGTGCAATCGGAGCTGGACTTTTATTGCTCAGAGCATCAGTGAGACATTTAGGAACTGATGGAAATTACCATATATTAACTGAAATTAGAAAATATCTTGAAAGCAAAGGTGTCGAATTCAAATTCGAAGTCAAAGTAACTGATATAGAAGTAAATGACAAAGACGAAATTCAAGGTGTTATCTTAGAAGACAACTCTAAAATTGAAGGAAAGAATGTCATTATGGGTGTAGGTAGAGAAGGAGCTACATTCCTCTCACAGATGCTCAATAATCACGGTGTTAGAACTTTGAACAATAGAGTCGATATAGGAGTTAGAGTCGAAACTACTAATGTCGTAATGCAGGATATCAACAAGAATCTTTATGAAGGAAAATTCTTGTTTCACACAACCCAAGGAACCATCGTAAGAACATTCTGCTCTAACCCTTCTGGTCATGTCGTCATGGAAAATGAGGATGGTGTCATTTTAGCTAATGGTCATTCCTATGCCAATCCAAAATTAGGAAGTCAAAACACAAACTTTGCCTTATTGGTCTCTCATGAATTCAGCGAACCTTTCAAGGATCCTAACCAATTTGCCAAAGACGTTGCAAGCTTAGCTAATAGATTAGCTTGTGGAAAAGTCATACTTCAAAGATATGGTGATTTAAAGAACGGCAGGAGAAGCACACCTAAGAGAATCAAAGAAGGCTTTGTCGAGCCCACTTTGAAGGATGCAGTACCTGGAGACTTGTCTCTTTGCATGCCATACAAGACTTTAAAGTCAATTATTGAAATGATCGAAGCTTTGAATTATGTAACGCCTGGCATCGCAAATGAACATACTCTTCTGTATGGTGTTGAAGCTAAGTTCTATTCCGATAGACCAGAAGTAAACAATAACTTAGAGACAAAGAAGATATCCAATCTTTATTGTGGTGGTGATGGAGCTGGTATTACAAGAGGTCTTGCTCAAGCTTCAGCCAGCGGTGTTTTGATTGCTGAAGATATCTTGAGAAAATATTTGAAATAAAAACGATATTTTTTACTTTTTACCGACTTTAGTTTATTAAAATTTCGAATGGATTTTGTAGTAAAAAATGACTATAAAATCCATTCTTTTTTCTTTGGTTTGAAAGAGATTCCATAAGTAGTTTTTATATATCTCATTTATAATACTTTGTGCGTCAAGATTGAAATCTTGATTGAAAGGAAGAACATATGGAAGAAAAAGAACAATCTAAATCTTCCGAGAAATTGATGAAAGAGAAGGCCAAAGAAGAAAAAGCTCTTCAAAAAGACCCAAACTATCAAAAGTCTCTCGTTGAGAAGAAGTTTTTAGATGGATTCGATGCTTCACAAGAAACCATCGAAGATGTCAAAGCTAAGTTCGAAGTTGATCCCGAAATTGGATTGACCGAAGAAGAAGCTCAAAAACGTTTGAGCGCTTATGGTCCTAACAAGCTAATAGAAGCTAAAAAAGAGACCGTAATGCAAATGTTCTTAGGGGAATTCAAAGACCCATTGGTCTTGATTCTCTTAGTTGCAGCTGTCATCGATGCAGTGATTGCAATCATCAATGGAAATGAAATAGCCGACTGGGCAGAAGTTGCAGTCATTCTAGCTATCGTCATCTTGAATGCTGTAATCGGAACTGCCCAAGAAGCTAAAGCTGCTCAATCCCTCGAAGCCTTAAAAAAGATGTCTTCACCTTCATGTACAGTTAGACGTGATGGAAAATTGAAGACTGTAAAGGCTACTGAAGTAGCATTGGGTGATGTCGTTATCCTCGAAGAAGGAACCATTACTCCTGCAGATGTTCGTTTGACAACATCAGTCAACTTAAAATCTGATGAAGCCTCTTTGACAGGTGAATCCGTTCCATCAGAGAAAGACTGCAATGCCTTATTAAAAGGCGATCATGCTGTCGGAGATGAATCCAATATCGCTCACTCTTCATGTCCTATTTCTTACGGACGTGGAGAAGGAATAGTCGTGGGTACTGGAATGAATACCCAAATAGGTAAGATTGCTTCCATGCTTCAAGAGAGCAATGAAGAAACTCCATTGCAAAAGAAGCTTGCTGAATTAGGAAAGATTCTCGGATTCATTTGTATCGGAATCGTCGTCGCAATGTTCATCGTTGGATTGCTCTGGTTGATTCCTTCTTTCATGAACGGAACATTCAAGCCTGATGAAATCATCAAATTGTTCACTGCTGCTATCGCTTTGGCTGTAGCAGCTGTTCCTGAAGGTTTACCTGCAGTCGTCACTATCGTCTTGGCCATGGGTATGTCCAAGATGGTCAAAGTCAACGCCATCGTAAGAAAGTTGCCTTCTGTCGAAACTTTAGGTGCTGTCACTTATGTTTGCTCTGATAAGACAGGAACCTTAACTCAAAATCGTATGACCATCAAAAAGGTCTACGCCAACAATCAAATCATCGATGCTGATAAAGTTGATATCCATAGTGAAGAATTCGAATTAGTCACCAAAGGAATGATGCTAGACTCCAATGCTTCTATCAATGGAGATAGATACGGAGATCCTACAGAAATCGCCTTATTGGATTTTGCACATCTATTCAATATTGAAAAAGAGGAGACTGAGAAGTCTTCTCTTCCCAGAATTGACGAGATGCCTTTCGATTCAGTCAGAAAGATGATGTCTACTATGCATGTCATCAAAGACATTCCTGAGAATGCCACTTTGAAGAAATATGAATTCAAAAACAGTGAAGCTGATGGAACCATCATCTTCACCAAAGGTGCTTTGGATTCAATTCTCTCTCATGCTAATAGAATCTTAATCAATGGTGAAGTCAGAGATATCACCGATGGTGATATAGCTAATATCAACAATGCAGCTAAAGAATTAGCACAACAAGCATTCCGTGTATTAGCCTTTGCAATCCATAATGGTGAAAAAATAAATGAGGATAACCTCATCTATGTCGGAATGGTCGCAATGATTGATCCTCCTCGTTTGGAGGCTAAGCCTGCCGTTGAAAAGCTACATCGTGCTGGAATTACTACAGTTATGATCACTGGTGACCATGCCGATACTGCATTAGCCATCGGAAGAGAGTTAGGAATTGCTACTTCTCCTGAGCAAACTATGACCGGTGCTGAAATAGATAAATGCACTCCTGAACAGCTTCAAGAGTTGGTCAAGACCAAGAGAATATTTGCTCGTGTTTCACCTGAAAACAAAGTCGAAATCGTCAAGGCTATCAAAGCTAACGGTGGAATCGCTGCAATGACAGGTGATGGTGTTAACGATGCTCCTTCATTAAAAGCCGCAGATGTCGGAATCGCTATGGGAATCACCGGAACTGATGTTGCAAAATCTGCTGCTGATATCGTCTTAGCCGATGATAACTTCGCTTCTATTGAAAAAGCTGTAGAAGAAGGTCGTGGTATTTATTCAAACATCAAAAAGACTATCTTCTTCTTGCTTTCATCCAACTTTGCTGAAATCTTGGTCATGTTCTTAGCTACATGTGCAAACATCATAGCTCCTATGACCGCTATGCAATTGCTTTGGATCAACTTGATTACAGATTCACTACCCGCCATCGCCTTAGGACGTGATGACAAGGATCCTGATATCATGAACAATGCTCCTAGAAATCCAAAAGATGGAATTTTTGCTCATGGTGGATTCAAATTCAATATGTTCTACGGTTTCATCATCTTCATCATCGTCTTCGCAGCCTTCCTTATTCCTGTCATCTATGGAATGACTCAATATAATTTGACTTGGAATCAAATGATGGCTTCGGAAAGCTTAAAAGAAGCTTTAATCGCCGGTAGAAATAAATCTGATTATGCTAATTGGAACGATGTATATAATGCATTGAATAATGGCACAAATTTGAATTCCATCTTATCACCTGATGGAATTAAATCTATGGAGATATTCCTCAATGCCAACCCGATGTATGCTAGAGGAAACACCGGCACTGAATTAGATATTGAAGAAGCAATACATGCTATATCTTGCTTTGAGGATGCACGTACTATGGCTTTCACTACCTTAGGTCTTGCAGAACTCTTCCATATGATTGGAATGAGCAATATCAAGAAGTCATTCATCTATGTATTCAAGGGAACTAACTGGTTCTTCATCGTAGCCTTTGGATTCGGATTGATTCTTCAAATATTAGTCACTGAAGTTCCTGGACTTACCGACATCTTCCTCGGTCATAGCAACGGACTTGAGTGGTACAACTGGATGATCTGTGCCGCTTTAGGAATTGTTCCTCTAATCGTACACGAAATAGCTGTTCCTTTCCTTAGAGAAAGAGAAGTTATCTAATAATTAGAATAACTAAGATTAGCGAGGCTAAGCCTCGCTTTTCTTTTTTAATTTTTACTTTTTCTATAATCGACGTATAATAATATATGTGAAGTTTCGTTTCACATTGGGGCTGTCTAGGTCTCGACAGGTGAGGAGGAACTTTAAGAGCAGCGGATTGGTCACCTAATGACCTTACACAAACACAAGTGCCAAGAAAAACGTGTCATTCTTCCGTCAGCCCTCTTTCCAAATGGCTGCTGCTTACTAATCTAGAATTAGTTACCAGTTTTGCCTAGGCATTAGTTCCTAGGCCACGGACGTGTCTTGAAGAACTCGGTGAGTTTTCTTCTTGTACGCGTAAACAGATTCACCTTATCTTTATACTTTTTCTTGCCAGTAGAAAGACGGACACAAAGACAGGGAGTCGAGTTTCCTTGGTCGACTGACACCATGAGATTCGACTGACAAGTCAGCCTAAGCTGTAGTGCTTGAAGCGGGGCCTCATTTGGACAGGGGTTCGATTCCCCTCAGCTCCACCAAATAGATTTCCAAGCAAACCGGTAGTAGGTATCTATAACATCAGTGGATTCCTATGCCTGGTTATTGATAGACATCCTGAGTAATCAGGGTGCTTTTTAATTGAGTAGGATATTCTATTTGAGGGTCTGCCTAAGAAAAAAGGCCGTTTTTGTACTGCACCCCTCTCACTG
>FR878779.1 GCA_000434395.1 Clostridium sp. CAG:568 | reverse complement strand
CCTCACGTGCACTAGAGAGTTTTATGTTTAATTCCTATGGCATTATTCAGTTGCAAAAATAGTGATTCAACAGTAAAAATTCCAATCGACATAATTGATATACATTACAATTACAATCGTGGATACGCTAGTGGAAAATTTATGGTAGAAGGTTCTGATATATATGTTCTAGATCAGTTTAATAAGAGACATGAATTAAAAAGAAACAAAGAAACTAATCAAATCGAAACTAATTTTTATGATGAAACTGATGAGCCACTGGCTGTCTCAATAAAAGGGTATGAAAGAATTTTACCTATTGATAAATTTTTTAATAATGACTCAATTTTCTTTTGGTGGGACGCAAAAATAAAGGCAACGATTCATTCCTAAACACTGTCGTGACAGATGTTTGGAAAAACAATCGTTTAAATAATATGACTACTAATAAAATTGAAAAAGTTTCCGGACAGATGATGCAAGAAGATTTCCCTAACACTGCTTCAAACTACAAAATATTCAAAGACTCTAATGGAAAAGAGTATTACAGCTGCATAGATCACAGAAATAAATCAAATGGGATGATAGTAGATTCTAATTTCAACTTTGTCGAATATGATTCAGCAAAATCATATGATTGCTATGTTGTTAAAGACTATAGTTTAGCTTTATTCTTGATGGAGAAATAATTAATTAGAACTTTCCCAGCCTGATAGACTATAGAAACTATGGCGGCATCATTGTGTTTTTGGGGAATCGGGCCTTCCGATTCCCTTTTTGGCGTCCGAAAAGGAACCTATTTTTTATAAATGCATAGAGTATCTCTTTTTTTAGAACAAAAGATAGTCAGATTTCGAGTGTTTTTAAGGTGAAAAAATATGACAAATTTTTTGATAGTTTTTCAAAAAATCTATCATTTTTTACGTGCTCTTTTTTTGACTAAATTTTAGCTAGCACTCAAATAGCTAAATTGCTAATATTTTTTAATTTTTTCCTTAAAACCAAGTTTTTTATCTCATGTAAGTGCTTCCTTGGTGAATTTTTATAACAACTTTCACAACATGCTTATATAATATCGTTGTCCAAAAGGAGGACAAAAAAGAATGTCTAATTCTGTCAAAGTTGCCATTAATGGTTTCGGACGTATCGGCCGTATGGCCTTCCGTCGTGCTTATGAGGAGAACCAAGTCGAAGTAGGACCCAAGCTCGAAGTCGTTGCTATCAACGATCTCTCTGATCCTGCAAACCTTGCTTACCTTCTCAAGTATGATTCCGCTCACGGAATCTTCAACCATGAGGTTTCTTTCTACAAGGATGAGTCTCATGCTGATGAGGGAACCCTCGGTGGACTTATCGTCGATGGAAAGAAGATCCCTGTTTATGCTATCGCTAAGTCTGGAGCACCTCTCTCCAAGAGAGTCTTCGCTAATGCTGATCAAACCAAGAACGTTTTCTTCCCCTGGAAGGAACTCGGAGTCAAGGTTGTCCTTGAGTCCACTGGATTCTACCTCAAGAAGGAACTTGCTCAAGACCACATCGATGCTGGTGCAGAATATGTAATCATGTCTGCTCCTGCCAAGGATGACACTCCTACCTTCGTTTATGGTGTCAACACCGACAAGCTCACTCCTGATATGCACGTCGTATCTGGAGCTTCTTGCACCACCAACTGTCTCTCACCTATGCTTTCCGTCATCGAAAAGAAGTGGGGAGTCAAGGCTGGATTCATGACCACCGTTCACGCTTACACCAATGACCAAACCACTTTGGACTTGATCAAGGCTAAGGACTTCCGTCGTGGCCGTGCTGCTGCTGAGAACATCGTTCCTACCTCCACCGGTGCCGCTAAGGCTGTCAAGCTTGTCATTCCTTCAATGGCTGGCCGTTTGGATGGTATCGCAATTCGTGTTCCTGTTCTCGATGGATCACTCTGTGATTTGACACTCGAGCTCAAGGAGCATGGAGCTACTGTCGAAGAAATCAACGCTCTCGAGAAGGCTGCTTCCGAGGGTGAACTCAAGGGAGTTCTCGGATACAACACTGATCCTATCGTTTCACGTGATATCCTTGGACGCACCGAGGGATCTATCTTCGATGCAACCGAGACCAAGGTCATCAAGACTGAGGATGGTGCTGAGCTCGTCAAGGTCTTTGCCTGGTATGACAACGAGTTCTCTTACACCTGCCAGTTTGTCCGTCTTGCCAAGAAGGTTGCTTCCTTCGTTGCCTAATAGCGACGCGGAGACACTTTAAAGGCTTAACGCAATAAAGCACTATCCGCTCCCAGTATGCGGATGGTGCTTTTTTCAAAAAAGGGAACCCTGTGCCCACCCTTTATCAAAGGGCACGTCCTTATAGAAAGAGGTAATTAATAATGGCCAAGAAAGATGTTAGAGACTTGGAAGTCTCTGGAAAAGTTGTCTTTGTCCGTTGTGATTTCAACGTTCCTCACAAGGGAGCTACCATCACCGACAATAATAGAATCGTCGCTGCTATTCCTACCATCGCTGAATTAGTCAACAAGGGTGCTAAGATCCTTTTGACTTCTCACCTTGGAAAGATTGATTTCAAGAAGACTCCTGAAGAGATTGATGCCATGAAGAAGAAGGGTGATCTTTCAATCATTGTTCCCGAACTCAAGGCTCAACTTGAAAAGGCTGTTGGACATGAAGTTAAGGTTACTTTCTGCCCTGCTACTAGAGGAGAAGAACTCGCCAATGCTGTCAAAGGATTGAATAATGGCGAAATCGTCCTCATGCAAAACACCCGTTATGAAAAGGGTGAGACCAAGAATGATCCTGAGCTTGCAAAAGAATGGGCTTCTTTGGCTGACGCATATGTCAACGATGCTTTCGGTTCCGACCACAGAAAGCACGTCTCCACTTATGGAGTACCTGAACTTCTCAGAAGTGAAGGAAAGCCTACTGGAGTAGGATTCTTAGTCGAGAAAGAAATCGTTTCTCTCGGACGTTGTGTAGAGTGTCCTGAAAAGGATCATCCTTATGTCGCAATCCTCGGTGGTGCTAAGGTTTCTGACAAGATTCTTGTCATCGAATCCTTGCTCAAGAAGTGTGACAAGATTTTGATTGGTGGAGCCATGGCTTACACCTTCCTCAAGGCTCTTGGACATCACATCGGAACTTCACTCGTTGAAGATGATCAACTCGATTATGCAAAGAAGATTTATGGCTCTGGAAAGATTGTTCTTCCTGTCGACAACGTAGTCGCTGCTGCATATCCTGAAGATGAATCTGCCACAGGTGAAGTCGTCAATTCCGATGAAATTCCTGAGGGAATGATGGGATTGGATATCGGTCCTAAGACTGCAGAAAATTATGCAAAAATCATTGCTTCTGCAAAGACTGTCTTCTGGAATGGACCTATGGGAGTCAGCGAAATTCCTGCATTTGCTAATGGAACCATCGCTGTCTGCAAGGCTGCCGCTGAAAACGAAGGTGCCTTCACTGTAATCGGTGGTGGTGACTCCGCAGCCGCTGCTAAGAAGCTCGGATTTGCCAGCAAGTTCAGCCATGTTTCCACCGGTGGTGGAGCTTCATTGGAGCTCATCCAAAACGATGGACACTTGCCTGGAATCGACATCATTGAAGATAAGTAATCAAGTATCTTTTCAATTGAGGTAATAATATGCCAGAGAGAAAGAAACTATTGCTCGGTAACTGGAAAATGAATCACACCATAGCCGAAGCTAAGGTTTTCTGTGATTCACTCAAAGAGACCAAGGAATTGGCAAAAGAGAAGAAAATCCTTATCGGTGTCTGCCCTTCCTACCTTTGCTTGGAAACTTTGAAAAAGAAAGCTAAGGGTATCATCGTCGGTGCTCAGGATGTCTCCGCTTTTGAGAAAGGTGCATACACTGCACAAGTCTCCATTCCTATGTTGAAGGAATTAGGAGTAACCTGGTCAATCATCGGACACTCCGAGAGACGTGAATACAATGGTGAGACAAACCAAGGCTGCAATGCCAAGGTTAAGGCTCTTGTAAAGAACCAAATGACTGCTGTCTACTGTGTCGGTGAGTCTTTAGAGACATATGAAGCAGGAAAGACTAATGAATGGGTAGGAACACAAATCCGTGAAGGACTCGAAGGACTCAGCAAGGAAGACATGGATAATGTTGTCATTGCTTACGAGCCTATTTGGGCTATCGGAACCGGAAAGACTGCAACTCCCGAAATTGCTGAGAACGTCTGTGGATTCATCCGTGATGTACTCAAAGATATGTTCGGCAAGGGTGTTGCCAACAAAGTAAAGATCCTTTATGGTGGATCTGTAAAGCCTGGCAATGTCCACGAACTTATGGGACAAGCTGATATCGATGGTGCTTTGGTCGGTGGTGCTTCTTTGAAAGCTGACGACTTCAAGGCTCTTGTCGAGAATCTCTAATCTTTATAATTAGTCATTTAGCCATCCTCCTTTGAAAGGTTATCCGAATTATCGGATAGCCTTTTATTTTGTCTTATAAAATCAACTATGATCTTTCATCTAGTATTTTCTGCTTTTATACTTAATTTTAAGAATCCATACCTATTTTTTCTTTCTTAACATCAATACAAAATTTATATAATTACAATCAAGAAGGAGGTTTTTGAAATGGAAACTTACGATATAAATAAGAATCGTTATGAGAACCCTGAAAAACAAGAGGAAGTGAAATCCGTAACACTATCCTATACCAGGGTCTTCATATACTTAGCTATAGCATTAGCTATCACATTCGGAGTCAGTTATGGATGGCCATACTTAGCCATAGCAGTAAGTGGTGGAAATTATGAAGTCGCTAATGTCGTCAACATTGTCGGAATTGTAGTTTCAGCAATATATATGTTGGTTGGTGGATTAATAATGTCTTTAAAGGCATTTTCAAAGAAAACCAAAGCCATGGCAGTGATGTATTACATTTATGCAGTCGCTATGGGTATTCTTTGCTCCTCAATTTTCTATGTCGCTACTTATGAGACTGCTGGAGACACAAATGTTCCAATCATTGCATTAGCGTTTGGAATATCAGCTGGATTGATGTTGATGGCAGCTGGATTGTCATATTTGTTGAGAAATACTATGCATAAGATAATTCCTTTTATCTCCATATTAGCAGTTGGAATACTTATCCTAACAATCGTAAACTTGTTCGTTTGGCCTTTCAACGGAGATGCTGCCAATGTCATCTATTGGATAATAGATTATGCAATCTTCGCATTGATTTTCTTTTCTATATGCATAGATATGTTCGGAATCAATGCTATGGCTAAACTCGGATGGATTGGTAATGAGACAAACTTGGCTTATTATGCAGCGTATACAATCTATATAGATTTCATCTATTTGCTTATTAAACTCATATACTACATTTCATTATCAAATTCCAAACGTCGCCAATAGAAAGAAAAAAGGGGCTGGTGCAA
>FR878778.1 GCA_000434395.1 Clostridium sp. CAG:568 | reverse complement strand
AGGATTTTGCAACAGCCCCTTTTTGTTTTCTACTTCTTGTTCTTCTTGTAGTTGTCCTGGCTGTTCCATACAAGCCCGCCAGTAATATCTCCTCTAGCTACTGTCTTACCGAATCGATCAGTTGTGATCCCTGAATTAGGATTATACATTCCAAGCAATCTACCAAATCTGTCTCTTGCATAGACGTTACCGGTAGCATTCTCTTCAGTATATCCGATGATTCTCCCATATCGATCGGTTATCTTTTTGCTTGGCATCGATTAATCCTCCCTTTCATTCATAAATATGATACATAAAAATGAAAGGAATTTTAATGAATTTGATGAATATATCTTTGAATGAGTTAAAAATAACACATTCAATAGAATATTTAGGTTGATGATATTTATATTTGAATGTGTAAGTATAATATAAAAGAATTTTATAAAAATAAGGAGGTGTTTTTATGATGAACGGATACACCATCTTTTTTTGGATTTTTATGTTGCTCCCAATTTTAATAGGATGTGGATATGCTTTTTGGAAATTGTTTATATATTATTATAGAGTAATAAGAGGTGAACCTGTTTATTGGGATAGAGACTTTTGGTTTCATCCTTGGAGACATATGGATTATTTAGACAGAAGAAATTACTTTATTGGTCTGATAATAGTTACTTTTTATTATACTTTGATGTCTGTAGGATTGTATTATTCGTTTGATTATTTAAGAGAATCTATGATACAGTTGTCATGGGGATGGGTAGTTTTCTATTTCATTGTATGCATTCTTGGACCGGATATGGCTTATTCGGTTGTTCTTTGGATTGGAAAGGCATTTAATTAGAATTAAGAAGAGATAGGAGAACTTGGAAAGATGATAATTTATTCAAATACACTTGAAAATTTTAGAAATGATTGTAATGGAATAGTGCCTCCTATTGGAATGATATTAAGAAGCAGATTTGAAGAAAAGCATATTTCAGGTGGTCAAGATAGAGAATAAAAATCTTGGATCAATTCTTTACCTGAATTAGCAAAAGCTTTGGATGATTCATCTTTAGATCCTAATATCGGTGTTGGTGTAGAGTTTTAAGTAACACATAGTTTCTTTCAATCTTAATTTTGATATGGGTAATAAAAATTAAAGCTAAACACAAATGCTTATAATCTAAAGAAAAAATTATCTATCGAATTCATTCAAATAAGGCTTTAAATCACCTGATGAATCGTTTTCTTTGTATATATCAAGTAACAATTCTTTGTTGTTAGAAATGAGATCATCTATTTCTTTTTGGATGTTGTTTAATTCGATATCGTCATCCCATGTCTCTTTATATGAATTCTTCAACTGTATTCTGTATTTCTTCTGAACTTGTTTGAATTCTATAATATCCTTAGCTCTTTTCTTCTCTTCAGTTTCATTGTTGAATAATTCTTTGTCCTTTTGGTGTTGAGAAGATAAAATTACCTGCTTTCTCTCTTCTAGTGCTCTAAGCTCATTTAATATTTTTTTCTTTTCTTCTTGTTGAGCGAAAATAGATGAATCAGCCATATTTTTTACTCCATGATTTATATTTTACTATTGTATTGAATTTAAAGATTTAGTATTGAAATTTCTAAAATTAGATCAGTTATTACATTATGAAAATATTAGTATTCTTATTCATTCTTGGTTAGTTAGATAGGAGAAAAGTAGTGTATGTTATAATTCTATTTTGTTGGTAAGGAGGACTTCTATGGCTTTAACTGATTCTAAACCTAAGAATGAAATCGAGACTAAGATTATCGATACTTTGGAAAAGATTCGTCCTTTTTTACAAAGAGATGGTGGCGATATAGCATTTGATCACTATGACGATGAGACTGGAACAGTCTTTATCAAAGTAATAGGTGCTTGTATGGGATGTCTGTATATTGGACCAGAAATTACAGAAGGAGTAACTACAATTGTTCAGGATGAAGTTCCTGAAGTCAACACTGTTCAAATAGTCGAGCCGACTCAAGAAGAGATGAAAGAATATGGAATCACTCAATTTCCACCCAACCCATTCGGTGGATTCCCTGAAAATGAGATGATCGACCCAGTTGTTGTGGATGAAGATAAGAAAGACGACAAAGACAAATCGGATAAATAGATTTTATGTTCGATAATGGATATAGCCTCATTTTAGTTTATTTGTTGGGTGGATTAGCTGGAACAATCTATGAAACTTTTTTGAATCTTAAAAGAAAAAAAGGATTTGTTTTCTGCTCTGGCTCCATAGTGACTCCATTTAATTTTGTTTATGGATTTGGTGGGATATTGATATTCCTTTCTTTCTTTGGCTTAGAGCCTTATTTCATGACTTCATGGTGTTGGGCTATTATATTGGGATGTGGAACATTTTTAGGTGGATTTGTCGAATACATGCTTTCATTCTTGGAAGAAAAGATTTGTCATACTAGATCATGGGACTATACTGGGAAAGTCGGATCTATAAATGGAAGAACCACGGTTCCTATTATGATAGGCTGGGGGTTCTTGTGTTTGATAGTTATGTACGGAGTTTTCTACCCCTTAATGCATTATTTGATTCAACCATATGTATTAAAGTATGAAAACGCGGCTTTGGCCTATCATTTGACTTTGATAGTCTTGATAAGTTTATGTGCAGTCGATCTAGTCTTTGTCTTAATAGCTATTATCCGATATTCTAGAAGAGCTGAAGGAAAGAGCACCTTATTTACAGGAGGGTATTTCTTGGACATTGTTTTCTCGGATACGTTTATGGCTTTACATTTTCCTAATGCTAGGAAGACAAATTTGATGCGTGGAGTTAAAAGCATGAACGACGTCAAGACTTATCTTGGAAACAGAAAGAAAGAGATGAAGTCTTTGTTCACTATCAAAAAGAAGTAAATAATAAAGAAACCTTAAATGGATATGATTTAGTTTTTATCAATTGTGATATGTTTTAAAGGTATGACAAAGAAGAATATATATACTGCCAAGGATGTGGCATTCGATGCTTTGTTTTCAAGCTTATCTATGCTTCTTCTTTTGACTATTTACTTTTTACCATTTAATAAAAATTTGATGGGAACATTGCTATTGATGTTCTTCTCATGTGCTTATAAAAAAAGAAAGATGACTTCTTGTCTTATAACAAGCCTAGTTATTATTTGCTTGTCATTCTTGTTTATGGATCCACTAATAGTCTTGTTCTATGTATTTCCAAGCCTTGTGTTTGGATTGATATTTAGAAAGCTGATGACTTCCGATAAATGGATTTTCTATATAATTGGATTTATTTTATTTGCTGCTTTGTTCTTCTTTGAAAGTTATTTATATACGACTTTCTTCATGCAAGAGGATTTTATTCAATTTATAAGTAAGAAAGGAATAGACTTATCTATATTCGGTGTTGATCAATCTAGTGATGCGGGTAGAATAGGTACAATAATTGGCTATTGTGTAGTAGGATGTGTGATGTCAATCTGCGAAGTGATTTTGTTTGATTATTTCAAAGAATATTATGATGAAAGAATAAGACATTTAGTGGAAAGAAAATAGTAATTTCTTCTATATTAAAAGTAATTAATAAAGTAGAAAATGTCATTTTAAATATTGCTAGATATTATTTCACAACATTTTTCAAATTTAAAAATAGAATTATTAAATAAAATTATAAATCATATAAAAAAGCTTAATAGAGCATAAGCATAATTAAAAGAGCAGCAGCATAAAACAATTTAAATAAAATATATTAAGTTGATAATCAGTCTTTATTTCTATTATGCTTGGTAGAATAGTATAAGAATATTCCTGCAAGAAATGCAGATATTAAGGCGATTGCCATTATGACATAGAAAGCCCAGTTTTGATGTTCCAAGGGCAGTTCTACATTCATTCCATATATAGAAGCTACTAGTGTTGGAACTGATATAACTATAGTTATGACTGCCAAAGTTTTCATAACTATGTTCAAATTGTTCGAAATGATTGTACCGAATGCATCCATCATTCCAGCTAGAATTTCTCTATAGATGGAACACATTTCAATAGCCTGATTCAATTCGACTTCAGTATCTTCCATCAAATCCTTATCGGCATCATATTTCACATAGTTGGCTGATTTCAACAATTTCATCAAGACAGCTTTGTTAGCAGATAGGGAAGTTGAGAAATAAACAAGTGTTTTATTGATATCCAACAATTCAAATAATTCTTTGTTCTTCATCGATGTATGAAGTCTCAACTCAATGTCTTTTGTATGAGCATCAATTTTTCTAAGATAATAAATGAATTCCTTAGACATTTGATAGATGATATTCAACGACAATCTTACTGGTTTATGTGGTTCCAATGAACTTCTTTGATTATATTTGAAAAGATTAGGTAGTAATGTCTCGCTGAATCTATTGATGGTGACGTAGTATTTCTCGTTATAAGCGATGATAAACGGTTGTGTTATATATGAATCAGAGTTTGGTGATGATAGGCAAGGTACATCTAAGACTATCAAAACTGATCCATTTTCGTTATCGATACGAGCAGATTCTTCTTCGTCTAATGAAGACATGAGAAAATGTAACGGGATGTTTGTCTTCTTTGAAATTGCTTCTAGCGATTCCTGGGTGGGATCAGTGACTTCAATCCAAGTTCTCTCTTCAATTATGGTGGAGCTATCGACTTTTTCAATTTCGATTTTGTCTAAAGCGTTATTTCCCTCTTTATAAATGCGTGTCATTTTTTCTCTCCATTACACAAATTATTATAAAACTTGATAAAGAGATAATTACCTATTTATTTCTTATTCATCGGTTTCAATATCGTCAAATTTGTTTCTTTCTATCTCGATGCTTCTAACTTTCTTATTCACTTCATTTCTAGCCGTGACTATTTTGTCTATAAGTCCTTCTAATGTATTCCAGGAATCTTTGAATTTCTCAATCTTAACTTCTAGTTTTTTTACTGAATCCAAAATATTCTTGATATCGTTTATGTCTTCTATTTTCTTTGCAAACGTATGCAAGTTATAAAGAATTGGCTGGATTGTAGAAGGAGAGGTGATTATCACTTTCTTCTTTTCAGCATAAAGAACGACTTCATTAAAGAATTCGTCATCAGTTTGAAGGAATATATAGGTTCCATCGTTAGGAATGAACATCAAAGCATAATCCATAGTAGTTCCGGGAATAATATAGGAATTAGCAATTTTGTTGATTTCATTTTTCAAAGCTTGCTTGAATTCACTTCTTGATATGTCAGGACTTTTCTTATGCTTAGCTAGGATAT
>FR878777.1 GCA_000434395.1 Clostridium sp. CAG:568 | reverse complement strand
GCGGTCGCCTCCCAAAGAGTAACGGAGGCGTTCGAAGGTGCCCTCGGCACGGTAGGAAACCGTGCCATCGAGTGCAAACGCATAAGGGCGCCTGACTGCAAGGCCGGCAGGCCGAGCAGACGCGAAAGCGGGAGTTAGTGACCCGGCGGTTCCAGCGTGGAATGGCCGTCGCTTAACGGACAAAAGCTACCTTGGGGATAACAGGCTGATCCGGTCCAAGAGTTCACTTCGACGACCGGGTTTGGCACCTCGATGTCGGCTCATCGCATCCTGGAGGGGCAACACCTTCCAAGGGTTTGGCTGTTCGCCAATCAAAGCGGTACGCGAGCTGGGTTCAAAACGTCGTGAGACAGTTTGGTCCCTATCTGTCGTGGGCGTGGGAGGACCTAGGGGATCCCCCCCCAGTACGCAAGGACCGGGGGGGACGAGGCTACGGTGCACCGGTTGGGACGCCAGTCCCACGGCCGGGCAGCCGCCCTCGGGACGGATAAGCGCTGAGAGCATCTAAGTGCGAAGCCGGCCCCGGGGTCAGTCCTCCGTTGGACATGTTCCATGAAGGGCCCGGGAAAGTACACCCGGTAGATGGACGCCAGGCGCAGGCACCGCGAGGTGCACAGCCGTGGCGCTCCAATGGCCCGAGACGCTTGTCGTGCGCATATGTAAGCGCGCTGCATGCTGTGCTCCGGAAGGGTCGGGTTTGATGAAAATTGGAGTTCGCGCGGTTCCCGGGGACCGTGGATACGATACGAGGCGGCGGCGATGGCGGGGAGGACATGCCCGTTCCCATGCCGAACACGGAAGCGAAGCTCCCCCGCGGCGATAATAGCCCGTCGGGCGAAGGCAGCGCGCTGCCGCTTTTTTTGTTTATAAACCTTTTTCTTGATTGAAAAAGGCTTTTTTAATACATTTATTTGTTATATCAAATTTGATATTATTTATTTTTGGAAGAAGGTATGAGATATGGTTGTTTTTAATAGCATAAAGTTATATGGATTCGATTACTTTTTAGAAGGTGAAGAAGTATTTTTTAAAGACAAGTTCGATTCTTCTTGGTCTAAGGAAAAGCAAAGTTCTTTTACAAAAGCATTAAATTTTGCTTTCTTTGGTAATAATATAGATGATAATAAGATGAAAATATGCCTCTGTGGTGTATTCAATAATAAAAATGTTTTATTGACTCGTTGCTTTGAAGAATCTAAAGGCGATATTCTTTTGTTTTCAGAAAGTAATGGCGTACCTATAGAAACTGATACAAAAAAAATAGAGACATTATTGGATGAATCAGTTTATTTTGATGGGTCCAATAATTTGAATTGGTTATGCAAAAATTCAGATAATTACTATGACGAATGGGTTGAATTTACTAAATTATCAGAAAATAAATTAAATGAAGCTTTTAATGATAGAAAGGCCATATTTGATCTATTTCAAAAATTGAGATGTGATTCTGATGATTTTTATCAAGAATCAGTTTCTAAGAATTCAATAGATGAAAGTTCCTCTTTAGATGAAATTTCTGCTTTTATAAAATCTATTGTTCCTCTTTATACTAAGGATTTAGCTAACAATTTGAAGCAATTTAATTCTTATAAGGACAAGGTGGATGGTTTGAAGACTAAAATCGCTGCTAAGGAAAAGTATGAAAATTATGTAAAAGAATATACTTCAGTAAAAAACCTTTTAAATTTAAAGAGGAAGAATTATTCCTCATCTAAAGAACAAGTCGAATCATTAACTAAACAAATTGATGAACATAAAAAAGATATAGAAGAATTAAAAACTCTAGAGGCAGAAAAACCTTTTTATTTCAAACATGATGAAGGAAATAAAGAAATCGATTCTTTGAATGAAGAAATCAAATCAATTAAAGAAAAGGTCCAAGATTTAGTAAATCAACAGAAAAGTTTAAATACAGTAGCTAAGAATAATGAGACTTTCTTGGATAAAATGCCTAAGGATTTAGATGAATCTTATAAAAGCTTAGAAAAACAATATGATTCATTAGGTGAAGCTATAGAAAAATTAAATTTGATCGGTCAATCATTAGTTGCAATAGATGATCAAGCTGAAGAAGCAGAGTATTATGAAGGCAAAATGTATGAAGCTGAAGAAGAATTAGATACTCTTATTTCTAATAAATCTGATACATCTTTGGTCAATGCAAAAAGAGAGGAAGTCGAAAGTTATAAGAAACAGATGAATGAAGCTAATTCCTCTAGGAATGATGCCCAGAGAATTTGTGTCGAAATCTTAAAACCATACGGTGCTAAAGATTTTAATTCTGTCAGGTCTCTATATCCTAATGTATTGTCTAAACTGACTAAGGAAAGAGAGGAATATAGAAGGCAAGGCTCCATAATTGCTGATCAAATTTCAAAGAGAGAATTAGCAAAGAAAGGCATAGAACTTCGCAATATTAGTATTCCTAGAATTGAGAATAAATTGAAAGAGTATAACGAACAAATAATTACCAATCAAAATAAGATTGAACAAATAAGACAATCTATGAATGAACAATTAAAAGGTAGAAAATTCATTTCATTTAGAGATATTTGTATATCTTGTGATGATTTAAAGGATAAGATTGATGAATTTGATAGGTTGTTCAACAACAACAAACAAGAGATGGAGGAGTCTTCAAAGGAAATTGTAGAATTGACCGAAAAACTTAAGAATCTCGAAGACAATAAAGTCGAACCTGTCGATGAATTTGGTCCTGCCACTTCATCTATGAAATATCAGATGAATGAATTGAATGCAGATTTACTATTGATGAAAAGAAAGAATGATAATTATCAAAATTTCATCGATGATGGAGAAAAAATTATTGAATTGATCAATAAGTACAATTCAAAATCTCAATCTGATTTAAATTATAAACATATTGAAGATTCTTTTAGAAAGAAGAAAATATCGTTCAAAGGAAATAAATAACAAACTGTTTTCTTTTTATGGTCAAAAAACAAAGAAATCTTTCCAAATGAAGTATTTTCTTCTTGAAGTTGAAGACTAAAGATAGTATATTCTTTGTTGCTGTAGTCCTTCACTGACTGCAACCATTTTACTACGGTAAATTTTAATTACTTTAAATAGTAAACCGCCATGAATGAGTCTAAGTGAAAAGATTTATAGGAGGACATTTTAAAAATGTACGCAGTAATTGAAACCGGCGGAAAACAATTGAAAGTTTCTGAAGGTGAGACAGTCTTAGTTGAAAAGTTGGATGGCGAAGTCGGCAGCGATTTCGTATTCGACAAAGTTATGGCCGTAGTCGATGGCGATAACACCAAGATTGGTACACCTTATGTCGATGGAGCAAAAGTCTCAGCAACTATCGTCAAGCAAGACAAGAACAAGAAGGTTATCGTCTTCAAGTATCGCTCTAAGACTAACTATCGTAAGAAGACTGGTCATCGTCAACCTTACACCAAGGTAACCATCAAGTCTATCCAATTATAAGGAGTTGATGCGTTGATTGAAGTTCTCATCAGTTATACTTTGAATAGACTTTCAAAGATTAGTCTCAAAGGTCACGCAGGTTATGATATAGAAGGATACGATATTTACTGTGCTGCTGTTTCATCAGTTTGGCAGGGTGGATTGATATGTCTGGATGATCCTAATGGGTATGAACTTAAGATGAAAAAAGGTGACTCTCAATTAGTCATAAAAGGCGAAAGAAGTGACCATGACAAAGTCGTACTTGAAGTAATAGTGAGAGAATTGAAGGAGTTGTCGAAGAACTATCCGGATTATGTCCGGCTCAAGGAGGAAACAAAATGAAATTGAAGTTTGATATCCAGCTGTTCGCTTCTAAGAAGGGAGTCAGCTCTACTAAGAACGGAAGAGATTCCGCTGGAAGACGTCTCGGAGCTAAAGTTGCCGATGGACAAACCTGCAATGCTGGTGCCGTCATTTATCGTCAACGTGGAACTAAGATTCATCCTGGAACAAATGTAAAACGTGGTCATGATGACACATTGTTTGCAATGATTCCTGGTGTTGTCAAGTATGAGCGTGTTGGAAAGAACAGAACTAGAGTTTCTGTCTATCCTGCAGTCTCTGCTGACAAGGCCTAAGTCTCTTAAGGCTTATCACATTTTTTAAGATGCTGAATAATGGGGCCGATTAGGCCTCATTTTCTTTAATGGAGGTTTTTATATGATTGATCGTGTTAAAGTAACCCTTATCTCTGGAAAAGGTGGCGATGGAAAAGTCGCATTTTTACATGAAAAAGGTAAAGCTATGGGTGGCCCTGCCGGTGGAAACGGAGGCAAGGGTGGAAGTATCTATATCAAGGCTCAAACCGGATATAATACTTTGACTGCTTATCGTTTCGGTAAAACTATCAAAGCCCCTAATGGTGAAAATGGTCATGAAAAAAACATGTATGGTAAATATGCACCTGATGTCATTTTACCTGTTCCAGTTGGTACTGTCGTCAAGGATATGGAAGGAAACCTTTTAGCTGATCTTTCACATGATGGTGATTCTTATTTGGCATGCGAAGGTGGACGTGGTGGTAAAGGAAATAGCTGTTATGCCAACCCTGTTAGAAAAGCCCCTAAGTTTGCAGAGAATGGTGCCCCTGGTAAAAAAGTCGAACTTTATTTTGAAATGAGATTATTGGCTGATTGTGGTTTAGTGGGACTTCCTAACGCTGGAAAATCCACATTTCTTGGAAAGGTGACCAATGCTCACGCTAAAGTTGCCAATTATCAATTCACCACATTGGAACCTCAATTGGGCGTTGTCGATTTAGGAAACGACGAGACTTTTGTCATGGCTGATCTTCCTGGACTTATCGAAGGTGCTCATTTAGGAAAAGGACTTGGAATTTCGTTTTTAAGGCATATTGAAAGATGCAGAGTTATCCTTCATGTAGTCGATATTTCAAACGATGAAGCTTATGATAATTTTGTAAAAATCAATGATGAATTGAAGGACTATTCGTTAGGATTGATAAATAGACCGATGATCGTTGTTTTGAACAAGGTCGATCTATTGAACGGAGATATGACTAAAGTAGATGAATTCAAGAAGAAAGCTGGAGACAAATATAAGATTTTTGTGACTTCTACCTTGGAAGGCGATGGCTTAAAGCCTGTTCTCAGAGAAGTGTTTGAGACTTTGAAAGTCACACCTATATTTCCATTGTCCGAAGCCTATCTTCCCAACAAGGAGAAGGTCTACACTCTTAAGCCAGAAGATAAAGAAACAGTGCCTTTCACAGTTGTCAAACTTGAACCTGGTGTTTATAGAATCGAAGGTGAAACTATCGTCAATAAGTTCTCTATGCTCTCTTTGAGAGGTGATGATGCTATGACGAGAATTTTAGTTTTCCTTGAAAAATCTGGTGTAGATAAGAAGTTGCATGAGATGAATATTGAAGACGGTGCAACTATTATATTGAAGGATTTCGAATTTACATATTCTGCTTAATTTTTGATCTTTTAAGGTCTTTTATGGTTTATATTATGTAATGGAGGATGGAAAATGTATTATTATTTGCACGGTACTGTAACTATTCATGAAAAGGATTCTATAGTCGTCGAATGCAATGGAGTTGGATATGAAGTATTAGTTTCCCATCCGGAAGATTACAATATTGGTGATACTATTAGAATTTATACTGCTTTTTATTCTAGGGAAGATGAACAGTATTTGATTGGATTTAAAACTTTTGAAGAAAAAGCCTTGTATATTAAGCTCATCTCGGTAAAAGGTGTAGGACCCAAGAGTGCAATGTCAATTTTGGGTGGCTCTTCTTCTAGCCGTGTGAAAGAAGCAATCGATTCATCGGATGTTGTCTTTTTGTCACATTTGCCGAACATTGGACCAAAGACTGCTAAACAGATAGTCTTGGATTTGAAAGGCAAGTTGACTTATGGAACTGGAGTGGGTTCCGGTGATAAGAATTTGGATGATGCTGTTATCGGCTTGAAAAATATGGGCTTTAGAAAAGAAGAAATCGACGAAGTGATGACTAAAATTCCAGATCGTGGTTTATCGACTGAGGATTATTTGAAGAAGGCTTTGATTTTACTTAGTAAAAGAGGATAGTCTAAATGCTTGAAAGAGAGAGCATCGTTCACGATTTAAAGGATGAGGAAAAGGAAGATGAGGAAGAAATTTCCCTCAGGCCTTTGAAGTTGAACGATTATCTCGGTCAAACAGAGGCTAAGAAGACATTATCTATTTTTATCAAAGCGGCTTTGGAGAGAAGTGAATCCTTGGATCATGTTTTGCTATATGGACCTCCGGGGTTAGGAAAGACGACACTGGCCCATGTAATCGCCAATGAATTAGGTGCAAATATTAGAATGACATCTGGTGCTGCACTGGCTAGAGTCGGCGATTTGGCCAGCATTCTTTCGAGTCTTCAAGCGGGCGATGTTCTTTTTATAGATGAGATTCACAGAATGCCTAAAACTGTCGAAGAAATCTTATATTCTGCGATGGAAGATTTTACCATCTCCGTCGTGGTTGGAAGAGATGCTGATGCTAGATCTATAGATGTCACCTTAAAACCATTTACTTTGATTGGTGCCACTACTAAACCTGGAGATTTATCCGAGCCTTTGAGAGATAGATTTGGGATTGTAGCTAAATTGAATTTTTATTCTATTCAGGAGTTGTCTGAAATTATTCAAAGGACCTCCAAGGTTTATCATATGCCTTTGACCCAAGACGCTTCTAATGCGATTGCATCTAGAAGTCGTGGAACACCGAGAATCGCCAATAGATTCTATCGTAGAGTTCGCGATTTTGCGTCTTTTCAAAAAAAGTCGAAAATCGATTTACCTCTAGTTTTATCCACTATGGACGCTCTTGGAATTGATGGATTAGGCTTGGATGATTCTGATAGAAAAATATTGGAAACTATGATCGATAGATTTAGCGGAAAACCTGTTGGCGTCAATTCTATTGCGGCCGCTGTGGGAGAAGATGCTCAAAATATATTGGATGTTTATGAACCTTACCTGATTCAATCGGGTCTTATCGACAGAACAGCTAGGGGTCGTGTGCCTACTAAATTAGCTTACCAACACCTTGGAAAGCAGGAATGAAAACATACCAAAGTATAATAGGTTGATTGATTTATTGTTAATTTGTATAGTACTTTGGATTATTTCGTAAGAAGCTTTTTTGTTGTCTCTTTAAGGAGGTTTTGTATGAAAAGACGTATCTTTGCATTCGTCACTATGGTGGTGACATTAGTACTATCAGTTTTGTTCTTGGCTCAGCCTATCAAGAACATGGTCAACTTATCGAATGATTTTGGTCAAGGCATCACACTCGTCTATGACATCACAAAAAGAGCTGATGTCACCTCTGATGACTCTTCTAGTTCTCAAACTGCTAAAGATCTTACCGATATTGACATTGACAATATGGTCATGGAAAGACTCAATGCTGCAGGTGTTAGAGGTGCAGAAGTCACATTGATGAATCCTGATGATCCATCCTATAGCTCTGATTATCCTCAAATCGATTCTGAAGGAAATACCGATGGTGATAATTATCAACGTCTTCGTGTCACATTGACCCAAACATCTTCTTCAGAGTTGGAAAATATTAAGCTTTTGATTTCTAGCACTGGCACTTTGACTGTCACAGATGCTGAAAACCATTATCATACTGGTACTGATTTCTTTGCAAGTTCAACTCCAGCTGAGGTTAAATATGATGAAGGAAAGCCTTATGTTTTGCTTCATGTAAAAGACAAATCGACTTGGGACGGATTCGTCAAAGAGGCTGAAGGTGTCAAAGATTCCTCTCTCCAAAAGCAAATGTTCATTTGGAGAAACTATATAGCAGGTACGGATACATATGCCAAGGCTTATCCTTCCGACAAGGATGTCGCTAGTGATAGAGTAGTGAAATCTAAAATCTTGTTCCGCGACTCTACAGATTCGGCCTTCTCTACAGATGATACTTCAATCAAGATGACCTCGTATAAAGATGCCGACAACACTTCTCACGAATGGACAATTTCTTCTGCTAAAGCATATGTTGCTGCTATCAATGCTGAAGATTATGGCTTTGATATAAGCTTAGCTTATTCTGACACTTCAGTTTCACCAAGATTAGGCGAGAATGCATTGCTTTATACAATTATTGGATTTGTTGTAGCTTATGTTGTTATTTTCGTAGTGATGATTTGCGTCTATGGTTGGTCTGGTGTTGTATCGTTAATTTCAAATTCCACCTCATTAGCTTTGAATGTTCTTGTCTTCTCTGCTCTTGGATTTGAATTCAGCCCTGCTGCTGTTATCGGATTGGTTTTGTCTACTTTGTTAGGTGTCATCATCAATATCAATTACTTCCAACGTGTCAAAGACGAGTTGTCTAAAGGACGTGATTTGGTTAAGGCTAACAAAGAAGGCTATCACAAGTCTTACTTGTTGACTGTGGATATATGCGCTGGAACATTCCTTGCCGCAATCTCTACATTCTTCTTGGCTAAGGATATGACTCAGGTTGCAACTGGTGTCATCACTATCGGCTCAGTATTGGCTTTCTTGATCACCAACTACTTTACAAAGTGGATGTTATATTGGTTGACTACTGGTCTTGCTGAGAATCCTAAAAAGAATTATGGAATTTTCGGATATAAAACTAAGAATAACAATACACCTGTCTATGTCGTTGATTCTGAATCTGGACTTCCCAAACGTGAAGAGAATGCTCCTACCAAGAAAGAGAAGAAGATGACTATGGTTGGAACAATAGTTCTATCTTCTTTGGCTTTATTAGGTGTTGTCGGTCTCGGCGTCATGGGTGGCATCAAAGGTGGCGATGAGATGTTTGCTAGAGCCGGTAACTACAAGAGTGAGTACCGTATTGATATCATGACAACCGCTACTGGTTATTTAGGAGACAACCAGCAAGGAAAGATTGATTTTACTACTAACACTGGTGAAAATGTTGTCAAATATTTGCATTCTGAAAGAGCCTTTGGTAATGTCGCCAAAACTTATTTGGAACAAAAGGACATTGCAATCGATGAGAACTATGTCGATACTTATTTGGATACTGTCGGACTTGAATTTTCATTAGAAAATGGTGAATTCCAAATAGTGACACTTCAAAACGATGCTCAGGTCTTGGCAGGAAAGGGTGAATTCAGTGTTGTCTATGCTTCATTCGTTTTGAATAAAGAGCCTTCGGATTCTTCGTCCTTGACTGCTTTGAAGCAAGCTATGGATACCTTGACAACCAATAGCACAGTTACTACTTCTGATTCTCAGACAAATATGACTGCTGCCAAAGGATTTGCCAATACTACATTGAAGAACAAATATTCTAAAGGCTATAGATTGACTGCAGGTGTTTCTAAATCTTCCGCTGTCGCTTATTATGAATCGTGGTTCTTCGCCGGATTAGCCTTGGGTGTGTTTATCTTAGCTTTATATGTATTTATTCGCTTTGGTCTTTGTGCCTTTATTTGCGAATTGTCGTTCAGTGCTGCATCTGTCGTATTTGTTCTTGCTTTGATGAGTGTATGTGGAATCGCCTTCTCAGCCTTCACTGCTTTCGGTGTGGCTGTCGGATCTATGATTCTTGGAATATTCAATATCTTCTTCTTTGAAAAGAATAGTGAATATCTACGTTCTCTCAAGTTGAAAAAGACAAAAGATATTAATCAGAGATTTGTTATAGGTTCTTTGAGTGTCAAAGCAAATCAAGCTATTTCGTTAAGTGTCATTGTTGTTGTTCTTTCCTTCAGTGTCTTTGGAATGGCCTTGATGGGAACCAGTTGCTTACCTATGTTTGTAGGAATGGTCTTAGTATCATTGATAGGAATCGGTTTGTCATATTTCTTCACTCCTTATCTATATTTGTTCCTTAGAACTCATATTCATTTCACTGGAGCTGAAGAGAAAATACAAAATCAAAAGAAGAAGAAAGCTAGCAAGCCTAAGAAGATTATTGAAGCTGACCCAGACGAAGCCAAAGAAACAATCGTTCCTGGAGTCAACGATTATAAGAATTGGTAATTTATAAAAGCCAGTGAATACTGGCTTTTTTTGAAAGAAGGTTATGATGCAATCTTTTATAAAAAAATTGGTGGATTATCTTGGAATCAACGAAGAAGAGCTTTTGGAGAGAAGCCAAACACCCAAGAAGGAAGATGTACTTTGTTTGACTAAATACCCTGAAGAAGGTGCGATTGCATCATCGTTTAATGATTTTGACAAAGCAGTTAAATTTATAGCTGATGGAATCAAAGCTAATGATAGGATTGCCGTATATGGTGATTATGATGTTGATGGACTTACTTCTACTACTATCATACATTTAGGACTTAAGCTATCAGGATTGAAAAACGTCGGCTTTTATATTCCTTCCAGATATGACACAGGATATGGCCTGAACATTTCTATTTTGGATAAGATGGTAAAGGCCGGTTATAAGAGAATTATTGCAGTTGATAATGGTATAACCAAAAAGAAAGAAATTCAATTTTTGTTAGATCATGATGTCAAAGTATTAGTTTTGGATCATCATGAAGAGCAAAAAAATTCATATCCTCCTTTTGGAACCGATAATTGTCTGATCTACCATAGAAACGATGTATCAGCTGCTTGTTTGGCTTTAGCTGTTATGGAAAGAATCTTGATGGATGATAAACTAGATTTGAAACGATATGTAGATAGAATAGAAGCAGTTAATTATTTCTTTACATTAGCTTCCTTGGCTGTTTTTTCAGACTGCATGTCATTGAATGTCAAATCTAATCTTGCATTGGCTAAATTGGGTTTGACTTATTTAAATAAGGGCGTTAAAAGTCAATTAGACCCATTTCATCAGGGCTATTCAAACATAGCTAGGTTGGTTGATAAATTTCTTGATAGAAATGTTTTTACCTATCATGATATAAATTTCTCTATCAATTCAAAACTAAATTCCATCGCTAGAGTGAAAGGTGGAAATGCGACTAATATCGGTGTTTACTACCTCGAAGGAGATACTACGCATAATGGTGCTGATATTTTAGATTATATCGACCATGTATCTATTCAAAAGAAAATCATTGTTCAAGATGTGATGAATAAAGGTGAATTGAAAGACTTGAATAGCATGTATTTGATGGATTTATCCGACGATGATGTCTGTCCTTCTGGATTGTCTGGATTATTGGCTAATAGATTGATGGACACCCATAATTTGAAAAGACCTATATTGGTATTATGCAAATCTAAATGCGATGAAAATGATGTTATCGCTTCATTTAGATCGACTGAAGAATATTCCTTGGATAAAATAATAGATGATCCTGAAATAAGGTGTTTATTAAAAGACCATGGTGGGCACGCACAAGCTTGTGGATTCTCTTTTGATAGAAATAACAAAGATGAAATCATTTCTAAATTAACTTTCTTATTGGATGGAATTCAGCCTAAAGAAATAAATAATCCATATATGGAAATTTCTTTTGAAGATATAGGAATGGAAGCTTTTAATGCATTTGAAAGTTTAGAGCCATTTGGTATCGGATTTGAAAAACCACGGCTTGGATTGAGAATCAAAAGAGAATTTTTAGCTTCTGGATTAAGGAAGAAACATATTCTATTGCCTTTGAATGATGGAGCTTATAAGGAAAAAAGAAAGATAGTCTTTTTCAACGGATCAGATTTCTTAGACTCGAATGATTGTGATGATATTTTGCTGATAGGTGAAATGGTAAAAGATGAATTTAGAAACACTGTAACCTATTCTTTCAAGGTTGATAAAGCCTTACCTTTATATTAGTCTTATGCTTTAAATTTTGGTACAATATGAATTGTTGGATTGAAAGGGTGGAAGTATGAGAGAAACGAAAGCCAAGAATATTAAAGTGAAAAAAGAGAAGAAAGAAAAAGTTACTGATCTATTTGGGTACGTAAAAAGTCAGGGTTGTAATAAGATTAGTTCTCATCATCCTTTCAACAATGTCGATGCAGTAGTCCTTTGTAGAATTTCCTATTTTCCGTTGGAAAGCTATGTTCAAGCTAGGTTTGATAAGCATATCTCAGTTCATGAATTAGGAATTAGAATGCTTAAAATCGCAAATGGAGAAAAACTTGGAACCTATGAGAAGAAAGATATGGATCTCCTCAAGATTATGATGCGTAGCCCACGATATATGAATATGTATATCTGTGGATTTCACTCTCATTTTTCGCTGAGAAAGGCTGAACAGTTTGCAGCCTGTACTATCATTGTAAACCCTAAAGTTGCTTTTGTTAGTTTTAGGGGTACTGATGCTACTTTTAATGGCTGGAAAGAAGACTTTGATTTAGGTGTTCTAGGTAGTATTCCTTCTCATAATGATGCCATGAAGTACGTCAAAGAAAGCATGAATCACTTTCAAGGAAAAGGATTTATTTTCGGCGGTCATTCAAAAGGTGGAAATTTAGCTTCTTATGTCGCTTTAAATCTTCCTAAGTCGTTGAGAGAAGAAAGATTTATTAAGGCTTATATTATTGATGGCCCTGGATTTAGGAAGGATGTTTTGCTCAAGGGTGAATTTGAAAGCATTCAAGACAAGGTTGTCTCATTAGCCCCAAACCAATCTGTAGTAGGTATGATTTTGTATTCTCCTTTCCCCGTTCAACCAGTCGACTCCAAAGGCTTGATAGTGTTTCAACATGATGTCTATCTTTGGAAAATTCAGGGAACTGACTTTGTGAGAGGAAACTTCGACCCTATTTCCTACACAGTAAAAAGATGGACTATATCGATTTTTGAAGATATGCAAGTCGATGAAATAAAGATGACTTTGGATGTCATATTTGATTTTCTTCAAGGTCTTTATGGTGACACTGTCAGCGATATTTTCGCACATCCTTGGAGGAGCTTATTCTTTTTTGTCGGTGGAATGAAGGGAATAGATGAAAGTGCTAAAACTATTTTGAAAAAAAGTGGAAAATTATTCATGTCTTACTATCGCTCAATCAACAATTCTTTGGATGGAGCAAAGAAGCTTCTAAAGGCTAGCAAATAATATATAAAACCTCTAAGAAATTATCTCTTTTAATATATAATATTAAAAGTATCTTAGGAGGCTTTTTTGATGGAGTCTTTCGATGGAGTTGCCGAAGTTAAAAGAATTAAGAAAAATTTGCTTTGGAAACAAATTATTAGCGGAGTTTTCTTTTGCTCATCAATAGTTTTCTTAATCGTTTATTTGACAATTCCTCAAGCTAAAGTACGTTCTTTGCATATTGAAACATACTTGAAAGGAACTCAAAAAGTTTTCTCTGAAAGTGATGAGATGCTGAATAGAACTACACTGATCAGTAGGAATGACATAATTAGTGGACTTGGGCTTACAGATGACACTTATTCTGCTTTTATAGACGTAAAAAAAGCAGCTTCGAATTTGAAAAATGCTGATTTTGTTTGCGACAAAATCGAACCAGTAGTCACTAAGACTCCTTTTTCATTGAAAGTTAGTTTTGCTGATTTGTTTCCTATCGTTTCAATCGATGAGCAAAACTACCTAACTGATGGCAATTTGTATCCTATTTCTAGTGCTGATAACACTGAGAAAGAAGATTGGATTTTAAATCACTACCCCGACAAGAAATCCAAATTAGTTCCTTTCTTGGATGATCCATCTTTAGGAGATAATCATTCAACTTCTATACCTAATTTATTTTATGCCTGGGAATTGTTAGAAAAATATGACCCTAATTCTAGTTTAGGGTTAAGAGGTGTTAGATATGATGCTAGTTCTGGTTCATATCTGTTTTATTGGAAAAGTGAAAGTGAACCTGACTTGAATTTAAGAGTAAGAGTTGATAAAGACTTATTGTTTGATTTCTCTCATGAAAATCGCATTCTTGAAATCGACAAACTCACAAATGGATCGTTTTCAGACTATAAGATGAAAAGTGATGAGTTTGTTCCCAAGTTCAAAGATAAATCGTTGAAAGTTGATGGTTGGTATACGCTTGTTTATAAAATAAGTAGTGACGGAGTGGTTTCTGCTAAATATGAAAATAAGGAGGCTTGAACTATGAATGACTTCAAATTTACTACCGTAGTTAGTATTTATTCAGATGGTGTTAAAGCTATGGCTGGTTATGTAATGAACAATATGCCTTATGTCGCAAACGCCGTCGATATCGGATGTAGTGGTTTGGTAGTCGATGGGCAATTGGTCGACCAAAATAGAGCTGTTGAAGCTATTCAAAAGGCTGTCGGTGAATTAGCAAAGAACATGAATCAAAATATAAACAATGTCGCCTTGCTCATGCCTTGTAAAGGATGTACATTGATCAACGATAAAAAGGGAACTTATATATCCAATGTCACTTGCAACTATACCGATGTGAAGAACTGTGTCAATATCTTCGGCAATTCATTGAGCTATGATAAAGACGCATATTCTATCGATATCGTGCCATTGTTTTATCAATATGCTTCAAGTCAAAATGAAGAAGAGGATAAGAAGACATATTTTGATTTTCACTTAGGTAAGACTTGCCGTTTACTCAGCATCACTTCTGCTGGAATACTTATGAAAAAGTCGACATACGACCAATTTACTGATGTGGTGAGGAAAGCCGGATTTGATATTTCATTCAAGAACATATCCACATATGCTTCAGCTTTTTATTATTATAAAAAAATGGTCAATTTTTGTACTAAGAATAGATTGTCTAATTTGGTTTATGTTTATTTAGAGAATAGCTTTACTGGCTTTGCTTTCTTGAAGAATGGGTTCATCACTAAAGTGATAGATATTCCATATGGCATTCAAAATGTCGTAAATAAAATATCGTTAGATTTAAAAATATCAAAGGTTAAGGCGAACGATCTTCTTCAATCCATAGGTGTTGATCCTACGATTCCTATTCCAATGAAAATTGAAGATGGTTTTAATCAAATCGAATTCATTGAAGAAGCAAAGAACGCATTGAAAGAATTGTTCGATAAGATTGATAAAGTTATTAAAGATGAATGTGTAAATAATGGATCATATGTTGCACCAAATGTAATGCTTCTAAGCGGAAGTGGAAGCCTAATAAATGGTATAGTCGATTATAGTAAATCAACGTTAGGCATTATGACTGCTGATCTATCGGTCAATCTGATTGGAGCTCACTTAAGGACTTATACGGATTTAGCAGGTGGGTTGTTACTGGCTGATAGGCATACCTATCTTGGAAGTAACGACAGTTTGACTAGAGTTCTGGCTAGAGACCCAGTCAATGGTTCCAAATCGTAATAAAAGGAGGACAGAAAAATGATTGAAAATATAAACAATTCTCATGATTTATCTACTAAAGATATTAAGAGTTACGAAGATCATTGCAAGATTATAGTAATCGGTGCCGGTGGCGCTGGTTGTAATGCTGTAAACAAAATGATCAAAGATAAGATTGAACATGTAGAATTTTGGGTTATGAATACTGATGCTCAAGCTTTGAATCAATCCATGTGCTCCAACAAACTTTTATTGGGTAGTGGTGAGAAAAGAGGTAGAGGTGCCGGTGGTATACCTAGAATGGGTGAAATAGCGGCATCCCAATCTTTATCTGAGATTAAGCAAATCGTAAAGGGTGCTGATATGGTATTCCTTGCCGCCGGAATGGGTGGTGGAACGGGCACAGGTGCTAGTCCAATCATTGCCAAGGCTGCAAAAGAAGCTGGTGCGTTGACTGTTGCAGTCATCACCAAGCCATTTAGTTTTGAAGGATTGTCCCGTCATAACAATGCTGTTGAAGGAATCAACAAACTTAAACAGAATGTCGATTCATATATCGTTGTTCCTAACGATAGATTGTTCCTTAAAGAAGCAGACCAAGGTGTTTACGGTGCTTTTAGAAAGTCTGACTCAGTCTTATCGTTGGCCGTTAAAACTATCGCAGATCTCATTCAAAATTCCGGTGTTATCAATTTGGATTTCGCAGATGTCAAATCTGTTATGCAGAACTCCGGAATTGCATTGATTAGCTTCGGTTCTGCCAAAGGCGAAAAGAAGGCTTTGAAAGCAGCTATTAATGCAGTTTCTTCTCCATTGTTGGAATGTTCGATTAAAGGTGCTCAATCTTTAATTGTGAATATTTCAGGTGGTAACGATTTATCTTTGGAAGATACTCAAGAAGCTGTAAATTATATTAAGAAAGCTTGTGGAACCCAGGCCAATATTATCTTTGGATTAGCTACTAGCGAAGAACAAAATCCTGAAGTTTCAGTCGGTGTTGTCGCATGTCATTTCAACAAGAAAGAAGATGAAGCAGTGATAACTGGCGAAGTTGAACTAGCTCCTGATGTGTCTCCCGACATTCTTCCTGAACCTGATCAAAAGGATGATGAGGATGATTTGATTTTACCTGATTTCATGTCTAAGTTGATCAATAGCTCTGTAGATTTAAAATCCGATGAAGATGTTGAATCTGATAAAGAAAGTGTTCAACAAGAGCAAAATCAATCAGATGACAATAAAGAAGATTTCTCTAACTCATCTAAAGAAGAAGAGCCTATCAATAAAAATATGACTGAGGAAACAACTGCTGAGCCATACGAGGAATCATCGAATACTTTAGAAGACAAATCTGAAAATAATGATTCATCCAACTCTAATGAAGTTAAAGTGGTTGAAAGTGTTGATGATGAAAAATTAGTTGAAGAGAATAAGAAACTTCAGGATGATTTATCTAAAAAGAATGAGGAGATAAATAAGCAAAGAGAAGATAAATCTCATTTGGAAGATGTTGTCTTTTCTTTGAAGCAAGAGAATGAACAAATTCCCCAGCTTAAAGATAAAATTGAATCTTTGGAAAAAGAATTGGCAAAGATTGATGAACTAGAGAAGAAACTTGATGAGAAGGATAAAGCTTTGTCTCAATTGGAACAATCCAAGGATGTAATCGAAGAATCAAGAAAAAATGAAGCTGATAAGTTGGACGATTTAATTAAAATCAAAGATGAATTAGAAGCTCAAGTTCCAGCCTTGAAATCAAAACTCGATGATTCGAATAAAGAAAACGAGTATTTGACTCTGCTTTCAACAAGCTTGAAGAATGCCAATATCAATCTTTCCAAAGAGGGTCAAAAAGATAGGTTGTCATCTATCAAAGAACTGCAAAGGATGAGTTTCGTAAATCATTTGTTATCTGACCAGTTGAAAGAACTTTTGATAGAAGCTGACCAGAAACAAAGCACATTGAATTATCTAGAGAAAAAGAATAGAAATCTCGTCTTAGAGAAGAGAAGAAATGAACGCCTATATTCAAATAGGATTTCTAACTTAAATGATGATTTGTCCAACGTGAATTACAGCTTTGATTCTTTGAAGAATCAGTTTGATGAGATTCAAAAAGAGAAGGAATTACTGAATTCTAAATTAGAAGAGATGAAGAATGAAAATGATCAACTTAAACTAGACCTTTCCACAATCAAAAATGATTTAGACAACAGCAATTCATCCAATGTTGATCTTCTAGAAAAGAAGGATTCTGAAATAGCTGAATTGAAATCATCCATAGAAGCTTTGAAGCAAAACAATTCACAACTGGTAGAAGAAACAAATAAGAAGAACTCTGAATTAGAAGAATCATTGAATCGTTTGAATGAAGAGCGCAATACATCGAATTCAACGATTGAGGAGTCTTCAAATCAAATCAATCAATTGAATGAAAAGCTTTCATCTTTGAATGAAATCAATTCCGAATTGACTTCTTCAAATGAAAAACTTAAAAATGAATTGGTAGATAAAGATAATAAATATAATGAATTGAACGGCAAGATTTCTTCATATGAAGACCAGATTAATTCAGCAGCAAATGAAATTCAAATTCTTTCTGATGCAAAGGATGAATTGAATAAATCCATTGTTGAAAAAGATAAGAATATTGTAGAATTGCTTAATAAGAACAAGGATTTTGAAACTGAAATCGAAAGGCTAAATTCGATTGTAGATGAGAAGTCGGACTCCTTAAAGAATGCAAGCTCTACTCTTGATAGTAAAGTAAATGAGATATCTAAATTAAATGATCAATTAAATGAAAAAGATGGAGAAATTCGTTCTTTGAATGAAAAGTTAGCAAATGTTTCTTCTTCGGCGAACGATTCCACTATCGATTCATTGAAAGAAGAGATAGAAAACTTAAAGAAAGAAAAAGATGAACTTTGTTCTTCGTTGGCTGAGTTATCCCAAAAGGAAAAAGCTTCCGAATATGAAGTCCAAAGATTAAATGAAGAATTAAAAGTTAAAGAGCAGGAAGATAAGAGTGAAGATGTTGACACTGATAAACTATCACAGGATTTGTTGTCTTCCTTAAATCTAGGCGATGATAACAATTAATTGGAGGAATAGATATGGAAAACTTGGATAATGAAAAGATTTTGGCTGAAGCAAAAGATGAGGCTTCATCGTGTAAAGATATGCCTTCATTGATGAATTCAAAGGCAAAATATCTTGGAAAAAAAGGACCTTTGACCAGTCTTTTTGCTCAAATGAAGAATATTCCTAATGAGGAAAAGAAAGCTTTTGGTCAAAGAATTAATGAGATCAAGGAAAAATTAGCATCTATTTTCGATGAGCAAAAAAAGTTGATTGAAGAGAGAAAACTAAATGAAAGACTACAAAAGGAAACTATCGATGTCACTCTTCCAGGTCATTCTTATGGTAAAGGAAGTGAGCATCCTTTTGAAAAAGTAGTGAAGAAGATTGAGGATTTCTTCGTCGGATATGGATATGAGGTAAAGGATGGACCTGAAGTAGAGACTGATTATTTCAATTTTGAATGCCTAAACATTCCAAAAGATCATCCTGCCAGAGATATGCAAGATTCATTCTTTATATCTGAAGGAATGCTGTTGAGGTCCCATACTTCACCTGTTCAAGCTAGAGTTATGCAGGCTAAAGATTTGAAACTTCCGTTGAAAGTTATTTGCCCTGGTAAAGTATATCGTAGAGATAACGATGCTACTCATTCTCATGAATTCGGTCAAGTAGAGGGATTGGTCATCGGTGAAGATGTCAATCTTGGAAACCTCGAAAAAACTTTGACCGATCTTCTTCAGTATCTATTCGGTCCCAAAGTCACTGCTAGATTCCGTCCTTCATTCTTCCCATTTACTGAGCCTAGTGTTGAAGTGGATTTGTCATGCTTTGAATGCCATGGAAAAGGTTGTGGCTTATGCAAAGGTTCGGGTTGGATTGAAATATTAGGTGCAGGTATGGTCAATCCGGATGTGTTCAGATTAAATGGAATAGATCCTGACAAATATCAAGGCTTCGCATTCGGAGTAGGAATTGAACGTGTTGCAATGCTTTTATATGGAATCGACGATATACATAGGTTCTATACTGATGATGTCGATTTCTTAAAGCAGTTTTCTAAGGAGGATTAATTTATGTTAGTCTCATATAATTTGCTTTCTCAATTAGTCGATTTATCTTTTTGGACTAGTGAAAAATTAGTTGAAAGATTGACATTTGCTGGATTTGAAGTAGAAGAAGTCCGTCAAATGACTCAAGCTTCCAAATTGGTTGTAGGTAAAATCATCGAATGCCAAAAGCATCCTGAAAGTGATCACCTTCATCTTTTAAAAGTTGATTGTGGTGGTGCTATAGGTGTTTTGGATATAGTTTGTGGAGCCCCAAATGCAAAAGAGGGAATTAAAGTCATCGTCGCTTTACCAGGATGTGACCTTCCCAGTTTAGGGAAGACTATCAAGGCTGGTGTCATAAGAAATTATCCTTCCAATGGAATGTGCTGCTCATTAGTTGAACTCGGTGTTCCCGCCAATCTTCTTCCTTCTAAAGAAACTGATGGAATTCATGAATTGGATGATAGCTTCAAGATTGGTGATACTGAGATTTTGGAACACTTGGGTCTTAAAGATACCTTGCTCGATGTCAATGTCTTGCCAAATAGACCCGACGCCCTTTCTTTGATCGGCTTTGCAAGGGAAGTCAGTGCTTTAACTGGAGAGAAGTACTTAGGTGTCGATGAATTTGATATTTCTTCTTTAAAAAGAGAAAATCTAGCATTGACTTCATCTGATTTTGCTAAGAAATTCTCCTTAGCTAAAGTTCATTTGAAAGGCTTCGACAAAATAATTGCGCAGAAGATTGCTCATAATTTACTTCTATCTGGTTATGGAAGTGTAGATCCTTTGGTAGATGTTGGAAATTATGCAATGGTTTTGACTGGTCAACCTTTCCATATTTATGACAGCTCTAAAATTTCTTCATATCCATTGGAAATCAGAGATGATTATGAAGGTCAGTTCCTCGCTTTGAATGATAAAACATACGATTTAAAGAAAGGTGATTTGGTAGTCACATCTTCAGGCAAGCCTTTATGTTTGGGTGGAGTTATGGGCGGAAAGGATGTAATGGTGGATGAGAATACAAATGATGTTTTGATTGAAGCTGCTTCATTCTATCATGCAAATATACGTCACACCTGTGCAAGACTTGGACTATCTTCACCTTCTTCTCTTTTGTTTGCCAAAGGTGTCAATCCTTTGATGACTGATGAATCATTGTCTGTCATGCTCGACTTGTTATTAAAAGTCTTCCCAGAATCTACCGTCGAATCTTTCTCTACTTCAACTAAAGGTGAGTTGTCTTTACCTGCACCAATCGATTATTCTTTTGAAAAGACAAACCATAGACTTGGAAGTGATTATACTCAAGAGGAAGTCGATCGTGTATTGAATGCATTCTCCATTTCTAAAGATAAAGATGGCAAGTTGATTTCACCTTTGTGGCGTGTGGATTTAAAGCAACAAGCTGATATTGATGAGGAAGTATTTAGATTTTATTCAGCTGATAGAATTTCACTCTCATTGAAAGGAATGCCTTTGACTCAAGGCAGGCTTTCCTTTGAACAAGAAAGTGAATGGAATATTAGAAACTTGCTGATTTCTAATGGATTATATGGAGTTATGACTTTTACTTTGGTAAGTCAGGAACAAGCAAATCAAATTCGTGTCTTTGAAAATACTCCATGTTATAAGATTTCAAATCCTCTTACTAACGATCACGAATATGTCAGAGTGGATTTACTTCCTTCGTTACTTGAAACTGTTCAATATAATCTTTCCCATAAAAAGAGCGATTTCGGATTCTTTGAAATTTCTTCAATCGATTCACCTATAGGTCATAGAAGATTGTTAGGAATTGTTTTGCATGGAAATAAACAAGATCAGGAAGGATTTGGAGCTAGACCTTATGATTTCTACGATTTGAGCGGAATCATAGAAGCTATATTAGTAAATCTTGGAATTCAAAAGAATAGATATAGTATTGTAAAGAGCAAGAATTCTAGTTTCCATCCTGGAAAGAGTGCCGACATCATGGTCGGTAAAAGTTTGCTTGGAACTTTCGGAGCTTTGAACCCTGGAAAGTTCGATGAAGAATATTTGGTAGGTGAATTGGATTTAGGTGTTTTGTTTGGAATCAAGACTGGTCGTACAAAGTTCCTTCCTTATGGAATTCATCCTACAGTTTTCAGAGATTTGTCCTTTATTCTTCACGGTGAGGTTTCTTACCACGATATCGAATTGTTAGCTAAAAAAGCAGGTAAGAGCTTATTGAAGAGTGTAACTCTCTTCGATCACTATGAAGGTGATTTGAAGAAATCCATTGGAATAACCTTGGCCTTGGAGGGTGATCACACCTTGAAGGACAATGAAATTAATGCTGTTGTCAATGATGTTGTCAATGCCTTGATTTCAAAGCTTCCTATGGAATTGGCTGCTTAGGAGAATTATTAATGAATAATAAAGAAAAAAATGTGATTAGACATAAATTGTCTGATGGATTATATATCGATCCTAGATTGTTGAGAACAGGTGATAATGAGACGGAATACTTCCCATTTAAGCCTACCGAAGAAGAATGTTCTCCCCGCCCCAGCGTTAGAGGATTTGGAGAAAACGGTTGCTTAGAAGTTGTAGCTATGGTAAAGCCAATGGCTGATTTCCTGTTGGTCGAGATCACTATGAAAGGTGAAGTTACTTTATTGGACGATCACGATTTTACTTTGAAGAATTATCCAATCGATGAAAATTGTGAATTGTCTTTATCTAGTGATCCAGAAATGGCTGATATCTTGCCTGATTCAGATGGAAGATACGATTTGAAGCCTACTCTTTTGGCTCTGTTCTATGATGCCATTCCTCCTGTTTATTCCACTGTTCCTTTGACAAAAGTCGAGGGAGATGGATATGTCGTTTATAGTGAGGATGAATTTGAGAAAGACTATAAAAATTTAACTGAGAATAAACAAGACAACCCATTCAAAAACTTGAAATGATTTCTCCCCACTTTTACCCACTAAAAAGGGAAAAACGATCAAATTAAGTTTATAGCGAGGAAAAACCTCGCTTTTTTTATTTCTTTCTTAAAATTTTCCCACTAATCACCCACTATTAAAAATAAGTAAAAAACCTAATATATTAAGATTTTTAGCGCTTTAGCCTTTAAAAGTCAATGCAAAAAGGAAAGAAAAATAAACAATGTGTGAAAAAGTGTTCAAAAATGGTAGAATTAGGGCGTGTGGGGAGGTGGATTGGCGATGTTCCTAGGATTGTCGGTTCATAACTTAGACGATAAAGGCCGCATTACTTTGCCTAATAAAGACAGAGGTGCTTTTACTGACTCTATCGTCTTTGCTACAATCGGCTTTGATGGAAACATCGAACTTTATCCACAAGATGCTTACATGAAGATGGCTGAACAATATGAACAACTCAGCGATTTTGATGCCAACAACCGTCAGTTGAAACGTATCTTCTTCTCTCAGTCAAATCAAATTGAGATTGATTCCCACGGCCGAATTCAGTTATCAAAGCCATTGTTAAACAAAGCTGGAATCTCTAAAAGTGTCACATTTGTTGGTAGAATGACTCACATTGAATTATGGGATACAGATAAGTTCAATGAACTTGAGAAGAAAGGGGAGGATGATTACTCATGTCTAGCTCAGAACGCTCTAAAACAAGTGCCGCAGAACAAGTAACTGAGTATAACATTCATATCCCAGTACTTTTGACGGAAGTATTGTCGTTTGTCAGGACTGATATTCCAAATATGGTCATTGTAGATATGACTATAGGTAGAGCAGGACATTCTTCAAATATTTTGGAGATGGTAGATAATACAGCTTCTTTATATGGATTTGATAGAGATCCTGCTGCTCTATCATATTCGGAACAAAAGTTGTCTCACTACAGCCAGTCCCACAAGTTATTTCATTCGAAATTCTCCCAAGCAATTCCTACTTTGAAAGAATATGGATTGCGTGGTGCTGATTTCATTCTTATGGATATCGGTGTATCATCACCTCAATTTGATGATCCTGAAAGAGGGTTCTCTTATCGATATGATGCACCTCTAGATATGAGAATGGACAACACACAAAAGTTGACAGCTAGAGAAGTAGTTAATACTTATTCGGCTGATGAATTGAAGAGAATACTATTCGAATATGGTGGAGAGAAGTTCGCTGGTCCGATAGCAAGAAAAATAGTTGAAGAAAGAGCTAAGAAACCAATCGAGACAACATTTGAATTGGTCGATATCATTAAAAAAGCTCTTCCTGAAAGAATTCTTAGAAAGAAAGGACATCCAGCGAAACAAACTTTCATGGCTCTACGTTATGAAGTGAATGACGAAAAGAATGAATTGATCAATGGATTGAGCCAAGCTGTAGAATTCCTAAATCCAATGGGTAGACTTGCAATTATTACCTTCAACAGTGAAGAAGATGAAATTGCTAAGAACATCTTTATGAAATATGCACCGAAGAAGACATTTAATCGTTTCTTGCCTATTCCAACAGAAGATGAAAAATGCCCATACGAGATTCTTACAAAGAAACCTATTCTTCCTGACAAATATGAACTTGAATTCAATCCTAGAAGTGAAAGTGCCAAGATGAGAGTAATAGAAAGGAGGTACTGATTATGGTTAAAAAGAATCGTATTGAAAAGACTTATAAAAAGAATAACACCAAAAAAGTTAAAAAAATCATAGCTTTAGTATCACTTTTCGTAGTGCCTGCGGCTGTTATCGCTGGAATAGTTACTGCTTGCCTTACTATTAATCATTCTGACACTGTATCTGGTGCTAAGATCGTCAACGCACCAAACCCTGTCAATGATCAAGACGATGACACCATCTTGATCTTTAGATAGTTAAATTGTTAATTAATTCCTACAAGTTTCAGAATATTCCTTTACAAAGAACGGCTTAAAGCCGTTTTTTTATATATATAAAAAATTTTATATAAAAAAAAGGATGAGCACTGCCCACCCTTTATAAAATTTAATTTATTTAATTTATTTGTTTTCTTCGATTGGAAGAGGTTTGATCAAATGGTTTTCACAATCATTTCTCAAGATATCGAAGAACTCATCGATAGAAACTGTCTTGGTCAAAGATGAACCACGAACACGGTAAGTGACTTGGTTATTTGCGACTTCGTTCTTTCCTATGACTACAGAATAAGGAATCTTCTTAGTTTGTGTTTCACGGATTCTGTAACCAATTGATTCGTCTCTAGCGTCGATTTCGCTTCTATAACCTAAATCGATCATCTTATTTCTTAATTTATTAGCTAAGTCGACTTGAGCCTGATCTTGACCAAAGACTGGTAGCAACTCTACTTGAACAGGTGCAAACCAAGTTGGGAAGTTTCCTTTGAAATGCTCAGTTATGACACCGATGAAACGATCGAATGTTCCAAGAACGGCTCTATGTATCATTACAGGTGTTTGGTGATTTCCGTTCTTGTCGACATAATAGCAGCCGAATCTTCCAGGTAATTGCATATCCAATTGAATTGTTCCACATTGCCATTGACGACGCATTGAATCTAAGACTTTGAAATCGAGCTTAGGTCCATAGAAAGCACCATCACCAGGATTTACATCATAAGGAATGTGATTGTCATCCATGACCTTTCTTAATTGTGCTTCTGCAGTTTGCCATTGTTCGACAGTTCCTATGTGGTCATCAGGCATTGTCGACAATTCAATAGAATAAGGGAGACCGAAAGTAGTGTAGACTTCCTTGTAGATTGAAAGCAAATCGTTTACTTCATCCTCGAGTTGATCAAGTGTTAAGAAGATGTGTGAATCATCCTGTGTGAAACAACGAACACGAAGCAAACCGTTCAATGAACCCGATGCTTCAGCACGATGATCCAAACCATATTCACCGATACGCACAGGCAAATCACGATAAGAGTGGACTGAATTGTTATAGACTTGAATTGCACCAGGGCAGTTCATAGGCTTTACGGCATAATCCTGTCCTTCGATGGAGGTTGTAAACATATTTTCTTTGTAATGATCCCAGTGACCTGATATCTCCCAAAGCTTTCTCGATAAGACTTGCGGGGTTTGGACCATTTGATAGTTGTGCTTTCTTAAGATCTTAAGTAGCCAATCCTCTAAAGCACGTTTCATAGCCCAACCATTGTTGAGCCAGAAAGGCATACCAGGTCCGTATTCAGAAAGAAGGAAGAGTCCCATTTCCTTACCAATCTTTCTATGATCGGATTCAGCTCTTTCTTTTCTTATCTTGATGTAATCTTCGAGTTCTTTAGAAGAGAAGAAACAGCAACCATAGATTCTTGTCAATTGCTCGTTGTTCTTATCACCTTTCCAATAGCATCCGGCTAAGGACAACAACTTGAAATTCTTCAAAAATGAAGTATTTGGCATATGAGGACCACGGCAAAGATCAGTGAAATCGCCTTGGCTATAAATTGAGACGCAGTGATCTCTATCTTCAACTTCATCGATATGTATAGTCTTGAACTTCTGGTCCGTGAAGATCTCTTCTGCTTCTTCAGGCGAGATTTCTCTTCTTACGATAGGCAAAGCTTCCTTAGCAATTTTATGCATCTCAGCTTCGATTGCGGGGAAATCCTTCTCAGTGATGGGCTTGGGTGATTTGACATCATAATAGAATCCTTCAGGAAGAGCAGGACCGTATCCGAATTGAATTCCAGGATAAAGATGGCTTAAAGCTTGAGCCATCAAATGTGCACAAGAATGATTTAACACTTCAAAAGCTTCAGCGTCTTTCTCAGTTATAATCTTAAAATGACAATCCTTGCTTAAAGGCTTAGATTTATCATAAAGGTTGTCATCAACCTTAGCACATATAATCTTTTTTCCTAATGAAGGTGCTAATTCAGTAGCAATCTCCAAAGGTGTCATTCCATCTTTAAATTCCTTAACGCTTCCGTCAGGTAAAGTTAATTTCATAAAAAAAGTATCTCCTTTTTAATGCTTAAATATTATAAACACTTTTATATGGAATGGCAGTTTTATATAGCTTTTTGTAATTAAACAAAGCGTTTTTATTATGAAAAATAAAAACACCTCTGCTGAGCAGAGGTGTTCATTTGGATTAAACTTAGTCTTTTATAGAGAAGCCGACAGTAGCTGCACCAACTAATCCGGAATCTTGATCGAACTTTGCCAAGACGAAACGGATAGGTTTCAAAGGATAGTTTGCTGCAAATGCTGATGCGACATGGAAGAGGTCATCCATGAATACGTCGCTTGATTTCATAACTCCACCAGCCAAGACAATCTTATCGAGATTGAACTCGAGCTGAAGATTAGCAATCAACAATCCTAATCCTTTGTACCAATCTTCATAGGTCTTCTTGATCTTTGGCTCCAAAGGAGTGTTATTACGCTTGGATTCTCTGACAGCGTTGAATATATCGGCTGCCTTCATATTTTCTAAACCATTATATGCGGCAAGTCTTGCTAAACCATTTCCAGAAAGATATTGTTCCTGTTCCACGAGCTTTCCTTCAAATTCACGTACACAATGTCCAATCTCAAGAGTTGTGTTGATCAACTGTTTTTGATAGACATATCCACCACCAATTCCAGAAGAAACAGTGATGTAGTATGAATCGTTTACATCGCTAGCGGAACCGAAAATTGCTTCGGAAAGTGCTGCACAATTTGCATCATTTGCACAGAGAACCTTTACACCAGGATAATCTCTTTCTAACCAATCAGCTAATTCGAAATGTTCGATATGAAGGTTAGGAAGTTTTGTTGCTGTACGACCATTCTCAACCAATCCACACAACGAGACACCGATATGGGTGAACTTGATTGTAGGATTACGATGGATAATTTGGTCGATCATTGTGGTAATTTCGTGATAGAGAACGGTAGGATTGTCCTTAGCCGAACTATCTCTAATAACATCAACCACAAAAGGCATTCCCTTCTCGTCAATCTTTACAAGACCGACACGAAGGTTGGTAGCACCCAAATCAATGGCCAAAGTTACCGATGGCTTTATCATCTCGTTGCTCATAGACTAAACTACTTCTCCAAAGTGACAATCTTCATGAAGTTAGTATCTTTGCTGTTTACAGGATCAGAGCCAGTGACAATAATGTTGCTTCCAGCAGGAATTCCATTGCTTCCAGCAGGAATTCCATAACGCTTAGCAAGAGCGACAGCTTCAGCTTCCATTTCCTTCAAGGATGAAGGAACCTTCTCGACCAATGCAGGATAGACACCCCAGTAGAGGATTGAATCATAAGCTGCATCATGATTAGAAGTCTCAAACAAAACAGGGCAGACAGGACGGCAATGTGAAAGTCTCTTTGCTGATTCAAGATACTTTGAGAAGCAAACGATAAGTTTGCTTTCGGTCAAGTAAGCAGCGTTGACTACAGCATTTGCCATAGCATCGGCTTCTTGGCGACGAGACATTGCAAATCCTTCTTTGGCCAACTTCTCATAGTCGAGCTCTTTTTCCATACGAGCACAAATCTTGGCTTGCATGGTGACAGATTCCAAAGGATAATCTCCGTTTGCGGATTCTCCAGAAAGCATGACTGCGTCAGCTCCGGACAAAACAGCATTAGCGACATCGGAAACCTCAGCTCTTGTTGGGAAGGGTGAGTGCATCATTGAATCGAGCATTTGTGTTGCGACGACGATAGGCTTACCAAGCTTTCTAGCACCTTTGATCATACGCATTTGTACGACAGGTACATCCTCGGCAGGAATTTGAACACCCATATCACCACGGGCGACCATCAATCCATCAGAATACTTGATTACATCATCGATGTTTCTGATAGCTTCAGTATTCTCGACCTTAGAAATAATCCTGATTTGCTTTCCACCATTTTCGTTGAAAATCTTGCGGATATCATCGATATCTTGCTTATCACGAACGAATGAAGCAGAGCAGTAGTTGACGTGTTGCTCACATCCAAAGATCAAGTCCTTTCTATCTTGTTCGGAGACATAAGGCATTGACAAATGAGTGTCAGGGCAGTTAACTCCACGCTCATCCTTTATATCATCATTTGTGGTAGCTTCGCAGTAAATCACACCTTTGGCCTCATCCTTACCAGTGACGACCATATCGAGCTTTCCATCATCCATACGGACGTGGTGGCCGTTGTTGACGTCGTGAATAAGTCCTGTGTAGGTGATTCCCATCAAGATGGTTCCATCATCTTGCTTTCCACCGAGCTTATCGTTTCCGTTAGCATCTTCACATCCCATCTCGAGAACGATTTTGTCGCCCTTCTTGACAACGACATGCTTTCCAACGAAACGTCCAGTACGAATTTCAGGTCCCTTAGTGTCGAGATCAACACCGATGAGTTGGTTCTCTTCTTTCTCAATTTGTTGAGCAATGACAATCTTATTACGTTGTTCCTCATGATCTCCGTGAGAGAAGTTAAGACGGATAACGTTCATACCAGCTTCAAACAAAGCTTTCATCATGTCATGATTGTCGCTAGACGGACCAATCGTGGCAAAAATCTTAGTCTTCTTTTCAATCTTCTGCATGGTTACCTAATGTTCCTTTCAGCATCCAATAATTCGGGATGCAACTTGCGTTGTGAATTGAGCACTTCGACAAATGAATGTGTAGTTACTTTGTAGTCTTCAATGCCCACAGCTAATCCACTTGATCCTTCTAAGAGGAGGGTTGCTGCCTTTTCGCCCAATAACGTTCCCAGTACACGATCATAGGCGGAAGGGAAGCCCCCACGTTGGATATGTCCAAGCACCTCATAGCGGGACTCGATGCCAGTAGCTTTCTCGGATAGGGTCGCAAGTTTTGCCACATCCAATACATTTTCCTGACAAACGATAAGGAGTTGACGCTTGCCACGTCTTTCCTTTACTTCTCTAATCTGCTCGACACACGTATTGTAATCGACAAAGTTGTCCTTTGTAATAACGCAATCTGCGCCTGAAGCCAATCCAGCGTAAGAGGCAAGTTCCCCACAGTGTCGGCCCATAACTTCAACAACGAATATACGATGGTGGGACGACATGGTATCCCTGATTCTTCCTAAAGCTTCGACTATTGTGTCTAATGCCGTGGAAAAACCTAGAGTGAAATCGGTCAAAGGAATATCGTTGTCAATTGTTCCCGGTACACCGATCACATTGGTAGAAAGTTCACTTAAAGCTTTCAAACCGTGATATGTTCCATCTCCACCTATACCGATTACTCCTATAGCATTTTCTTTTTTGAGGTGTGCCCAGGCTTTTAGTCTTGTTGTTTCCTCTAAAAATGCAGGATAGCGAGCAGTGCCTATGAAAGTACCACCGCGATCAATGACCCCGGATACACTTTCATAGTCAAGCGGTATAAAGTCACCCTCGGAAAGACCTCTAAATCCGTCTAGTGCTGCAAGGACATCAACACCTTGATTTATGGCTTTTCTAGTGATTGCACGAACGCACGCGTTCATACCGGGTGCATCACCGCCAGAAGTCAACACAACCAATCTTTTCTTTGTTTGTTCCATATCCGTACCTCTGGCACATATAAATATATCAAAAAAAAAGGAATATGGATTAACATAATGAAAGGGTTAGCATAGATACCTTCTATGTTTTCCTAAATTTAATGGGATTGTGTTTTTCTTGGTACATTTGAAGTTGTTCTTTACTTTGTTTTCCAAATATTGCTAACAAGGTATAAAATATAAGTATGAGGTAAGAATATGAGTGAAGTGACAAAGAATTGTGAAATTACAGTTAGCGTTAATTTTTCTATGTCCATAGGAGATTATAAGGTTCTTTATCTTTGCTATCTTCCTATGATTGGATCTGACGGAATGACATTATATGAATATTTGCTCACTATAGGCTCTTTGTCTCAACCATTTTGTTTTGGCGAAGATATTTTCTCTTTTACCGGAATGAACAGTTCTTCTTTGAATGTAGCGAGGAAAAGACTTGAAGGCATCGGACTTCTCTCCACATTTCATAAAGGAAATGAAGATGATGCTAATGAAGCTTTTTTCTTCAAAGTCGTGCCGCCTTTATCCGCTAAGAAATTTTTCAATGATTCAATTCTCACATCACTTTTGACTAATTATATCGGGTATAAAAGATTTGAAAATGTTAAAAATATTTTCATAAAAGGAGAAAAAATATCCAAAGATTTTAAAGAAGAGACGGCTAAGTTAGGAAATGTCTTTGATTTGGCAGGTTTGTCCTTCGAACAAAATGAAGAAGATACAGGTAAAATAGAGGATAAACGTGGAAAGACTACGATAGATTCTTTCGATGAAGATGCATTTAAAAAAGAACTCGATAAGAATGGTATACCTTTTTCTAGTATTGAAAATGATTATTCAACAATAAAATCGACTTTATATTTTTATGGGTTGTCAATTGAAGATACAGTTAAATTTATCCTTCAAGCAACTACCAGCGATAATGTATTCCTTAAGGACAAATTTGTAAGACTTTGCAAAGATAGGTCTAGTTTTTTGACTGATTCTTTCAATGATGAAACTTCATATCCTACATATTTTGGTAGTTCCAAAAATGCTGAAGTATTCAAACAACAAGATCAATATCCTACACCTACTTATGTTTGTGCAAGATTAAATATGTCTAAGCTTCCTGATTCAATCTTGAGTGATTTACAAACTTTTCAAGATGATTTTAATTTTCCTAGAGGTGTGGTAAATAATATAATTGATTATTGTCTTCTGAAAAATAATAATCAACTACCAGCTTTAGCTTATCTTGAAAAAGTTGCTATGTCTGTTAAAGGAAGTAATCCTAAAGATGCGTATGGATGTTCCATTATTTTGAAGGAACAAAATAAGAAGTTTAAAAAGAAACGTGAAAAGAAAATTGCTTATCAAACTGGTATGCTCGATAAAATAAATTCCTATGATAATCAAGTACAAAGTGATGTAACTGAAGAGGATGAAAAGCTTAATAAAGTTGTGACAGATAATTCCGAGAACGATAATGTCGAGTTATCTAAGGAAGCAGAAGAATTTGCTAAGAAATTATTGGAGGGTATGTAGTCATGGGAGAATGGGTTACTTTCAAAAATGCAGGCTTTGCGCAAGCTTCTATCAATGAAGACAATTTAAAAGAATATAAGAATGAAATCATTGAGAGACTTAACAAAAAATTGGATTGCAAAAGATATATTGAAAGACTATTAAAAGATAAGAACAATGATGTCTTTGATAAGTCCCTAACTGCCATCGATGTCTTTTTGGAATTTAGAGAGAAGCATGATAACATCGATTTGTTAGTCGGAAAAGATGGGAATGTTCCAATGCTGGAATATGATCCTTATTCGGAATGTTTGGTTCTTAAATATGTATATTCAAATGCTCAGAAAAAACATTTAAAAGCATTGTCTAACATTCTTTGCTCTGATAACAAAAGCAGAGAAAGAATTGTCTCCAATGGTGAGAAAATCTTAAAGGATATCAAAAACACTCCAATATATGTTCAACCCATTCCTTTTTTGAACGATGCGAAAGATACATTAAATAAGTTTTCGTCTTATCTAAATGGTAATAGTTGTGCAAAAGGTTTTCTTTATACATTTTCCAACGGAAATGGACAGTATCTTTTGGATTTTGTCTCTTACTTAGGTGCACGAGTCGAGAAAAAAGTAGCTTGTTTATCATCAGGAGAGACATTTTCAAGAATTTCTTTAACTTTGGGAAAAGATGAAAGTGCAATGTCTTATTTAGAAATGGGCAAAAACGCTGATATTCTCTGCCTATACAATTTAGAAGCCCTGCCTACTAATAAGAATTTTATCGAATCTGTATTCATTCCTTTTTTATCGATGAGAAAATCTCAAGGTAAAATTACTTTTGGTTGTATTAATGACAGTTTGGCAACATTTGTAGGTGGATTGTCACCACTTCCAAGCACGAGAAAACAAATAACAACATCCTTAAATTCTCTTATGGAAGAACATAAAACAAAAGAAGATCAGTTGTATTTTTAGATTTTTCTATAGATTTCATTAAATCCTCCCACATATTTGTTGGAGGATTTTTTCTATGATGATGTTGCAAGAAGATGAAAAGAGTTGCTTTAAAGCGGTGGTTAGGGAAAGTTATAGATTCTGTTATTCCATTAAGAGAAATGATTACTTAACTTTATCTGAGATGAAGAACAACTTGCTTTCAATGAGGAACGAATTAGCAAAACTAGGAGTTAAATCTAAAGGCGTAGCGATTGAAGATTTCAATAGTATTCCTGAAAAAACTGGTTTCATAGCTCAACTTACGAGGAACAAAACAAATCATTTTGTTTTCTTGAAGAAGAAAAAAGGTGACAAATGGTTGGTATATGATCCTGCCTATGGCTATTTATGGATGAGGGAAAATGAATTGAAGGAAGAGATGACTGGAAGAGGGTTATTAGTCTATCAGAATGATAATAAAGTGAAAATCAAGAAGAAGGCAAGGCCAGAAGTTTTGAATAAATCGACAACTTTATGCTTGGGATTGATGGCTTTGATAAGATGCGTAACGGGTGTATTGTTCCTTTATTCTTTTAATAATAATACCTACTGGATTTATTCATTTGCTTCATTGGGCGTTTTCTTATTATCTGCATTATTTACTATGTGGGTTAATTCCAACGCATTAAAAACCTTTGTCTTGAACAAATCTATCCCATATCAAAATCTATGTTTTAATCAGACCGCTTTCGAAGACTCGGTCAAAGTTGTAAATGAAGAATTATCATATGAAAACGGAATACTAAACAAATTTACTTTTTTAGTTTTAGCTAGTGTAATGGCATTTAATATGAATTGTTACATCGCTATTTATTTTGGTGTTGGAGTCTGGTTGTTCTTAGCTATGAGAATGATATTAAATTGTTTTATAGATTTAAAAAGAGGAAGGATTAGTTATGATGAAAACAAAATGAGATCCGATATTGTGAAAGATGAGATGTTTCTTTCTGTTTGGAACAAATCAAATTTATGCCTTTTACTTTCATATCTACCTAACTTGTTATGCATAGTGTTAACCTGTGCTTTTTTGGCTTTGATTAGCTTCATGCAGAACAATTTCTCGCTAGATTATTTTTTATCAAATCTTGTTTTCCTTGTGGGAAGCATTCTTTATATCATTAGAATCGATGATGATTTTTCAAAAAAAGACAAAGTGAAGATGCTGATGTTTAAATGTGGGCCAAAATTTGATGAGATTCTCGAAAAGAAGAAGGAAAAATGGTATCATAATGTAGTAGGAAAAGAGACTAAAAATGAATCTTGAAAACACATTGGAATTCGATGATCAAACTGAAAAATGCATTGGTTTGGAAAAAATGTTTAAAGACTTGCTTAATCATATTGCCAAGTTTCAAAAGATTGACAATATTCTTGAGTCTTTGACAATAGTGAATGATGAGACTATTCACAAGTTAAATCTTGAATACAGAAATACGGACAGACCAACCGATGTCCTTTCTTTCTCTTTTGAAGAAGGAGAAGATGAAGAAGGATTGCCTTTTACCAACTTGGGCGAGGTTGTTATCTCGTTGGATACTGCAAGAAGACAAGCTTTAGAATTTAAGCATCCTACTTGTCGTGAACTTGCATTTTTGTTTATTCATGGAACTCTTCATAATTTAGGCTATGATCACGCAAGAAGTCATGAGGATGCTGTTGTCATGTTCGCTTTGCAGAATGATATATTGAATTCCTTTGAGTTTGATTGGGAGAGTTGTGTATGGCCAAAAGATTAACAGATGATGAGGTTGAATTATTGAAATCCAAGGCTAAGGAAGCTTTTGGAAAATCTCAGTGTACTTATTCTAAATTCGGTGTGGGTTGTGCAATTATGCTTAATGACAATAGGTGTATTTGTGGCTTTAATATTGAAAACAGTGCTTATTCAGTGACGATTTGTGCTGAAAGAGTTGCTATGGTCAGCGCCATTTCTCAATATGGCGTTACTTCAAAAGATATCAAGGCAATTGGAATTTATCTTGAGTCACCTCTTGTCGGTTCTCCTTGTGGTGTATGTCGTCAATTCTTATATGAGAAATGCCCTAAGGAAACACCTGTATTTATGTTTAATGGAAGTGGGCCTGAAGTAGAGTCTACTGTGGAAGAATTATTGCCTTATGGGTTTGGAAAGGATAACTTGATATGAAAGCAGGATTTGTAGCTATATATGGAAAAGCTAATGCAGGAAAATCAACATTGCTAAATGATATATTAGGCTTTAAGTTGATGGCAGTATCGGAAAAGCCTCAAACGACTAGAGAGAATATTATTGGAATTTACAATGATGACGATAGTCAAATCGTTTTTATCGATACACCGGGTGTTTTTACTCCTCATAAAAAATTAGGCTCAGCTTTGCTTAGAGATAGCGAAACAGCAAAGCAAAGCGCCGATGTACTTCTTTTTGTTTTTGCCTGCCAAGAAGGCATAGATAAAGATATGGTAGAAAAGGTTAAAAATTGCGGCCTTCCAGTTATAGTTGCTTATAACAAAATTGATTTGATTCGTGTCGATGAAGGTGAAGCTAAGCTCGTGAAGCTAAAAAAGCTTTTACCTGATGCCACATATATTCATTGCTCTGCTTTAAAGAAATATGGAATTGATGATTTAGTCAAGGCTATTAAAGATCAATTACCTGAAGGCCTTCCTTTATATCCTAATGATATTGCTACAGATAGACCAAGAGAATTTGTCTTTGCTGAATTCATCCGTGAAAAATGCATGCGTCTTTTGAAAGATGAAGTTCCTCATTCCATATATGTCGAAATCAAGCATATCGACGAAGATGAGAAAAGTGTGATGATTACTGGAAAAATTTATGTTGAAAGAGAATCTGAGAAGGGCATTGTCATCGGAAAAGGTGGAAAGATGATCGCTCAAATATCTAAGTTTTCAGAAGATGCCATACATCAATATGTGAAAAAAGATGTTTTTGTTAAATTAACTGTTACAGTAGCTGAAGATTGGAGAAATGATTCCAAGTTCCTTCAACAGCATAATTTGGATGGATCTGGTCAATAAAATATATGGAATTGAAGAAAGTTGTTCGTGGCTATTTGATTTCTTCTAAGCAAAGGGGTGAAAAAGGCTCTCTGTTGTTAATATTGACAAAAAATTCCTTGATTCAAGTTTTGGCGACTAACGGAAACAAAGTTGGTGGAAAAAATATTCCTGTTGGAAGTATAGTCGGTTCCCTTTGTGATTTTGACTTAGCTTATAAAGGCGAAAGTGAAACCGGTGTATTGATGTTAAGGAATATTAGCATCGTTTCAAATTTTGGCAATTTTGCCTCTGATCTTCCTACTTCATTGTTCTTTATGCTCGTATCAGAATCTATCGATGAGCTTCTCATCGATGATCAAGATGATGCACAAGGATTGTTCTTGGTTTATCAAAGAGCTTTGGAAATCTTAAAAGAAAAGAAATCCCCATTAGGAGCATTTTCCTTGTTTCTGTCTAAGTCATTTGAATTTCTTGGTTTTGAGCCTGAGACAGCAGGGTGTGTGAATTGTTCAAGGACTGATCATATAGTATCTTTTTCTTTTGACGAAGGTGGGTTTATATGCGACTCTTGTTCTCGGGAGTTGTTATTGAATCCTTTGCCAAGAAAAGAACTTTTAACCTATAAGTATCTATTCCAAACCCCTCTTGAAGATTGTACCCCAGAAAAAATCGATACATCTATATTGATTTCAGTTTGTTCATCCATGGTAAGCTTCTTGAAAAATGATTATGGTGCTAGATTAGAAACGTTTTCTCTTTTCATATCCTCGTTGAAATAAGTATTTGTGATAGGACCCTTTTTTAGTGCTCAATTATAATAAAAAGGGAGTATATTATTAAGGTTATCGGAGGCTTTTATGTCTAATTATTCTTTTGATGAAATCGTCAATCACTTGGTTGTAACTGGATTTTGTTATCCTGGAAGTGAAATTTATGGTGGGTTAGCAAATTCATGGGATTTAGGACCTTTGGGTACTTTGATGAAGCAACATTTGGTCTCACTTTGGAGAGATCATTTCGTGAGAGAGTTAGGATTCAATGTCGAGATAGATCCTGCAATTATTATGAATCCCAAAGTTTGGGTTGCAACTGGACATGTCGCAACATTTAATGATCCTTTAACTGATTGCAAATATTGCAAATCTCGTTTCCGTGCCGATGATTTGATTAAGGCCCAGTATCCTGGAGTCGATGTAGATGGTATGACTCAAGATGACATGGAACAATATATTGCTGACAAGAAATTGGCTTGCCCCAAATGTGGAAAGAATGATTTCACTTCTATTAGGCAGTTTACTTTGATGTTTAAGACAAACATTGGAGCTACACAAGATTCATCTTCTGTTGTTTATTTAAGACCTGAGACTGCTCAAGGTATATTTGTTAACTTTAAGAAAGTTCAACGTTCACAAAGATTAAAGCTTCCTTTTGGAATTTGCGATATAGGTAAATCCTTTAGAAACGAAATCACTCCTGGTAATTTTGTCTTCCGTACAAGAGAATTTGAACAGATGGAAATCGAATTTTTCTTTAAACCAGGTGAAGATGAAAAGTGGTTTGAGTTCTATAAGTCCAATTGTAAATCATTTGTAGAAAGAATGGGATTGAAGGATGAAAATGTCAGATTCCGTGATCATGAGAAAGCTGAATTGGCCTTCTATTCGTCTGCCACTACTGATATCGAATACAAATTCCCTTGGGGATTTGGTGAATTGATGGGTATCGCTTGCCGTGGTGATTATGATTTGGGAAGACATCAAGAATTTAGCGGACAAGATTTGACTTATCTCGACCCTGATACCCATGAAAAGTATTTGCCTCATGTCGTTGAGCCATCCTTCGGATTGCAACGTTTAATGCTTGCTCTTTGGTGTGATTCATATGACGTTGAACAATTGGAAAAAGACTCTAGAACAGTTATGCACCTTAAACCTAGATTAGCACCTTATACATTCGCTGTCTTGCCTTTATCCAACAAGCTAGTTGAAAATGCACGTAATGAAGTATTCAATAAATTGCACTGTGATTATGATTGTGTTTTTGATACCACAGGATCGATAGGCAAACGTTACAGAAGACAAGATGAAATTGGTACTCCACTTTGCTTTACATATGATTTCCAATCTTTGGAAGATCATTCAGTCACTGTTAGAGACCGCGATTCTATGAAGCAAGAAAGAATTGCTATTGCTGATATCAAGGCTTATTTGGAAAAATATTTGGAAGAAAACGATTAATATTTTTTGAAGTCTAGAAAGGAGCCAAATGAATAATAAAGACCTCTACGACTTAGTAAAGCAGAAGTCTAGTATCGTTAAGACTGTTTCTAGCTTTATTGACGTTCAAAAGAAAGGAAACTCAATTGTTGCAGTTTGCCCTTTCCACAATGACACGCACCCTTCAATGTCTGTTAATCCTACATTGAATATTTTTAAGTGCTTCGTTTGTGGCGCTGGCGGTAATCCTATTGGATTTGTTCAAAAATATATTGGGTTGAGTCGTTCTATATCTTTGGAAGAAGCGATAAAAAGAACAGCTGAAATAAATGGAATTATTCTTCCTAAGAATTCGTTAACTTCTTTGGTGGAAGTCGAAAGAAAAAGTCTTCCACCTGAAAGCAAAGCCTTGGATGATTTAGCTAGCTTTTATCGTATGGAATTAAGAACTCAAGCTGGTGTTAAGGCTTTTGAATACTTAAAAAACAGAAAGATGGATGACAGTGTGTTGGAACATTTTGGAATTGGATATGCTCCTAAAGACAACACTTTAGCAATCCGTACTCTTAGAGAGAAAAAAGGATATAGTATTGATGTCTTAGAAAAAGCCGGTATTCTTTCATCTAATTCAGAGACTTTAAAGGACCGCTATTCAGAAAGGATTATGTTTCCTTTAAAGGATAGTGATGGTCATGCGGTTGGATTCTCAGGGAGAAAATACTTGCCAGACGATCCGTCTACATCAAAATATATAAACTCGCCTGAAACTGATTTATTCAAGAAATCTACTCTTTTATATAATTTGGATAATGCTATTCAAACAGCCAAAAGAGATGGATATATTTACGTCACTGAAGGCTTCATGGATGTTATCGCTCTTTATAGAGCAGGAATTAATTCTGCCGTCGCTTTGATGGGAACAAATGTTTCTTCCACCCATCTTCAAATATTGAAAAAATTAAATGTTGAAGTAAGGCTATCTTTAGATAGCGATGGACCTGGTCAAAACGCAACTAAGAAATGGTTGACGGCATTTACTAGCTCTGGAATAAAATTTAAAATCACACGCCCTTTTAATCTTGAAAAGGATGGAAAAGATGCTGATGAAGTCTTAGATAAATACGGATCTGAGATTATGGTTTCCAAGATGAATGATTTGTTGGACCCTATAACTTATGCTGTTTTATGCTTAGATAAAAATAAAGGTGATTATATAAAAAATCTCGATACAGTCGTTAGTAGATTATCATCCAATTACTCTTATTTATCCATCACAGAAAGAGGATTGTTAGAGCAATTTCTTTCTAGCTGTACTGGTCTTTCAGTTTCATCGTTTCATGAAAGATTAGTGAGAGATAATAGATTGCCTTTTGAGGAAGTGGCTGAAACAAATAATCTTTCTTCTCCGATTTTATATACTTCCGAATCAGACAAGTTTAACGGACAAATAAATTTGAAATTGCTAGGAATTAAAAAGCAACGTGAGTTTGGTGGAACATTGAGTGATAAAACGATGTATACAGAAGCACAAATTCTTGCTAGATTGCCATTATCTTACGATGCTGCAAAGCAATTAGAAGGAAGCAATTTCTGGTTTTATAACAAAGTTTATAGATTAATTTCTAATTATATTTTAAGCCAATATCATTATAGAGTAGACACATCAAATTTAGGACTTGATGGTGCTGAATTAGATAAAGCTAAAACTGATTTAGAATTTCATTTAGATCAATTGAATGAAGAAGGTGTTCAGAGTATATTGACCAAAGATGAGGTAGAAAGAGCTTTTGATTTTTTGAACTTGATGACTTCAGATGATTATAGAAATGACTCTTTTAAAGAACTGCTTGAGAATCATAGAAATTATGTTGATGATGAGAACATGTCTAAGAAAATTGGAAATGATTTGGATGCCTTAGCTGATTATAAGAGAAAGAAATTAGTTATAAGTGGAGTAAAAAAGAAGTCTAATTCTAAATAAGGGGTTTCTTAATATGGATAATAATATCAAAGATTATCAAGTGAAAAGGATTAAAGAATATAAAGAAACTGGCGATAAATCTATTCGCGATGAATTGATCAAGAATAACATACCATTAGTTAAATCTAGAATAACTAAATTGAAGGGAAATTATTTAACTAAAGACGATTATGATTGTTATTATATTTCTGGTTTGATTGGCTTATGGAAAGCTATAAATAGATATGACTACGATAGATTTTCCAATCAAAGTTTTTCTACATATGCAACTTATTTGATCGATAACGAAATCAATAATGTACCTAGTTCTTTTAGCACTACTACAAGAGGAAATGAGAAGAAAATAAAACAGATTAAGGCTGTAGAAAAAAGACTTTTAAGTCAATTGAATAGACAACCTTCAAACGAAGAGATAGCAAATGAAATAGGAGGAAAAATGACTCCTTCTATCGTACATAAAGCTAGGCTTATGGAAACTACTGTAACATCTTTGGATGAAAGTAATTTATTTTCTGATGAATCTGATTTAAATGAATATAGCTATGAAAAAGATGATCCTGAGAAAAGTGCTATAAACAATATAGAAATAGAATCTTTGAATAAAGCGATTAATGAATTGGATGAAGCCGATCAACTTATCGTTAAGGCCTATTTTGGATTAGGAAGTGAATTTGAAGGTAAAGAAATGACTTATGATGAAATAGCTTCCCTGTTGGTGGAAAAGAATCTAGTAAAAAAGCAGATGACTAAACAATCAATCTATGCCAGGTTAAGCCAAATTCTAGTCAAATTGAAGAATTTAATGATGAATAATTAAGAATTCTAAAAATAATTTTTTACTTTTGTGTTTTCAAACACAAAATAAGAATGTAAGTAGTGGAGGTAAATAAATATGAGTGAAAAAACAACAAAAAAGGATACTAAAAAAGAAAGCATTGAAAAAGTAGTTAATAATGAAGAGAAAGCAGTGAAATCAAAAAAAGCTTCTTCAGCAAAAAAAACTAGTGCAAATGCAAAGAAAGAAACCGTGAAGGAAGAAAAGACTACTACTGAAAAAGAAGCAGAGACTAAAGTTAAAGAGACAAAAAAAGCAAATAAATCTAAGAAGGCAACTAAGTCATCTTCTTCAAAAAGCAAAGAACATAAACCAACACCTGTCGAGGATGCAAATGAAGAAAAAAAGGGCATCGATGAAGAGAAGATTGAAGATGAGAAAGATACAGATTCCGATGATATTTTAGATCTTGATGATGTTGAGAAAAAATCTTCAAAACCCAAAGGAAAAGGAAGCAAAAAGACTGTTTCCGATTTGATTAAAAGTGGTAAGCAATTATTGACATTGGATGATGTCAAGAAGGAAATTCTTGATATTGTTAATGCAGAAGGTTACATTAAGATTTCTAAAGTTGAAAATCTTTTAAATCATTTTGAATTGAGCGATGATGAAAATGACGATTTCTTCGATTGGCTTTTGAACAATCCTGATAATCCTATTGAAGTCAGAAACGATGATGGAACACTTTATACCGGTGATGAGGATGATGATGATATCGATGATGATGATATCGAAGATTTAGATGAAGATGGGGATAATTTGGATGAGGAAGCTGAAGGCGACGCCGAACAAGATGTTACTTATCAATCTACAGTCAGCGATTACAATCCTGCTATTGATGTTAAAATTAACGATTCTGTAAAACAATACTTGAGAGAGATTGGACGTTATCCTGTTTTGACTTCTAAGGAACAAGAGCAAGAATTAGCAAAAAGAATCAAAGAAGGTGGCGAGGACGGACAAGATGCTAAGGATGAATTGACAAATTGCAATTTGAAGCTTGTTGTTTCTATTGCAAAGCATTACATCAAACGTGGTATGGATTTCCTCGATTTGATTCAAGAAGGTAATGTTGGTTTGATGAAAGCTGTAGATAAGTTTGACTATACCCGTGGATTTAAGTTCTCAACTTATGCTACATGGTGGATTAGACAAGCCATCACTCGTGCCTTGGCAGACCAAGCCAGAACTATAAGAATTCCTGTTCATATGGTCGAAACCATTAATAAAATTACAAAAGCTCAAAGAAGCCTTGTACAGAAGCTTAACAGAGATCCTACTGATGAAGAAATTTCGGATGAACTCAACGGTTTGTATACACCTGAAAGAATTAGAGAAATCAAGCAAATTGCACTTGATCCTCTTTCATTAGAGAAACCTGTTGGCGAAGAAGAAGATTCTCATGTCGGTGACTTTATTGAGGATAGAGACAACGTAACACCAGAGCAGTACGCAGAACATGATATGCTCAAGCAAAAGTTGAATGAAGTATTGAATGATCTCTCTGACAGAGAAAGAAGAGTTATTATGCTTCGTTATGGATTGGGCGAAGATGGAAAGACCCATACTCTTGAAGAAGTCGGTAAAGAATTTAATGTAACTAGAGAACGTATTCGTCAAATAGAAGCAAAAGCTATCAAAAAATTGAGACAACCCAAACGTTCTAATGCTTTGAAGGACTTTAGAAATGTCGAATAAAATAAGTCTTTCAAATAGACTTTCCAAAATTGCTTCTTTTGTTGAAGAAGGGGATATAGTTGCAGATATTGGAGCAGACCACGGCTATTTATCCATGTATTTAGCCCAAAAATATAACCATAAAGGTTATGCTACTGAATATGGTAAGGGTCCTTTCTACAAACTGATAGATAACGTCGAAGAAAACAATCTTCAAAATCTTGTGGAATGCTATCAGACTGACGGTCTGGAAGGATTAAGAGAAGATGTAAATACACTTATAATAGCTGGGATGGGTGGTCGAACCATAAAAGATATATTGTGTAGAAAGCCTAAAGATTTGGTTAATATAAATAAAATTATAGTCGAACCTCAAAGTGAAGCATTTTTAGTTAGAGATTCATTGATGGAGCGTGGATTCAAAATCGTTCACGAAGAATACTTGCTCGAAAGGGGCAAGGCCTATCCTTTGATTGTCGCTATAAAAGGTGCTGAAGAAAATCCCTATGAAGACTATGAATTAGAATTTGGTAGAATTTCATTAAAAAACAAAGATAAAATTTTATTTGATTACTTGAATAGGACCAAAAATCTCCTATCTAAAGTAGAAGAAAATGGTCAATTAAATCCCAAGTCCAAAGTCGAACTTGAACTTTGCCGTAAGGCACTTAAGCAATATTGATGTTAGAAAATCCTGATGAAAGTCAGGATTTTTTCTTAATTTTTCTTATAAATAAATTAAAACCAACATTAAATTTTCAAGTCTATAGAATAAAATCGAAATAGAGTGAAAATACACTTAATAGATTTATTGGAATCTATAAGGAGAATATCTATGGCTTTTGGTTTCATGGCGATCCACCGCCAAGAGTGGCTTGTCGATGAGATGATTACGTTAGCTAAAGGTGTTAAGAAAAATAACAATTCAAAGATTGAAGAAGATATTTTGTTGTATAAACAAAGTCTCTTAGAATTAGCAAAGGATATTTCGAAATATGTATCTTTCGAAATGATTAAGAAAGATAAATACAGTTGTATAAAGATTGAAGATTTTATTCTTACTGGATATGAAGGGGTGATAATAGCCGCTAAGTATTACATTCCTAATCCTGTCTCAAGGTTTAAAACTTATGCTGAATATCTCGTGAGAAGTCGAATTTGCAAAACTGCTTATGCTTCTTCAAGCAAAGCATTCAAAATGCATCGTGATTCATTGTGTTACTATGAATCTATCGAAAGAATTTATTCTTATTTTAATGGTCACTCAATTATAGAAACGACTGATTACAAGGGTTGCGATGATGAATTTCTATCAATTTTAATAAAAAGAGAAAAATTAATCTCTGCAATTTTATTATTGACTCAGGATGAAAGTTTCATTCTCCTTCATCTTTATGCTTTGTTCAATTACGACAAAATGACCGTATCGAAATTATCAAATGTTTTAAAAATATCACCTGCTAAAGTGTTTAGAACAGCTGTTAAAGCCAAAGAAAAAGTTAAATCTATAATCCTAGCTAATAACGATTTATTGCTGAATTAAAATAATTCAAATCACAAAGATTCCAACAGTTCTTTTATTCCTAAGGCATCTTCTTTCAATGCTGAAGTGGAACTTATTAGAATTGCTCTTTTTATGTCTTTTAATAATGAAATATCTATATCTTCCTTTGATTCTACTAAAAGACTGGTTGAATTTGGATGTGTTTCTTTGCATCTTTTCAAGAGTTCATTGGCGTTTGATGATGTTTTATCTCCAACTATGATAAAAGCTAAATTTTCTGATTGATCAATCCTACTAATGCAATCATATCTTCTCGATAAAAATGGACAGGGCTTTTCTAAAATTACGTTGTTCGGATGGAAAGTGTTTATGCGTTGGATTAATTTATCGAAAGGATAAAGAATTAAAGTTGACTGTCTAAAAACATAGACTTGTTTATCAGTTACTTGGTTAAATTCCAGAGAATCAATTTCATCTTTTATAGATATAAAATTTAAGTAAGGATGATTTGCCATTGTAGCAACAGTTTCTTGATGTCCATCCTTTCCGACATAGTAAAGTATAGCTTCACTGTTTTGCTTTGCTTTATTAATCGATGAGTATTTTGCCTTTAATAACGGGCAGAAGCTATCGAAATATTTAATGCCCTTTTCCTTTAGCAATGATTCTTGCTCAAAGGGGTGCCCGTGGGCTGAAAACATAATGATGGATTCATCCGGCAAATTATTGATGTCAGTCGAAGCGAAGGAAGTAAGAATCTCAGATCCTGTTTTTTCTTTTACCAAATCATTGGTTCTTTGGTTATGAACCATAGGGTGGGGAAAATAAATTTTTGAGTATGGGAAAGATCGATGAATATCTATGGCTTCATCGATGGCTCTTTCAACTCCGAAACAAGGCCCTAAATCTCCTAAAATTGTTACTTTCATGAATTTTCCCTCTGACCATATTATAAACTCAAAAAGAAAACGATAACAGCACAAGAATAGTTTAAAAAATGATTAATTTAAAGTATAATTATTTAGCTTTTTTGGAGGGAAAAATGGAACTAAAAGATAAGATAGGAATCACTGATGGTTTTCCAAAAGAAGGCATTTCTTTCAAGGATGTCTCTCCTTTGTTTGCTGATGGACGTTATTTGAAATATACATTGGACAAAATGTCTGAAATTGCTGGAAATTTCCATCCGAGTATTGTTCTTGGACCTGAAGCTAGAGGTTTTCTCTTCGGACCTGCTATCGCTTATAGACTTGGTATTGGTTTTGTAATGGCTAGAAAGAAAGGTAAATTACCTGGTGATTTGGTTTCTGTTAGCTATGGACTAGAGTATGGTTGTGATGAATTATTCATCGAAAAAGGTCTAATTAAGGAAGGCGACAGAGTCTTGATTGTCGATGATTTGATGGCTACAGGTGGTACTGCCTCTGCTTTAGTCAAATTAGTCAGAGAATTGAAAGCAACTCCTGTTTTGGTTGAGACATTGATAGAACTCACCGACTTCCATGGTCAAGATGATTTCAAGGATGTGCCCTTTGAAAGCATCATCAAATATCCCAGATGATTGAAAAGAACAAAGTCTATTCATTCGATGATTTGAAAGAGGCTTACGAATCCTATATCACCATACCCAAGGATAGAAAGCTAATTGAAGATGCCTATGCGTTTGCTGACAATAAACATAAAGGCCAAGTAAGAAAAAGCGGAGACCCATACATAGTCCACCCGATAGCAGTGGCTTATTTTTTGGCAAAACTTCATGCTGGACCTGAAACGATTGCAGCTGGTTTATTACACGATACTCAAGAAGATACTGGGACTAAAAACAGTGAGTTGTCGACTAGGTTTGGTCCGACTGTTGCAAGTCTAGTTGAGGCATTGACAAAGATTGCTGATGTCACTCATAGACATGATTTGCATATTATGGCTGAAGACCATAGGAAAATATTCGTCGCCATGGCCAAGGATGTCAGAGTCATAATCATAAAGTTGTGCGATCGTCTTCACAATATGTCCACTTTGGACTTCCAACCTAGAGCTAGCCAAATTAGAATCTCAAACGAAACAATGTATGTCTATGCACCTATTGCTCATAGACTTGGTTTATATAAGATCCAATTGGACTTGGAAGACATGTCATTGTATTATTTGAAGCCTGATGAATACAAACATATCCAGGATTTGCTCAATAGCAAACACGAGGATATGGAAGCTGCCACGCAAAGATTCAAAAATAGATTAGATGATATTTTGTCTAAAACAAATATTCCATATACCATATCTGCGAGGGTGAAATCAATTTATTCAATATATAAAAAGATGTTTGAGAAGAAACATGATTTCAACGAAATTTATGATTTGATGGCTTTGAGAATCATTACAGAGAATGAGAATCAGTGTTATGAAATACTCGGTTACATTCATGCAAATTTCAAACCCATACCTGGTAGGTTCAAGGATTATATTGCCATGCCTAAGCCTAACTTGTATCAATCTTTGCATACGACTGTATTGAATGATGACGGTTCTGTATTCGAAGTTCAAATAAGAACCAAAGACATGGATGAAACTGCAGAAGAGGGTGTTGCTGCTCATTGGCGTTATAAAGAGAACACTAATTACGATGCTAGAAGGGAACAAGAGGAAATCGAGAATCAATTACATTGGTTTAGAGATTTCGTTTCAATCACTTCTGAAAATGCAAAGGATGAATCTGCTCAAGAGTATGTCCATACGCTTCAACATGATATCTTCGATGCCAATGTATATGTATTTACTCCAATGGGAAAGGTTATTTGCTTGCCCTCCGGATCGACCCCTATCGACTTTGCTTATCGTATTCATACTCAAGTTGGTGATTCACTTTCCGGAGCAAAAATAAACAAAGTCCTTGTTCCTATAGGAACACAACTTAAGACTGGCGATATTTGTGAAATCTTGACTTCGAAAGACGCACATCCTAATCAAGCTTGGCTAAACCAATGCAAGTCTTCGTTTGCAAGGACTAGGATTAGAAAATATCTCACGAAGATGAATGAAGATTTTGTGAGAAAAGACAATATCTCTAAAGGAAAGCAATCGCTGATCGATTCCTTCCATGAAAGAAAGTTGAATGTAGATGTCGATCAAATTGTGAATAAGGATTTGATAAATCATTTTGGATGCGATGATGAAGATTCGTTCTACCTGCTAATGTTGGGGAAGAAAATTACTCCCCAGCAAATTGTCGATTATCTCGGTTTGAAGAAAGACGCTCAAACTCTCGAACAAGAAATTGTCTCAAATAACAACAGGCATCAAATAGCCAGTAAGAAGGTTGAAGATGTAGTTTTGCTTGAAAATGGTGATAGAGCAATGATGACACTAGCAGCTTGCTGTAGGCCAATTCCCGGAGATGATATCGTTGGATATATCACCAAAGGAAATGGAATCAAGGTCCATAGAACTGACTGCCCGAATATAAAGCATGAAGAGGAAAGACTAGTAAAAGTTATTTGGAATGATTTTGCACCTAGGACTACTCATCCCGTCGATTTGGCTGTCATTTGTCAAGATAGGCCTGGCTTGTTGGTCGATGTTATGAATACATTATCTTTATCCAAGGTCAATGCATTGAATTTGAACGCTAAATTGAAACCTGAGCAGCAAAAATGCATAATATCCTTGACCATTGCCGTCAATTCCCAAAAGGATTTGGAATTAGCTACCAAGTACTTATTAGGAATTAAGAATGTATTAGAAGTTAATCGTGTGATACATTAGTATCCGCAAAATTTATTAGGAGGAAATATGGGAAATCAAATATATACAAAACCCCGTGGAACTGTCGACTTTATGGGTGATAGTGCTTCTCGTTATCTAGATATGGTTTCTACCTTGAGTCAAATGGCAGAAGAATATGGAGCTAAAGCTATAATCACCCCTACATTCGAGGAAACTTCATTGTTCGTAAGAGGTGTGGGTAGTTCTTCTGATATCGTTAGAAAGCAGACTTTCGATTTGGCCAATAAAGGTTCTGCTAAGGACTACACCTTAAGGCCTGAATTTACAGCTGGAGTTGTTCGTGCTTTGATTGAAAACAAGATTTACGCAGTTCCTGATACTCCTATTAGATATTACTATTATGGTAGTGTCTTCAGATACGAAAGACCTGGAACTGGTAGACTAAGAGAATTTAGACAATTTGGTGTTGAATTCTTTGATAAAACCCTTGATTTTAACGCTCAAGCTGAAGTTATTCTCCTTGCCTATAGAGGTGCCAAAAAGATACTTGGTAGAGACTTGATGGTTACATTGAACTATCTAGGTGGAGACCAAGCCAGAACCAATTATAGGAAAGCCTTGACAGATTATTTTGGCCAGTATGTCGAAAACATGTGTGAGGATTGTAAGGATAGATTCAAATTGAATCCTTTGAGAATTCTTGATTGCAAAGTCGAAGCTGATCAGGAATTGGTTAAGGATGCACCTAAGATTGAAGACTACCTGAGTGAAGAAGATAAACAAGAGTTTGCTTCGATTCTAAATATACTCAAGGAATTGAATATCCCTTATCAAGTTTCAGATAGAATGGTTAGAGGATTGGATTATTACACCGGCACAGTCTTTGAAATCGAGGATGCCTCTCACCCAGAGTTAGGTGCATTGGGAGGCGGTGGAAAATATTCCGGTCTTGTAGAACAATTGGGAGGACCTGCTTTGGAAGGAATTGGTTTCTCCTATGGAATTGATAGATTGTTATCTGCATCGATAGATTCATTTGCAGGAAAACAGGTATTCCCCGAATACTTCGTCTTGCCTATGGGCAAAGAAAAAGAATGTCAGGAGAAAGCTTCAATCATTGCTGAAAAGTTACGTGAGAAAGGTCATTCTGCTGTTATTCCATCTTTGACTAAATCTATCGGTGGTGCATTCAAGATGGCCGATAGATTAAAGGCAAGCAAGGTATTGTTAGTCAATTCTGATTTGACTTTGGAAGTAAAAGATATGGAAAAACGTGAGCAGACTAAAGTAGAGGAAGAAGAATTGCTTAAGTAAAAAGAGGGCATTAAAAATGTTAAGAGATACAACTTGTGGTGAATTAAGAATTGAAAATGTAGGAAAAGAAGTCGAACTTTGTGGTTGGGTTAGCAAAATAAGAAATCTCGGAGCTTTATGCTTTGTTGATTTGAGAGATACATATGGTATAACTCAAATCAATATCGACCCTACTTACTTTGAAGAGAACAAGCTTCACAACGAATATTGTATTCAAGTCAAAGGAATTGTTCAGGAAAGATCCTCTAAGAACAAAGACATTCCTACCGGAGATATTGAAGTTAAGGCAACATCTTACGTCATTTTATCTAAATCTAAGCAGACTCCTTTCATTATCGCTGATAAAACTGATGCTTTGGAAGACACCAGATTGAAATGGCGTTACTTGGATTTGAGAAGACCTGTCCTTCAAAACTATTTGAAATTACGTTACAAGTCTTTGAAAGTTGTACGTGATTTCTTTGACAAGAAAGGTTTCTTTGAAATCGAAACACCTACTTTGATTAAATCAACTCCTGAAGGAGCTCGTGATTATTTGGTTCCTTCTAGAACTTACCCTGGAAACTTCTACGCTCTTCCTCAGTCTCCCCAGCTTTATAAGCAAATCTTGATGGTTGCTGGAATGGATAAATATTTCCAGATAGCTCGTTGCTATAGAGATGAGGATCAAAGAGCTGATCGTCAACCTGAATTCGATCAAATCGATGTCGAACAATCTTTTGTCGACAAGGAAGATATGCTCAACCTTATCGAGGAACTCTTGGATACTGTTTGGATGGAAATAAGAGGTATTAAACTTCCTAAGTTTGAAAGATTGTCATATGCTGATTGTGTCAATCGTTTTGGTACTGATAAACCTGATATGAGATTTGGAATGGAATTGAAGGATGTATCCTTCATGAGCCATGACAATTTCAAAGGATTTGAAGGAAAGGTTGTCAAAGCTATCAACGTCAAAAACACAGCTAAGGATATTTCGAGAAAGAAAATGGCAGCTGATGAAGAATTGACCAACAAGTTCGGTGTTCCTCATTTGATGCATGCCAAATTTGAAAATGGCCAATGGAATTGTTCCGCCTTCAAATTCTTCTCCGAAGATACATTAAACAAATTGAAAGAAGTTATGGGTGCTGAAGAAAACGATACTATTATCATAGCAGCAGATAGCTCCTTAGAAAAAGCCGCATTTGCCTTAGGTGCTTTGAGATGTAGATATGCACGTGATCTCGGATTGATTAAGAAAGGTGATTTCAAGCCTTTGTTTGTCATCGATTGGCCTTTGTTTGCCAAGACTGAAAAAGGGTATGAATCAATGGCCAATCCTTTCACGCTTCCAAACAAGGAAGATATTCCTTTGATAGATTCTGCCCCTGAAAAGATGCACTCCACTTCATACGATACAGTAATGAACGGTGAGGAATTATCCTCTGGCGCTCTAAGAATTTATGATAAAGAATTACAATGGAAAGTATTCGAATTGCTCGGATTGACTGATGAAGATATTTCTAAGAGATTTGGATTCTTTGTCGATGCATTCGATTATGGATTCCCTCCAGAAGGTGGATTTGGAATCGGAGTAGAGCGTCTTTGCATGACTTTGTTTGAAACAGACAATATTAGAGATGTTGTCGCATTCCCTAAGAACTTGATGGGTGCAGAGCCTATGAGCTCATGTCCTTCAAGAGTTGATGATGAAAACATCGATATATTAGGCTTAGAAGTCAAACCCGATGTTAAAGCTGAGCTAGAGCGTAAAGAAAACTTGAAGAAGTAGTTTCAAGGACGGGCTATACCCGCCCTTTTCATGAATAGATAAGGAGATCATTATGGAACCTAAAACATTTGATGAATTGAATTTGGATGGAAGATTGAAAGAATACCTCCAAGCAATGGATTTAAAACCATTGTCACCTGTCGAAGCTAACGCAATTCCATTCTTATTGGAAAAGAAAGGTGTAGTTGTCGTTAGTCCTACAGGAACCGGAAAGACTTTTTCGTATGTTCTACCTATAGTGAACGATTTAATCACCGAGGAAAAGGATGGAACAATCGCTGTAGTTGTGGTTCCAACTGCTGTTTTAGGCTACCAAGTCCAGACTGTGCTAAGACAATTCCTAGAGGGATTGAAATTGAGAAAACGTGCTGTTTTCTTCACTTCCCCTAGTCAGATACATACTTGCCAAAAAAGTCCTTCTATCGCCTTGGTGACACCGACATTATTTAAGGAATTACGCAAAGGACTCGATTTGAAGAATCTTTCGAGAATAATCTTCGATGAAGGTGACATGATGTTATTCGATGGGTTTATGGAAGAATTGACTGATGCATGTAATTCATTTCCTAATGCTCAAAAGAGCTTTTTCTCCGCCTCATTGGCCGAACAATACTTGACCGGTGTGAAAAAGATGTGCAAAGCCGACAAAGTCACTGATTTGTCTTTTGGAAAAGTCAATGGCAACAATATTAAGCACATCTTAGTCGATAGAAGAGGTTTCGATAATGCTCAATCACTGGTAAAGTTATTGGAATCCGATTATTGCAAAGATGGTCAAGGAATAATCTTTGCTTCTTCCAAAGAAGCAGTCTTTGAAGCTAGCAAAGCTTTAAAAACAGCAGGAATCGATTATATTTTCCTGACTGGTTCCTTGGATAAAAAAGATATTGAAAAGAATGTCAAAGCTTTCCAAAGAGGTGAAAAGAAAATACTATTGGCTTCGGACTATGCTTCTCGTGGATTGGATTTGCCTGCTGTGAATTTCGTAATTTCATACGATCTTCCTAAGATGAACGATTATTATTTCCATAGGGCTGGAAGAACCGGTAGATTTGATAGACCCGGTACCTCTTATGTCCTTTATTCGCCTGAGGACCAGACCAAAGTTAGAAATCTTCAAAGAAGAGGTGCTGGTTTTACTTTCATGGCCGTCAAAAAGGATGGTGTGAGTGAAGTCAATTCCAAACCTAGATCCAAGTTTGAAAAAGGTAACCACCAAGAAGAATACATAACAAAGGCTATAAATAAGGCTAAGTATAAATATCCCAAGGGAAAAGTTAAACCTGGATACAAAAAGAAGATAAAGACAGCAATTGCTATCGCTAAAAACAAGCATAAAAAGAAGATAATTAGAACGAATCTCGCCAAGAAGGATCTGACTCATGGAGTCTAAATATTTGGCTCAATCGTTAGTTCCATACAAAGAAAAAGACAAGGAATTACTGATTGGATCCCATATTTCTTTTAAAAAGTCAGATTATTTTTTAGGTAGCGTAAAAGAGGCTTTAAGAATTAAGGCTTCTTCTTTTATGATTTTTTTAGGTGCCCCTAATAATACAGTTAGATTTCCTATAAAGAATATGAAGTTCGCTGAAGGAAAAGAATTATGGAAAAGGAATGGATTGGATATAAAGAATGTAGCTGTTCATTTTCCTTATATCATCAATCCAGCATCTCCCGATGAAGAAAAAGCCCAATTCTCATTAAATTTCATTGAGGATGAACTTGATAGGATGGAAGAAGCTGGTTTGACTTTGATGTGCCTTCATCCCGGCTCTAGCAAAGATAAAGATAGGATGGAGTATACAAAAGTATTGGCTGATAGATTGAAACCTATATTTGCTAAACATCCTAAAATCAAATGTTCTTTAGAAAATATGGCAGGTGGCGGGAGTCAATTGAATGTAGGATTGAATGAAGCAAAAATGTTTGTTGAATATATCAGATTGGATAATTTTGGAATCACTATCGATAGTTGTCATTTATGGGACAGTGGAGAAGATTTCACAGATACTCAAGGGCTTTTATATAGAATAGAAAAGACTATAGGGTTTAACAAAGTCTTTCTCATTCATTTAAATGATTCATTAAATCCTAGAGGGTCAAAAAAGGATAGACACGCTAATATTGGAAAAGGAATGATTGGTGAAGCAAATCTACTGAGATTTGCCTTGAATGAGCATTTTGAAGATGTTCCAAAAATTTTAGAAACTCCAGAAACTAGGAGTGGGGATGAACATAAAAAAGAAATTGAGGAAATTAGGTTTTTAGGAAATTAAAAATTTTTTCAAAAAAGACTTGAAAGGGCTTACTAAATATGATTTAATAATGGTGCTAGAAGAGGAAAGGGGACGAAAAGGTTCCTCTTCATAGGTCGAGATGAGGATGATAGTTTCTTTCAAGATTCTCCGACAATAGATATTGAAAGGGATCCATCCATTGATCAGCTGAGACGGTAGGTTAAAGTAGAGGTGGAGACGTTTTCGGTAAACGGGCCAAGTAAAGCTAAGAAACTATACTTGGAAGGACGTTCCGGATGGCTCGACAATCCATTCTAACCAGGCAGGGTGATTAAAGCATCCGGATAGTTGAATCCCTCCATGACAGCTTTGCTAGAAGTGGAAGAGATGATACATTCCGCCGTTAGGTTTAAAAAAGCACAGTTCCAGGCACTGTGCTTTTTTAGTTTCTCCATTCGTTTGGATCTTTGCCTTCTTTCCGCATTTTTTCTCTTTCATCTACTACTTGATCGACCATTTTGAGAAATTCTGTTACTGAATCTGGTCCACTTAACGTTTTGACTGGTTTACCTTTGATGAAGACCAGATAAGAATTGATTCCTCCCGCCAATCCTATATCAGCATTCTTGGCCTCACCCGGCCCATTTACAGGGCAACCCATAACTGCTACATGAATGTCATCATGAACATTCTTTAAAAGATAGTCATCGATTATTCTGGCTTCGTTTGAGACATCACATTGAGTTCTTCCACATGTCGGACAGGTAATCAATGTTGGAATATCGTTTCTTAATCCTAGGCCGGATAATAAAGTTCTACATGCCTTGATTTCTTCTATACGATTATCTGAAAGACTTATTCTAATCGTATTTCCTATGCCTTCAGAAAGAAGAGGTACCATCGCTATTGAAGATCTAATAGCTCCTTCTACACCATAACCAGATTCAGTTTGTCCTACATGCAGTGGGTAAGGATAAAGTTGACTGGCCCTTTCATATAATTTGACTGTCAGTCTAGGATCTGTCGCTTTTAAGGATAGAACTATGTTTTCAAAAGACCCTTCTTTGAATACCTCCAACATATCATCTAGAGCAAAGAAAAAAGGATCGATATTGGAAAGTGTTGCTCTACCATATTTGCCTAATGAGCCGGAGTTGACTCCAATCCTTAGTGCGATTCCTTTTGCCTTCATCGCATCTCTGATAGATTTGACTTTCTCTATAGGCATATTACCGGGGTTTAGACGGATTTTATCCACGCCACTATTGATACATTCCATGGCTAATGCTGCATTGAAATGAATATCAGCTATGACAGGAACTTTAGTATTTTGCTTGATTATTTTTAATGCCTTAGCATCAGCTAAATCAAGGACTGAATATCTCATCATATCGAGTCCATAAAGTGTGAGACTATTGGTCAATTTTATATTGGCTTCTATATTTGAAGTTCTTATATCAGACATGGATTGAATTAAAATGGGATTCTCTCCACCTATTTTTTTATTTCCAATGTTGAATGAGATAGTTTTGTTTCTTAAATCCATAATCGCCTCCATATTTTTCTATTATATTATTAGTATGAAGTTTTAACAAAAAGTATCACGAATTAGTTAGGAAAGGTATACCTATATGAAATTTGTATTAGCCATGAATGCATTTAAAGGCAGTTTAAAAAGTATAGAAGCTTGCAAAATAATAAAGAAATGCATAGAAGACAAAGATAAGAACGCCATTGTTTTAAGTGCACCAATAGCAGATGGCGGTGATGGTACCTTGGATTGCATATTACAAAATAAAAAGTATCAAAAGAAATCTATTGAAACCGTAAATGCTTTAGGAGTGAAAATTACTGCTGACTATGGAATTTCTAAAGATGGCGAATTGGTAATCGAATCTGCTAAGATAATAGGTCTTGCCATGATAAAACCCAACCTAGATATTTTACATTCAAGTTCATATGGATTGGGTTTGATGATTAGAAATATTTTGAAAAAAGAAGATGGGATTAAAAAGATAATAATTGGATTAGGTGGAACAGCGACAAATGATGGTGGTGTCGGAATGGCTAAAGCTTTAGGTGTTTCATTCTTGGATAAGAACAAAATGGAAATAAAGTCTGGATCTTCCCATTTAAATGATATCGTATATATCGATACATCAAATATCGATAGCAGATTAAAAAACATTGAAATAATAGGGATGTGCGATGTCGAAGCAAAGCTTTTAGGAAAGAACGGAGCTACATATGTGTATGGACCACAAAAAGGAGCAAATGAGACTGAATTAAAAATATTGGAAAATGGAATGAAGAATTTAACTTCAGTTTGTAAAAAAGAATATGGCTTTGATTTGTCCAGAAAGAATGGTGCAGGTGCTGCTGGTGGTTTAGGGTATGGAATAATGCAATTCTTTTCTGGAAAGTTGATTAAAGGTGCTAAAGCTCTATTGGATTCTTTTAATTTCGATGAAATGATTGAAAAAACCGATTATGTATTTACTGGTGAAGGGAGAATTGATAGCCAGACTTTACAAGGAAAAGGTGTTATGGAAGTTATTAAGCGTTGCAAAAAGAAAGGCGTAAAGGTTATTGCTGTCTGTGGTGAGATAAAAGATGGGATAGAACCTTTATATGAAAAAGGTTTGACCGCTGCTTTTACTATAAATAGGGTGTTGCTCGAGAAGAAAATAATGAAATCCAGATCTAAGGAAGATTTGAAGTTTACCATAAATAATCTTTTAAATATTATTTATTAAATTAAAGATTAAAAAGTAGAAAAAACTCAATATATTAAGTTTTCTTGCAACCGCTTCCAAAATTTATAAATTATTTTGCTATTAAATGAAGAAAGCGGTTGCATAAATGATTTCTTTTTGATTAAATAATAATCGAAGAGGGGGAAGCCTGGAACCCTTCTTGAAGAATAAGATACGAAACTCTAGGTTCTATGATTTACAAAATCATCATAGGATCGATGTGATTCAAAAAGTTCCCTAAGGTGGTCATTAAACTAAAAGAAAAAAATCAAGGCGAAGTAGTCTCAACTTCACAAAAGGTATTCGGTAGACTCTCAAAGTGCTAAAGCACTAGACTGAATAAATGTGTCCATTGTGATTGTAAGAGAGAAGAGATGAAAAGCTGTTTGGATTGTGTGGACCAGCTCCCTTATGGGGGCTTTTTTTATGAAAAAATTTCTAAAACTATGACAAAATAAGCTTTACATTACTTGATTAAGAAAAAATAGATAGTAAAATAATATAGCCTTATTTGGAGGATATTTTTAAAATGGCAGAAGCAAGAACAGAAATCACATTGGTTTGCAGCAAATGCAAGAACGAGAACTACATCTCCACAAAGAACAAGAAGAGCACACCTGAGCGTATAAAGAAGAACAAATTTTGTCGCAAGTGCAATGCTAAGACAGAGCATGTAGAGAAGAAGTAAAGAGGATTAGAAAATGGCAGAATTGGTAAACGTTACTGAACTTGGACCTGGAAAAGTCTATATTCATGAGAATCAACTCTATAGCGTTCTCGATATCAACAGAAACAAGACCGCTATGGCCAAGATGAAAGTCAAGATGAAAGTCCAAAACCTCAGATCTGGAGCTATCGAAGAAGTTATGTTCTTCGGTGGAGACCGTGTTGAATTGGCTTATCTTGAAAAGAAGACTATGCAATTCCTTTATTCCGATGAAAACTTTGGATATTTCATGGATAAGGATACTTATGACCAAGTTCAAATTCCTCATGAAAGAATTTCACATGAATTGAACTTCCTCGCCCCTGAAGCAGATGTTACCATCACTTACTTCCGTGGTGAGATTCTTGGAATAGCTTTGCCTGCCAAGGTTGTTTTGAGAATTGTTGAAACTGATGACAATGCTGTTGCCGGTGATACCGTCAACCGTGCCATGAAGCCCGCTACCTTAGAGACTGGATATCAAATCAAGGTTCCTCTCTTCGTAAAGAATGGTGAGAAAGTTATCATCCGTACCGATACTGGTGCCTATGATTCCCGTGCTGAGACCGGAACTAAGTAAAGGTTAAAAAGCATGAACGGCGGAGCAGTTGCTGGAATTTCAATCGCTTGCTTTCTAGTGGGCTTGATCGGTGGATTCTTTGTGTTTAGATTTATAACAAAACGCGAATTGAAAAAGAATCCTCCAATCAACAAGGATCAAGTTCGTGCATTGTTAAGAGCTACTGGAAGAACTCCTTCAGAAGCTGATGTAGAAAGAGCTATGAAAGCTATGAACGATGCCAAATCTCCAAACTATAATCCTTACGCTGGAATGAGCAAGAAAAAGAAGAAGAAATAAAAGAACCTGCCAAGTGGCAGGTTTTTTAGTTTACTAATTATTTTTCTTTAATTACTTTTCTGGTCGAACTCATGAGAGTTGGGATCAAAGTTCTTCTCCTCATGTTTGGCTAATTTTTTAATATTAGATTTATGTCTGAAGACGACGAACAAGGCCTCTAAGACCAATACTAGACCATATATCCAATCGGTCAAGAAGTAAATTTTATCTGTGAAGTACCATCCTCCAATCATATAGTTTTCATTTAAAGACGGAATTGCTAAAGAGATGATTAAACAAACTAAGGAATATAGGAAGACTGTAGCTGCAGCTGCCAATGAGCCAACCGAAATCTTATGAGAAATCAATTCGAATGTAACAAACATAGCTACAGCTATTCCCATCATTAAAGGACATGTAGCGCCGATGAATCCACAAGTGACCATGACATTCTTTCCACCTTTGAAATGGAAGAAAATTGGGAATGCATGGCCGATCATTGCCATAGCACCGGTCAAAATCGTATAAAGATTTAAGTGGTCGTATCCCATAAAAGACATTTGGGAAATGGTTCCATCTCTAAATTGAGGAATAAAAGAGGTTAGTAGCAATACAATTAATGATGGAATAAATCCCTTCATAAAGTCTAGAATCATACATCCTACACCCCATTTCCAGCCAAATTCTCTCCAAACATTTGTTCCACCAGGATTTCCACTTCCAATTTTAGTTATGTCGACATGATGTATCTTTCCTATTATTACAGCGTTAGGAATGGAACCGATTAAATAACCAAATACCGCAAATATAATGCATGAAACAATAGCCCAAGTTATTTCCATAAAAATCTCCTTCAAATTGACTATAGAATAATACTACACATTGAGGGTTTTAATCTTTTTTGACTTTATAAACCATTTAAAAAAAGTTAAAATTTAGAGATTAGTTAGAGGGGCGTAATATGGAAAACAAAAAATACGATGCCAACAATCTAAAGATTTTGAAAGGCTTGCAACCTGTCAGAGATAGGCCTGGTATGTATATCGGTACTACAGATGTTACCGGATTACATCATTTAATATGGGAAATCTTAGACAATGCAGTCGATGAAGCCAACGCTGGATTTGGAAAGAAAATAGAAGTAGATTTAAACGCTGACGGCAGCGTAACTGTATCGGATGAAGGTCGTGGTGTGCCTTGGGACATGAACAAAAAAGAAGGAGTGTCGGGTTTTGACATCGTATATAGAACTTTGCACGGAGGTGGAAAGTTCAATGAAGACAACTATAAAACAGCAGGTGGTTTGCACGGTGTCGGTGGTGCTGTAGTAAATGCTTTGTCCACCTTTATGGAAATACATTCTTTTAGAGATGGAACAGAGCATATGATTCGATATAGCGAGGGCGGCTCTAAAGAAACACCTACAAAATTAGTCGGTAAGACTGATAGAAGAGGAACAGTAGTTACTTTCAAACCTGATCCCACTATTTTTGATGATGTTAATTTCAATTACGATACAGTTGCTGCTCACATGGATGACCAAGCTTGTCTTACCAAAGGCGTTACTTTTGTTTTGAAGGATAATAGAACTAATGAAAGTGCGACATTCTTCTATAAGGAAGGGTTGAAGGAATTCTTCCAAAGAAGAAATGCCACCAAAACCCCTCTAGTTCCAGCAATAACCATCGAAGGATCAGCTGATACTATTAGAGTCGAAGTAGTTTTCGGATGGTTTAAGGATGAATATAGTCAACGAATCTATTCTTTTGCTAATGGTGTTAGAACACCAGAAGGTGGTCACCACGAAGCCGGATTTAAAAAAGCGATAACTTCTTCATATAATGCATTTGCCTCGTCTCATAAGCTTTTAGGAAGAGGTAATGTAAATTTAGATGGTGATGACATAAGGGAAGGAATGTGTGCAATCATCTCGGTTTGGGTTCCGGAAACAATTCTTCAATTCGAAGGACAGACTAAATCGAAGCTTGGAACCAAACAAGCCCTACCAGCGGTAGATTCAGTCGTTGAAAATTTCTTAGGACATTATCTAGAGGAGCATTCCCAGGAAGCTAGCGATGTCATAGAAAAGGCTTTGGAGAGTAGAGAAGCTCGTCAAAAGGCGGCTGAAGCTAGAGAAAAGGAAAGAAACAAATTCAAAAGTGGAATTAAAGCTTCGATGCTTTCAGGAAAATTGGCACCTCCAGCATCTAAAGACTATAAATCCAATGAATTGTTCATAGTCGAAGGAAATTCCGCCGGTGGCTCTGCAAAAAATGCCAGAGATAGAATTCATCAAGGAATTCTTCCTTTGCGTGGAAAGCCAAAGAACACCGTCGATGTAGCAGACGCTGATTCTTTATTGGATAATAAAGAATTGGCTGATTTAATAAATACGATCGGAGCTGGATATGACGACAATTTCAATTTAAAGAATATTCATTATGGAAAAGTCATAATCATGACCGATGCTGATGACGATGGATTCCATATTAGAAACTTGCTATTAGCCTTCTTCTATGAACATATGCGTCCATTGGTTGAATCCGGCCATGTTTATGTCGCATGCCCTCCTTTATATAGAGTCTATAAAGATAATCATGAGATCTATTGTTGGGATGATGCCCAATTAGATGAAGCTAGAAAGAAAATTGGAAAAGGATATGACGTAAGTCGTTATAAAGGATTGGGTGAAATGAGCCCTGAGCAACTTTCAACCACTACTATGAACCCTCCTTTTAGAAAATTATTAAAAGTAGTCACTAGTGAAAACGAAAGAGATGAATGTGCAGATCATGTACGTTTGTTCATGGGAAAAGATTCGGATCGTCGTAAGGAATGGATTCAATCAAATATCGATTTTGGATATAAGGCTGACTTCTTTGAAAGATTAAAAAAAGGGCAAGAATTCGAAGAAGCTAAAAATAAACAAAGCGATAGCGAAGATTCAGACAATAATGATTGAGAGGTGAAAAATGGCTGACAAGAAAAAAAGAATGAGAACTGGTGGTATCAAAAAGAACCCTAAGATGATCACCGAAGGTCTTAACGAAAATAAATTGGAAGAAGAGGATTTTCCGACCATATTATCCGATTGTTTTAATCGTTACGCTAAGATGGTCCTAACCGATCGTGCAATTCCAGATGTTAGAGATGGTCTAAAACCAGTCCATAGAAGAATTATTTTCGATATGTGGAAATCCGGAATCACATTCAATAAAAAGACTGTGAAATGTGCAAAGACTGTCGGTGATGTCTTAGGACATTATCATCCACACGGCGACTCCTCAGTATACGATGCAATGGTCAGACTTTCTCAATCCTGGAAAATGCGTGTTCCACTTCTCATTTTCCAGGGAAATAATGGAGACATCGATAACGATGATCCTGCAGCTTACCGTTACACAGAGTCAAAATTGAGCGAAGCCTCCTCACTTTTGTGTAAAGATATCGACGAAGACACCGTCGATATGACTTTGACTTACGATGATTCGGCAGTGGAGCCTGTCGTTTTACCTGCCGAATTTCCTAACCTTTTAATCAACGGAGCTAGCGGCATTGCCATAGGTAATTCTACAAATATACCTACTCACAACCCTACAGAAGTTGTAAATGCTGTAATCTATAGACTTAAGCATCCTTCTTGCCCTGTTGATGATTTGATGAATATAGTAAAAGGCCCGGATTTTCCAACTGGTGGTATCATTGATGACAAAGCTGCGATAGCAAAGCTTTATAGAACGGGTCAAGCTACATTTTATATTTATTCAAGAGCCACGATCGATAAGGATACTAACCAAATTATAATAACAGAAATTCCTTATGGTGTTGTAAAAGCACAGATGGTCAAAGATCTAGACAACAGAAGAATCAACGAAGGCTTGGACAATATTACTGAAATAAGAGATGAATCAGCCGGTGATATTAGAATTGTTTTAGATATTAAAAAAGGTGCAGATCCTACTGCAATCTTGAACTATTTGCAATCGAAGGGTGCCTTGAGAACAACTTTCGCTGCAAACATGCTTGCCTTGGTTAAGGGTCATCCTAGAACATTATCTTTATTAGCCATAATCGATGCCTATATTGATCATAGACAAGATGTCATAACAAAAAGATCTGCTTTTGAATTCAGCAAATTTAACGCAAGAGTAGAGATAATAAATGGTCTTTTGAAAGCAAAATCAATCATAGATGAAGTCATAGCAGTCATAAGAAAATCTAATTCCAGAGTAGAAGCCAAAGAAAATATGATGAACAAATTCGGCTTTACTGAATTACAGGCTGATGCTATTGGAAACATGCGCCTTTATTCTTTGACAAAGATCGATATTGTGGCCTTGGAAGACGAAAAGAAAGATTTGGTTTCTAGAATCGATAAGCTTACGAAGATATTGTCTGATAAAACTGAGCTTAACAATGTCATCATTGAAGAGATGAATGCTGCTTTGGAAATTATTAAATCCGATAGATTGACAACGATAGCTGATGAACCTGTCGTCCAGCAAGGAACTGTCGATCAAAAGTCTTTGATAGCCAAAGAAGATGTCATGGTAGTATTGACCAAGACTGGTTATTTCAAAAAAACAAACATGCGTTCGTACCAGTCCACTATAAATGGTGATCCTATAAACGACATGCCAACCATTAAAGTAGGTGACCAAATCGTTTTAAATAGGCAGGCGACCACTCATGATGATCTATTAGGATTCACATCTAAAGGAAACTACATTTTAGTCCCTGTTTGGCAAATCCCTGATGCTAAATGGCACGATGAAGGAAAACATTTGAATAATGTTTTAACTATGGATTCAAATGAAAAGATTGTTTCTGCTTATATCATTCGTGAATATAAGAAAGGTTTATATGTCACCCTTCTTTCAAAGCTATCCAAAATTAAACGTGTGAGTCTTTCTGATATTACTTCTGGAAAATTGACCAACAAGCCTTTGAGAATAATGGGAATAACAAAGGAAGATGAAGTAGTAAGTGCTCAAATTACATCTGGGGATTCCGATCTTTTGGTCATTGCTCAAGATGGAAATTGCAATAGGTTTAATGAAAATGAAGTTCCAGTCGTATCATTCCAAGCTGCGGGTGTCAAAGCGATGAATCAGCCTATCAAACCAGTCGATATGGCTTGTCTCCTTTCTTTAGACAAAGGCGAGGATTCAAAAGCAGTATTTGTCTTTGAACAAAGAAAATCAGTAGTTATCAACACTTCTGGTATTGCAAGTACTCAAAGACTAGGGGCTAAGACACAAACAGTAAGAATTCCTAAGAGCTCTTATACTAAGATTGTTGGCGTTGATATGCTCAAGAAGAATGGACAAAAAATAAACAACATTCTTCTATCGATGAGCGATGGAACAGTTTCTTTAGAAGTTTCCAATATAACCTGTAGCGATTTAGGTGTATTGGTCAGAAATGAAAATATTCAAAGCAAAACAAAGAATTCGTTAGTCTTAGGAATAGATGTGAAAGGTGGCATCATAGATGATGACACTAAAGTCATCAAACCATCAAAGACTTATTGTGACACTTCAAAAAACTCCAAGTCTAAAAAAGATGATGTTATGGATCAACCTACATTTTTCGATATCATCGATTCTGAAATAGGTGATAAAAATAAAAAGTAATTATATTTACGGGTAGAATAGTTTAAGGTAAAATATTATTATTCTAAGGGAAGGACATTGAGATGTGGAACGCAGAGAGTATATATGAGATTCCTATATCCTTTTTCAAAGATAACGACATTGAAGCTGTTATCTTTGATTTAGATAACACTTTGGATCCACCCTTGACAAAGGAGGCTTCTAAAAGAACTATAGAGAAGATTGAGGAATTGAAAAATAATGGCTTGTTTGTCGCTATAGTATCCAACAATACGAAAAAACGTATTGAAAGATATGTGACTAACCTCAATATTGATGGGTACGTCTACGATGCAAGAAAGCCTTCTCCGAAGAAATTGAAAAGTTTTATAGAAGAGAGAAAGTTAGATAAGAATAAAACAGTTATGGTAGGAGATCAGCTATTTACCGACAAACAGGTGGCTGAAAAATGCCAAATTAAGTTTATACTAACAAGTAGATTATCTAACAAAGAGATGCCTTGGACTTATTTCAATAGAATTCGTGAAATGTTCGTTAGGAAAAAGTTGATGCGAAAAGGAAAGTTGGGTAACTCGATAAAAAAGGAGGAATAGCTTATGCGTTCTACTTACAAAAAAGTGTCAGGAATGACGGCTGAAATCAAAATAAGACGTTGTTACGGATGTGGCTCATTGCTTCAAAGCCAAGATAGATTTGAAGCTGGATTTGTATCCAAGAAACGTGAAGGAAATGATGAAGGTCTTTGTGACCGCTGTTTCGACCTCCGTCACCCATCACAAGGCACAAATCAAACTTTGGATTATGATTTTGCGCAGCTTTTGATGAAAGCTCGTGACCAAGGAGCATTGTTTTGCTATGTTTTTGACTCCTTTGCCTTTGACGCCTCTATCGTTCTAGGGTTGTCGGATTTTATAGGAAAAAATATTCTTGCTATTTTTACTAAAAGAGATATTCTTCCAAATACCCTACCAGATGATGTCATCATCGAGAAGTTTAAAGCAAGACTTGCTGCAATAGGTATTAACCCCGTAGGAATACTTCTAGTTTCAGCTTATCAGTCTTTCAATTTCGATGAGTTTTTCTCAGCCATTGAGCATTATAGAAATGGAAAAGATGTTTTCTTCGTCGGAGCTTCACAAGTAGGAAAATCTACATTGATAAACAATTTCTTAATGAATTATGACAACGAAACTGGAAGAAACATCACCTCTGAAAGAATTGGAACTGAAGGATTGACTTTGACAAAAATTCCTTTAGATAAGGATTCGACCTTGTTTGATACTCCGGGTATCTTTAACCCTAATTCGATATTGAACCAAGTTGAAAGACGCACCTTGAAATATATCATTCCTCATGTTGCCGTAAGTGCTGTGGAAGATAATTTGAAGAGCGGAGAATCAATGTTTTTAGGAGCTTTGGCCAGAATAGACAACAAAGGCCCAAGTCCTTTGAATTTCAAGCTTTATTTCGCAAGAGATGTTATTCGTACTAAGACCAAAATTGAGCGTGCTGATGTTGAATTTACTACTTTGTGTGGTTCAGGAGAAGGAAAACCTTCTTCTGCAACCGTTAAATCAATCTCTGATTTGGAAAAGAATCTTGTCGAAATCAGGGAAGGTGAGGATTGCGTTGTTTCCATATATGGTTATGGAAAACTAGTGTTTATTAAGCAGGATCCCGCTGCTCTCGAAATTTATGTCCCAAAGGGTGTAACTGTAGAAGCTCACATTGACTCCGCTTGGCTCGAATTCTAAATTATGTCCGATTCTATAATATTGTTTGGTGGGACCTTTGACCCTATTCACAAAGGTCATTTATTGGTTGCAAAAAATGCTCTAAGAGAATTAAAAGCAGATAAAGTAATATTTATTCCAGCCAAGAATCCAAGATGGAAAGTTCCTTTGGAATGCAAGCATAGATTAAATATGCTCAAACTCGGATTGGAAGGAGAAAAGAGAGTAGAAATATCTGAAATCGAGTTAGAGAGCAAAGCACCTGTTTCTTATTCAGTAAATACTGTTGAAACATACAGAAAAAACTTTCCTTCAGCAAAGATCTACTTCTTGATGGGATTTGATCAACTCGATAGATTAGATGAATGGCATGATGTGAATAAGTTATCAGGACTATGTGACATCGTGGCCTATGCTAGACCAGGATTTCCAAAGAACCACGAAGCTGTGAAGAAATATAACGTCAAGGTAATTGAATATGCAGAATTGATTAACTTGTCTTCAACTGATATAAGAGAGCTTAGGAGCTTGATGACTAAGAAAACAGTCATCGACTACATCATAGAACACGAACTTTACTTCACAAAGACTGTGCAAGGATATTATGAATCCAAGAGATATAAACATGCTGTAAGTGTTGCAAATCTCTGCTATGACATGGCTTTAAGTAATCATTTAGAGCCTACCAAGGCCTATTTAGCTGGATATCTTCATGACATTGGCAAATTGATGGCTCACGACGAAGATGCTCCAAGAATGATGGCTAGATATTTTAAAAAATACGAAAACTTTCCTAAATGGTCCTGGCATCAATTCTTAGGTGAGATGATTGCTCAGTATTACTTTGGAATCAAGGAAAAGAAGGTACTTGATGCTATAAGATATCATACAACTGGATGTGCCAAGATGGGAAAATACGGAAAAATTGTCTATTGTGCAGATAAATTAGATCCATTTAGAGGATGGGATTCTAAAGATTTGATAGATGATTGCTTGGTAGATATAGACAAAGGATTTGTCGATGTGCTAAAACATAATAGACAGTATTTGAAGATGGAACAACATTTAAAAGAGGATGATGTTCTAACTAAAGGATGTGTCGATTATTATTTGAAAAATAAGTGAGGATTAATATGGAAGAGAATAAAGTGATTAAGAAAAGCCGTAAAGTTGCTGAGGGTATTAACCCAGGACAAATAAAGAGCAAACATGTTTTGGATGTTGCTTTAAGATTGGCTATGGATAGAGGACTAGACACGGTAATATATGATGTAAAGTCAATTACACCCATGTATGACTATGTAATTTTGACAACAGGAACCTCGGATAAGAGGTTGAAAAGCCTTACTCATGAAGCTGAGGCTGCTTTGTTAGATAATAATTTTGAGGTTGGTCATATCGAAGGAAGAAAAGGTTCCACATGGTATTTAATCGATGGGAAATCGATTATAATTCATGCATTTTTACCTCAGGTAAGGGAAGAAGTCAATTTTGAAGAAAAGTATAAGTCTCTACCAAAGAGAATAATAACTGAAGAAGATTTAAAGATTTATTCCAAGACCAATGCCCAAAATTAATGTCTAACGGAGGACAGGGTTATGCCAAAAGAAAATGTAGTTTTGGTGATATGTGCACTAAAGAAAGAATATGAAGCGCTTAAAAACAAAGTCAGAGAAGGTAAAGATGAAGAAATAGCTGGTATTAAGGGTATTATGTTTCCAATTCCATCAGGAAAAGCTTTTGCTTTTCAAGGAAGAGTTGGGAAAGTTAATACAGCCTTAGATATAGGAAAATTAGCTGCATCTGTTGAAATCAAAGCAATTATTAACTCTGGCGTCGGTGGAAGTATAAATGAAACAGTAAAGCCTTTGGATGTGGTAGTCGCAAATAAGGTAGCTTATCACGATGTTGATTTAACAGCTTTTGGAAATCCTTTGGGACAAATGGATAAAGAACCTCTTTGGTTTGAAACTGATAATGAAGTTATCGAGTCTGTTAAGGAATTAGAGAATAATATTGACTTTAATATTAAGGTCGGTCCAATTATAAGTGGTGATAAATTCGTTACTAAAAAGAATCTTTCTAAGAAGATTATAAAGTATTTTGGAAAACCTTTGGTTGTAGATATGGAAAGTGGATCTGTAGCTCAATGTGCCCATGAATTGAATGTCCCATTTGCTATTATTAGATCTATATCTGATGACACATCAAATTCTTCAAATCAAAATATGTACGAAGAATTTCTCGAATTAGCCGCCAAACATGCTTCTTCTGTTACCCTGTGGCTGTTAAATTCAATAAAGTAAGTAATTAGTAGTAAATTAGTAGTAATTAAAATGCAGCAGATTCGAATTTGCTGTATTTTTTATTTTTTAAAAGGAAAGCAGGCTCATCAATACAAATAAATTTATTAATATGTTTAAATATATAAAAGTAAGTAAATAGTACTAAACAAGTATTTGTAAAATATGAAAATTATTGATTTTTGGTATTTAAAATAATCAGATATAAATATAAGAAAGAAATAGAGATAATTGTAAAAGACGAAAAGCAAATAAAAGTAAGTACTTAGTATCAAAATAGTAATTTTAATAGATGATCTATATTTAAAGCAGAGAAACACAATTCTTATTATCGGATAGATAGGTTTATTAATACTTCGCATAATATACATTATGTTAAAACGAGCGATAATTCAAACTAATTTATTACTAAATACTTACTTTATGTTTTATATGCTGAATTTTCCATTTAGAAGCTTTCCATCTTCTACTAAATAAGCAACCAACTAACCGTTTTAAAGTTTCAATATTTTCTGCGTTATAAGACATTGCAATTTCGTTTTGCCAATACTAATTTAATACTATTTACCTACTTTATCCCTTTCTTCCATAATTTCATCATATTTATCTACAATTTTTTTGGATGATAAATTGGTATAAATTTGAGTGGTTTTAATATTGCTATGCCCTAACAGTTCTTGAACTTCTCTTAATGGAGCTCCGTTTTCTAATAGATGAGTTGCAAATGAATGCCTCAGAATATGAGGAGTAATATTTTTAGTTATTCCAGTCTTGGTCTTAAGATTCAGCAATAAATTATTTACATGCTGTCTTTCTAAAACTGAGCCATCTGTTCTTTCAAACAAGTAAATCTTAGGTCTATGGCCACATATCTTTTTGAATTCATCTAAATACTTGATGATCCAATTTCTTTCTTCTTTATCTATAGGAACGATCCTTTCCTTCTTACCTTTTCCAAAAATTCTAAAGAATAATGAATTCAAATTAACATTTTCTATTCTTAAATGTGTCATTTCCGAGACACGAAGTCCAGAGCCATATAAGCATTCTATAATGCATCTGTCTCTGATTCCATTAATATCAGATGTATCCACAGCATCTATAATCTTTTCTATTTCATCATAGGTCAAAACATCAGGAAGCCTTTTTTCAGCCTTAGGTAGCCTAAATCCGATTAAAGATACATTAATATATCCATTTAGATTTAAATAACTATAAAAGCCTCTAACAGTGGTTGCTTTTCTAATAATCGAAGTGTTCTTCAATCCTTTTTTTGATAAATATGATATGAACCATTCCAGGTCCTTCTCAGACAAATCATTTACTTTTTTATCTTTAACTAATTCAAAAAACTCAGACAAATCCTCCTTATAAGACTCCTTCGTCTTTGAAGAATCACCTTTTTCAACAATTAAATATTGAAGATAAGCATCTCCTGCATCCATCAAAGTCATTAATTCTTTTCTCCTTTTTTATTTAAATACAGGGCTTCATCAATGGTTAATTGCTCATCTTTTTTTACTAATGTTTCTTTACCTTTGTCTATACATCCTTCTGCCATACAACCAATCAATCTGATTGGTTGATCATTATAAAAAACATCAAAAATTTTCAATGCATAAAAACAAATTTCATCATCAGAATCAATGAAATGATCAATTGAAATTCGTCTCGACTTAGTATTAAACGATGCATCCCTTATTTTAATTCCAATGGTCTTAGTAACCTTATTATGGAATCTCAATTGATTTCCTACTTTTTTTGAGCAATAGATTAACCTGTTTTTTATTTCTTCATAGTCAGTTGTATCAAAATCAAAAGTAGAATCACATGATGTTGATTTCGGGTCAAATGATGCATAGCTCAATTCATCACTGCCTCCACCATTCGCCTCAAAATACACCCAATCATACATAGAGCCCAATGCTTTAATAACCTTAATTGATTTGTTATTCGCAAGATCGCCTATTGTATTTACGCCAAGCTCAAGTAGTTTTGGAGCGGTTTTCTTACCAATTCCAAACATGTTTTCAATAGGCAATGGCCAAATTTTAGTTTCTAAATCCTTTTTATCTAATAGTAAAGTTAAACCTAATGGCTTTTTATAATCTGATCCCATCTTAGCCATAAATTTATTTTGACCTAGCCCAATAGAGCATTTCAATCCTGTTTTTGCCAACAACTGGAATTGAAAATCAAATAGAAATTCATAAATTTCATCTCTGCTTTTACCTATTAAAACATTAGTGGAATCCACATAACATTCATCTATTGAAGCCATTTCAATCAAAGGGAAAGTCTTCTTTACTTCATCAAAAAAGAATTGACTTTGCCTGCTATATTCATGGTAGTCACCTGGAATATTTATTAATTTTGGACACAGACGATATGCCTCTGAAATAGGCATACCTGAGCGAACACCATACTTTCTTGCCTCGTAATTTGAAGTTGCAATAACCGCTCTGCCTATATTTCCACCAACAGAGAGGGGCTTGTCTTTATACTCTGGATGCCTATTCATTTCTACTTGAGCAAAGAAGGCATTTAAATCAATATGGCATATATATTTCATATTCTCATAATAGCATAAATCTTAGCAGATTTCATTAAAACAACATTATTTTAAAATTAAAGTTGGTTATTTCATAAAGTACTTAAAATTTAGATATTATTCCTTGATTTTCCTAAATACACTGACTTGGAGTTTCAATTAAAAGTTAACTTAACAACTTTATTTTAAATATTAGCCTTGCTAAGTTTATTTTTTTCTTTATTTGCCTCACTATATAGCTCTTTAGCTGCATCCAAACTAGCTTTGCTATTTTCATTTCCACTCAATAACATGCCTAGTTGTTTTATTGATTCTCCATTATCGAGTTCCTTTGCGGATGTCACAGTAGTGTCATTTGCAACACTCTTTTCTATATAATAAGTCTTGTCGAAGAAACAAGCCACTTGGGCCAAATGAGTAATACAAATAACTTGAGTATCCATCGATACTTGATACAATTTTAATCCAGCTTTAAAAGCAACATTTCCAGAAATACCAGTATCAATTTCATCAAAAATTAATAATTGCGAAGGATCAGCATTTTGCAAAACTACTTTTAATGCTAACATTATTCTAGATCCTTCTCCTCCACTCGCAGCATCTTTTAATGAGGCAAAATCAAATCCTTTGTTAAGTCTAACAACAAAATCAACTACATCGATTCCATCAGCATCAAATAAATCTTTTTGATGAATCTTGATATTAAATCCATTTTCAGCCAAGGATAGTCCAGACATTTCCAAAGATACTTTTTCAGCTAAAATCTTAGAGATTTTCTCTCTTTCTTTTGATAATTCTTTAGCATTTTTAAAGCATTCTTCTTTTAATTCAGCAATGTGTTTTTCTTTCTTTTCTTTTTCTTCCGAGAAGCCCTGAAGGCTGTCGTACATATCTTTCATCGCTTTATATTTATCTAAGATTTCTTTAGTCGACTTTCCATATTTTCTTCTAATTTCACCCAAATCAAAAAGTCTTTGGTTAAGTCTATCAATCTCATCAGCATCGCTATCCATTTGGGTTGAAGCAATTTCATTGATGTTACCATCAATCTCATTGAATTCTTCTTTTATTTCATTTGCCTTATCTGCCAAGGAAGTTCCATCTAAATCATTTAAGCAAATTTTGATTTGATTCTTGATTTCTTCATATGAATTAATCAATCCGCTCAATTGAGATAAAGAATCATTGATCTTTCCCTCATTAGAAAGATCATTAAGTCGCTTCTCGCAGTCTTCAATTTCATTTTCCTTAATATGAAATTTTTCTATCTCCTCAATTTTAAATTTTAAGAATTCAGGATCTTCTTTTTTAGAATCATTAATAAAAGTCTCATAATCTTTTTGAGCTGATTTATAATTCAACAAGCTATTTGAGAACGAATCTTTCTTTTTTTGTATATCCTTCCCACCAAACTTGTCCAATATGTCTAATTGCCCTTTTTGAGTGAATAATGATCTATTAGAGCCTTGAGAATGAATGCTTACTAAATCTTCACAAATTCTTTTAACCATAGATTGAGTAGCAGTTTCACCATTTATTTTTCTAGTCACAGCACCTTTAGCAGTGAATGAAGTCGAAATTATCAATTCATTAGAACCATCTAAGTAATCTTTTAAGTAATCATTACTTTCAACATACTTATCGTCTAAAGAGAAGACACATTCAATAAAGGCTTTCTTCTCAGGATTTCTTATCTTAGAAAGGCTTGCTTTAGCACCACAGCAAACAGATATGGCGTCTATTATTACACTTTTACCGGCACCAGTCTCTCCTATTAAAACTGAAAATCCTTTATCGAATGACAATTGTATATTATCAGCTACGACGAAGTTTTTTATAGTCAATGAATTGAGCATATCTTTTCATCTCCTTATAATGAATATAAGCCTTTTAGGATGATTTTATATCAATTACAGATAAAATTTGTCTTTTTACCGATTCTACATCCAATTTTAAATCTTCATATAACTTTTTGTTTGTTCCAAACGTGATGAATTCCTTCTTAAGAGCAAAGGAAATCACTTCACCTTGATAACCGCTCTTAAACAATTTACTATTCAAAATCTGGCAAGTTCCATCTTCAATCCCATAGGGATCATAGATAAATATCTTCTTATAATTCATCAATTTATCAATATTAAATCCAGCCAATAAATCAGTTATCATTCCGATATCAAATCTGTCAAATTGATTTATCAATTCAAAGCCTTTAGGACCTATTCCAAGAATCAATACATCAGATTTTCTTTCTTCAATGATTAAACCAGTCTCTAAAGGTTTATAAAATTTGGAATTATTATCTAAATCAAAAGCTTTTTCTTTAGCAATCCTTACAAATATCGGACCATTGTCATTGAATTCATATCCTACAACAAAATTTCTGAATTGTTTTCCAAAATAGGGCATATAACACCTGCAATTAGGAATCGAATTAATCATCGATACATCATAGATTCCATGATGAGATGAACCATCGCCACCGTTCAATCCCGCACGTTCTACAATACACAATACAGATGTTTTTTGTCTTGCAATATCTTCGAGAATCTCATCATATGCACGTTGTTGGAATGTCGAATACTCAATTACAATCGGATGTGTCCCTTTTAAACTCAAGCCACCAGCAAATGTCATCGCGTGTTCTTCAGAGATTCCAACATCAAAGCATCGATTTTGATATTTATTGAATACATTTTGTAAATTTGATCCGACAACCATCGCAGGATCTATAACAACAGCTTTTTTGTCAATTTCAAGCCTTTTATCTATAGAAGAAGCTAACACTTTAGAATATGTAATTGTGTCTGATTTATCCAGAAATTTACCAGAATAGTAATCAAATGGTCCAACACCATGATAGAGTCCATTAGAATCGTCTAAAGCCGGTTCATAACCCAATCCTTTTCTAGTAAGCATATGAATTACTATCGGACCTCTTTTATTGAGTTTAGCTCTTTTAAAAGCATGATCGACTTTCTTCACGTCATTTCCATCGATAGGACCGATATAAGAAAATCCAAGATTCTCAAAAATATTAGATCCTAAAAGACTTTGTTTAAAAGAATCCTTCATCTTTTTAAAACAAGTATAGATCCATCTTGTAATCTTGTTTTTTCCAAACAAATTATAAAAAAGCTCGGCGCCTCTTCCATAAAATAATGAGTTTCTAATCTTACTAGACCATTTTGCTAAAGCACCTTTAGCTTGTTGAATAGACATTCCGTTATCGTTAAAAACGATGATCATCCTGGAATTAGGATCAGCGCCAATATTATTCAATGCTTCAAAAGATAAGCCTGATTCTAAAGCTCCATCCCCAATTATAGCCACAGTAAAACTATTTACATCATCCAATTGTTTTGCCTTTTCCATTCCATAAGCGATAGAAAGGGATGATCCCGAATGACCCGTTGAAACTTTATCAAAGTTGCTTTCATCCTTATCTAAAAAGGGTGCTATTCCACCATCTTCTCTTATATTAGATATATCCCTACCAGTCAAAATTTTATATGTGTAGCTTTGATGTCCTGTATCAAATATCAAATCATCATTCAAAGCATCGAAATTACGGAGCAGTGAGACAGTTATTTCGACCATTCCAAGATTACTAGACAGATGCCCGCCATTTTTTGATACAACATCTATTATTTTATTTCTTAAGTCATGGCAAAGTATCTTGCAATCTTTATAATTCAAATTTTTGACATTAGAAAAACTAGGATTTGATAAAGCTTCCTTTGATTTTTCCTTGTCTATTTTAGCCATTATTCCTCGTCTGATCCTTTGGTCGATGATGAAGAAATCTTATCGACTTTTTCTTTCAATGCATCGAGTCTTTTACCCATCTCAGCCAGGACTTTTTGTCCTTTTTCTCCGATTTTAATTTGCTCATCCAAAGATAAACCATCATCCTGAAGATTAGATAAAATCTGATTTATCTCATTTTCCAATTCTTGATAAGACATTTTTGAATAATCAATTTTCTTTTCCATATCAATTTCCTTCTTTCACTTTTTCAATCTTGGAAGTGATCTTTCCATCAGCCAATGCTGTCTCAACTATATCCCCTATTTTAACATCTTTAATAGATTTTACTGAATGGCCATTATAAGAAACAAACGCAAATCCTCTTTTCAAAGTTTTATAAACGCTGGTAGCTTCAATCATCGAACTATAATTAAGATATTTTTGATAAGCTTTTGTATAGTCATTTTTTATCAAAGTAATAAGTTGCTTATCATACAAACTTAGATTATTATGAGCTTTTAATAAGCTTTGATTCAACAGAGATTCAAGATTGCTTTTATATTTTGTATATTTTAATTCCATGTTCTTTAGCTTTTCTTTAGGAGCTAAAGAAATTAATTTTCTTTCACATTCACTCAAAAACAGTCTTTCATTGTTTATCAAACTATTTAGTTTATCCACCAATGCGTTTTTATATCTTTCATAATCGCTGGACAATTCTTTAATGCTTGGATTTATTAGATTTGCAGCATCCGTAGGTGTTATGGCAGTCATGTCGGCAACTCTATCACATACAGAGACATCAATAGTATGACCGATTGCGGTTATCACAGGACATGGGCTTTTAACAATCATAGCGACAACCTTTTCTTCATCGAAACAAGCCAAATCGCCTTTACTTCCTCCACCTCTGGCAAGAATAATTACATCAGGTTTAAAAGCAAAAGCTTCTTTAAAAGCTGTACATATAGAATCAGGGGCAGAAGCACCTTGAACAATAGCACCAAATAGTTTCGTATCCTCGGTTGGGTATCTTTTAGACAGTGTGTTCAAAATATCTTTGTATCCGGCAGCTTCGGATGAAGAGATTATCGCGAGTCTTTTTACAAAACGAGGAATAGGTCTTTTCCTTTCTTCATCTAAAAAACCAGCCTTATATAGTCTTTCCAAAAGCTGTTTCTTCTTCAATAAGTTAATACCTTCTTTACTCTTTAACACTTCCAAAGAAGAAATTATCAAAGAAATAGAAGAATTACCTTCATAGAAATTTAAACCAGCCCTAATCCTAATAACATCTCCGACTTGATATTTAACTGTCATCTTAGCTGCAGTGCTAGCCCAGATAATTCCTTGAATCTTTGCCTGCCTCAACGATGAAGTAGTTGAATCTCTAAGACCTAAATAAACATGACCATTTCTAATGTTTTTGCTTTCAATCTCAGCATCCACGTATAGGCCTTTAAATTGAGGCTCATCAAAAGTCTCTTTTAATATTGAGCAAAGCTCACCGACAGTAAAGACTCTTATTTGTTCGGGATAATAGTTCACTTATCCTCACCTTCTTTGCCATCATCTTTTATATCGGCATCAGAAGTATTTATGTATTTGCTCTTTTCAGCTTCAAAAGGAGCTTTTAATCCACCGAGAGGTTCTTTTTGAACATCGATAGCTTCATTCACTATTTTTTCAATCTCGTTTTCGGAAGGGACTTCCATCTCTTTGACATCCACTTCGACTTTCTCGTTGTCTATAACATCACCTAAAGCATTGTGCAACACTTTGTTTAAAACTGCATTTAAATATTTGGTTTCAGCATCATCAACATATTTTCTAGCAATCTCAATCGCTTCATTTATCGATATTTCAAGAGGAACAGCTTTGACCAACACAGTTTCTGAATATGAAACCATAAAAATGGCTTTGCTGATCCATGAGAGACGATCAAAAGACCAATTTATAAGGTATTCATTGACACGATTTTTTATTTCATCTTGATTGAGAAGAGCTTTAGCAAAGACATCTACATAGACAGGATCAATATCTTTAAATTTGCACATAAAAGCTCCACAAAGTATCATCTTTGCATCAAAATCCATATGAAGTGATTCATAAATCAATGCATCATATACACTAAATACAGTCTTCTCTCTGATAGTTCGCCTTGTCATGAACATAATAAAACTCGTCCCCCTTAAAAAAGCTTATATATATTATCACAAACTACTTAATTTTTAGATTGTCTTTCCAGATATTTCAATTCTGAAAGAGATATCAGGCATACAAGCCTTTATTGCGTCTTTAAACTCGACCAATACCTTATTACCAATTTCCATCTCATTTGAATTAGAAGAATAAATCAAAAACACTTTGGCGACAAACGTATTATTGTCTTTTTGCAATGTCACATCATCATCAGAAAATGAGAAGAACATATTGGAATCGGGATTTTTATCTTGCACTTGTCTCAAAGCACATTTTACCAAATCAATAAAAACAGTAGTCTTTACGAGAACCTTGTTCCTTCCATCATCACTAACAACCATATATAAACCTAATTTAGAGTTCATACATTAGTTTCCTTATCCAATGCCTTCTTAATAGACAAAGATATACGTTGTCTTTTAACATCGACTTCTAAGACTTCCACTTTGACAACTTGACCGACATGAAGGACATCAGAAGGCTTAGATATTCTTCTATTGGCAATTTCAGAGACATGAACTAAGCCATCCTTATGAACACCCAAATCGACAAAAGCACCGAAATCAGCTATGTTTCTAACAGTTCCTTCCAACACCATTCCGACCTTCAAATCTTCGATGGAATGCACCGCATTAGATAATTTTGCAGTCTTGAAATTACCTCTGGGATCTCTTCCAGGTTTAGACAATTCCTCGATTACAAGCTTTACAGTATATGGATCAGATCCAACATTTCCAGCAACTTCTATAAATTTGCTTTCATTATTATTCTTAATAAATTCTTGAGCTTTATCAACAGAATCGATTCCATATAATGAAACGATATGTCTAGCGATTTCATATGATTCAGGATGAATTCCTGTATCATCGAAAGGCTCATCGCCTTTAACCCTTAAGAAACCAGCTGCATTCTTAAATGCAACAGGTCCAAATCCTTTAACCTTATGAAGTTGTTCTCTATTCTTAAAAGGACCATTTGCAGTTCTAAAATCGATTACAGATTGAGCGAGTTTTGATGAGACACCTGAAACATAGGAAAGCAATGAGACAGAAGCGGTGTTTAAATTGACACCCACATAGTTGACACAATCCTCGACAACCTTTCCCAAGTTATCTTTCAAACCTTTTTGATCCATATCATGTTGATATTGACCAACACCAGCTGCTTCAGGAGGAATCTTTACCAATTCTGCCAAAGGATCTTCCAATCTTCTAGCAATAGATACTGAAGATCTCAAATTAACATCGTAGTCAGGGAATTCCTTCTCAGCTAATGGTGTAGCAGAATATACTGATGCTCCAGCCTCACTAACAACGATGACTTGAGTATCAAATCCGTTGGTCGAAATGACTTCTTTCAAGAAATCAGCCGATTCCCTAGATGCTGTTCCATTTCCTAATGCTATAGCTTGAACTTTATATTTTCTTATCAAATCAGCAATAATTTTTAAGGCCTCATTATACCTTTGACCTTTTCCTAATGTAGGATAAACTACAGAAGTAGCTAAAACGTCATTGCTCGAGGATATTACACAAATCTTGCATCCATGAGCATATCCAGGATCAAATCCCATAATTGTTTTTCCCATCAATGGAGGGAATAGCAAAATATCTCTTAAGTTCTTTGAAAAGACACTCAAAGCTTCCTCTTTAGCTTTATCCAACAAATCTCCCCAAACATCATTGGTGACAGAAGGAAGAATCAATCTATCAAAGCTATCTTCGACAGCGACTTCGATCAAATGACCATATCTAGAAATCTTAGGTTTCTCATGAGCCAAGATATAAGAGACAATTTCAGTCTTAGGCAAAAGCAAGACCTTCTTCAATACTTTCTCTCTTTCGCCTCTCGATATAGCTAAAACTTGATGACCTTTGATTGTGGCAACTCCAAGCCTCAATCCAACATAGTTATCATAAGTCAAAACTTCGCTATCTTTAACTTTGGATATTTCGAATATTCCAGATTTATAAGCCAAAGATTTAATGAATTTTCTATATCCTTCGTTGTCGGAAATTCTCTCTGCAAGAATATCCAAAGCACCTTGAATACATTCTTCAACAGTCTTATAGTTCTCACAAATATAGTTCTTAGCTACTTCATTTAAGTCACCGACAGGAGAAGTTAAAATAAAGTTCATCAAAGGTTCCAATCCAGCTTTGACAGCTTTAGATCCTCTAGTCTCCCTCTTAGGCTTATAAGGACGATAGATATCCTCCAGTTCAGTCAAATTATCGCATGAATCTATTCTAGCTTTAAGCTCAGGAGTAAGTTTTCCAAGACCTTCTATAGTATTTAAAACAGTCTCTTTTCTGTCCGACAACTCGTCAAACTTACTTCCAAGGCTCTCGATTCCACGCAACTGATTTTCATCCAATCCACCAGTTACTTCTCTACGATAACGAGCGACAAAAGGAACGGTAGCTCCTTGACTAAACAAATCTAACGCCGAATCAATTTTAGAAGTTGGAATATTTAATTTTGACGATATATACTCAGATTTTTCCATACTTCCTCCTTATAAATTATTTAACGACAATATTAACAATCTTGTTTGGAACAACGATAGTCTTTACGATTGTCTTTCCTTCAGTAAACTTCTTTACTGTTTCTATTTCGTAGCAAGACTTCTTAAATTCTTCTAATTCTTCCTTAGTAGCGTTTACCTTAAAAGGAACCTTGGCTCTGACCTTACCGTTGACTTCAACAGCATAGATTACTTCGTTTGCTTGGCTCTTAGAGCTATCGGCTTTAGGCCATGCCTCGAAGTCTATCAAATCTTTATGTCCCATTAATGACCATATCTCTTCACCTAAATGAGGACAAATAGGAGCAATCATCTTTGCCAAACCTTCTAGCATTGAAACAGGAAGTCTTTCAGCACGATAGAACTCGTTAACCAAGACCATCAAACTTGCAATAGCAGTGTTGAAATGTAAGTCTTCAAAATCATGGGTTACCTTTTCTATTGTTTGGTTATAAATGGTATCCAAAGGTGCATAATCATCTTTGGTCCAACGAGAGCGCAATGAATCATCGACATACAATCTATAAATTCTTTCGATGAACTTTCTAGCACCGCTAGGCCCATTAGGATTCCAAGGTAAACCTTGATCCAATGGTCCTTTGAATAATTCGTACAATCTCAAGGCATCAGCACCATATTCATTTATAACTTCATCAGGGGATACTGTGTTTCCTCTGGATTTGCTCATCTTTTCACCATCAGCACCTAAAATAATACCTTGGTGACGGAGTTTTTTGAAAGGTTCAGGGCACTTGAAAATTCCCATATCATAAAGGAATCTGTGCCAGAATCTTGCGTATAACAAGTGTAAGACAGCATGTTCTGCCCCACCTACATACAAATCGACAGGTAGCCAATGCTCTAGCAATTTAGGATCTCCGATTTCATTTTCATTGGTGGGATCGATATATCTTGCATAGTACCAACAAGATCCTGCCCATTGAGGCATAGTATTAGTCTCTCTATGGCATGGAATTCCATTCCAATCCACATTAAGCCATTCCTTAGCTTTTGATAGAGGAGGCTTGCCGTCCCCAGCCGGAGTATAGTCATCCAATTCAGGCAAGACCAAAGGCAGATTTTTGAAATCCAAGGCATGAATCTTATATTCATCATCATCTTCATGAACTACAGGAATAGGTTCTCCCCAATAACGTTGTCTAGAGAAAATCCAATCACGAAGCTTGTAATTTACCTTAATTCTTCCAGCTTCTTTTTCAACCAACAAATTGACAATAGCTTCTTTAGCTTCTTTGATCATCATTCCATCAGCCACACCAGAATTAATATGAACACCATCTTCGGTGAATGCAGCCTTAGATATATCGCCACCTTTAACTACTTCAATAATAGGTAAATTATGCTTCAAAGCGAAAGCATAATCTCTTTCATCATGGGCAGGAACAGCCATGACAGCACCAGACCCATAAGACCCTAAAACATAATCCCCGATATACACAGGAACTTTCTTACCATTCACAGGGTTGATGGCATAACTTCCTGTAAAGACACCGGTCTTTTCTTTATTCAAAGATGTTCTTTCCAAATCTGATTTTCTTTGGCATTCATTTATATAGTTTTCAACCGATTCCTTTTGATCTTTTGTAGTTATTTCTTTTACCAAAGGATGTTCGGGTGCTAAGACAACATAAGTACATCCATATAAAGTATCTACTCTAGTGGTAAAAACAGAGAATTTTTTATCAGTTTTTTCTATCTTGAAATCCACTTCTACTCCTTGGCTCTTACCAATCCAGTTTCTTTGCATTTGAATAGTGGAGCTGGGCCAATCCAAATCATCCAAACCAGCTAAAAGCTTGTCACCATAAGCAGTGATTTTCAAGACCCATTGCTTCATAGGAATACGAACGACAGGGTATCCACCTCTCTCGCTCTTTCCATCTATTACTTCCTCATTAGCCAAGACAGTTCCTAAAGCAGGACACCAATTGACTGGTCTTTCACCATAATAAGCCAAATTCTTCTTAAACAATTGAATGAAAATCCATTGGGTAAACTTGTAATATTTAGGATCAGATGTCTTTATTACACGATCCCAATCATATGAAAAACCACAACGCTTCAATTGTCTTATAAAATTATCGATATTAATATCGGTAAAAGGACCTGGATGTTTGTTATTCTTTATAGAATATTGTTCAGCAGGTAATCCANNNATTGTTCAGCAGGTAATCCAAAAGAATCAAATCCCATCGGATGAAGAACATTGTATCCTTGTGCTCTTTTGAATCTAGAATAAGCATCAGTGGCTGAATAACCTTCTACATGACCGACATGAAGTCCTTGTCCAGAAGGATAAGGAAACATATCCAATACATACATTTTAGGCTTTGAAAAATCTCTTACATCAGTCTTGTAGGACTTATTTTCTTCCCATACCTTTTCCCATTTTTTCTCTATAGAATCACTATCGTACATACTTCACTCCTCCAAAAAACTATATTTTTGACACAAACATTATTTTACGACATCCATCAATTCTTTTGTAGTTAAACTAGCAAGGTCTTTAAAAACTTAGCAAAATCTATTTGCTATAATTTAAAAAGTAATCAAACAATTTTCCTTTTCCATTCACCATTCTCATCTTTATAGAAAATAATGTCAGTCAAACTATCATTGTCATATATTTGCCATATGGAATCCATATCCATAGCCCATTGTTCTTCTTTAATATTTTCTCTTTTTTCAAATATGAGGTGACCTTCAACGGAGTCTTTTAATTCCCCTACAAATTCATCAGTTTCGTAGAGAAATACGATGTACATATCTTGACCTTTTAAAGTCTTGAATTCCATCAAACCCTTTAATACAGGATTAGATATCGATAATCCTGTTTCTTCTTTTACTTCTCTGATTACAGACTGAACAAGGTTCTCGCCTTTCTCAACATGACCACCGGGCAATGTCCAACCAGGCCAGTCATGTTTTGTACGCATTTGAAGCAAGACTCTGCCATCCTTGTCTTTGACAAGGCACATATTAGTCAATTCAGCTTTTAATGTTCTATCCATAACTTATATAAAATTTCCAATCAACTTAATAATATCATTTAAATCAAATAATATTATTAATCCAGTGTATTTTGAACACGCTATCTTATAAATTCAAGAAAAGATGTCCTTTAGTTCAATCTCTTTAAATTCACCTTCTTTCAAATCAGAAGGCAAAACTAAAGAACCTATTTGAATTCTTTTCAAATCAGTTACTTGATTATCGATTTTTTCAATCATCCTTTTGACTTGATGGAACTTACCTTCGCAAATAGTTAATTCCAAATGATTTGAATCTATTTTCTTTATCCTTTTAGCATTGGTCTTATAGGGTTTATCATTGCCATCCAATAAAATCATCTCTTTCATCAGCTCATTCTCGTCTTTAATAGGAAATTGTGTTGTCACTAAATAAGTCTTATCGACTTCCTTATTGGGAGAGATGATGTTATGCAATAAAACTCCATCATTTGTGACCAATAAAAGACCAGTAGTATCTTGATCTAATCTTCCGGCGACATTAAGACCTAATCTTCTATATTTAAGTGGAAACAAATTCAAAACAGATGGGTAGACTTCATCCACATTCGATGACAAATAACCTTTAGGCTTGTTTAACATCAATAAGACCTTTTCTTTATAAAATACAGGATCATCGAAAAAAGTTACAACATCATTATTAGGATCGATATCATAGCTAGAATCTCTAATTATTTGACCATTGACAGTCACAGCTTCCTTCTTCAAATAAGACTTTATTTCTTTCCTTGAAGCATATCCCAAATTCGATAAGAATTTATCTAAACGCATATATCTATTAGCCATCCTTTAAGACTGATTCTATTCTAACAAATAAGTATATATTTTGAATTTGTTTAGGGATATGAAAGGATGGATACTAAGATTTATAAAAAAATCCAGTCAATTTAGACTGGATTCAATCTATGAAGATTAAAAATTAAAGTTTAGATGCTTTATCAGGGGCAGAATAATTATCACCGTCTTTAGTAACATCTATAGTCAATTTCACAGTGAAAGAAGCCTTTCCGTCACCATAATTGTCAAATCTAGAAGTGTAACTTCCTGATAAATTTAATACCAATGATTTGAACTTCTCATTTTCTATCAAATAATCCATATTAGTTTCAGTCAATACTATGGAATCCTTTTGATAAGAACCCATCAATTTAATGTCTTGAGACAATGTAGGATCTATAACTGAAGACTCGTTCAACATATCAAAAATAATAGGGACAGCTTTGTTATTCAAGGGCATCGAATAAGTAGTAACTCCACTCTTTGTTGATGTTTGAATAAATGAAACATAATCTTTGGAGTAAATTGAATCATCGGGTAGATAGAAGAAATAATCCGATTCCTTGGCAGTCACTTCTGTAATTGGATTTGTTCCAAAGAGCTTCTTCCACACATAATGGGCCTTTCCATCACTAGTAACGCCCCTAGCATAAGAGAAATCCTTTATGTTTGAATCATCTTTGCCATAGTTATCAGCAAATGTAGAATTAAATTCAACATTGTTATCGAAGAAATTCACCCCATTCTTGATATTTCTTTTGGCTTTTCCCTTGATAGTTGACTTGAACTTATTTCCACCTTCATATTCTACATTCGTTTCAACTCTAAAATCATGAGCAGAATTAGTTAAACTCTTATAAGCCGATTGGGCATCTTTAATGATGTTCATTTTTTCATTTATCTGCTCATTATTAACGCTGAATCCATCGATCACAGGTTCTTTTAAGGTCAAAGGCTGATTCATCGATTTCATTTGAATGGTATATAGGAATTGAAGGACTTGACCAGAAACAGACACTGAAAATTGATAGGTGTATTTATCAAAGACTCCATCCTTGAAATCCAAATACAAATGATAGTCAGGAATTGTCTCAGGCAATTGCCCAACAAACATTTTTATAATTGGATTGTTTATCAATCCCAATATTGATTTGACAGTATTAGAAGCAGATTCCTTAGTAGTCAATTCAAATCTCTTACCATCACCTGTTACAGTCTTAATATCATTTTCTCCGTATTCAAATACGGCTTTAGCATAAATTGAATAATCATATTTAAAAGATGCATCTACTTGTTTTTCTTCATATTTGTTGACTTTACCATCCTCATTTTGATTGATGGTAACAAAATCAGTTCCCTTTCTGATTTGATGCTCTGTACCATCTATTAGCAAACCCTTAGATGAAACACGTTTAGCTAAATAATTGACATCTCCTGTTTTAGAATACTTAACATTTCCTTCTCTAAGTCCTTGAGCCAATGTTTTGTTTCCTGAAGTAGTAACTGTAATATGAAGATTTTCGTCATATTCAAAACTATCGGCGTCCCACAATGATTGACGCTGCTTTAAAAATGCTTCTTTAGCTGTCAACCATTTGGCATACAAGATAGTATTGCTATTTATTGTCAAAGGAAAGCCATCAACAGGTTGGGTTAAACCACTATCTAAATACCAACCATCAAAAATATATTCAGCCTTGGTAGGAGTTGCAGGCTTTTCAATGGAAGATCCTTTGACAACTTCTTGGGAATTAACTGAAGATCCACCATTAGTATCAAAATTTACTTTACACTTTTCATCAGCTTTTTGTGTCTGATTTGGTTTAGCTGTGGAACCAGTATCATCGTTTCCACCACAACTAGTCACTGATAACAAACTCAAACAGGATAACAAAGTCAATAACGACAAACCAATCTTGTTCTTTTTCATAACTATTCTTTATATAAGTTTTAACTATTGTTGAATGATTCAACATATCAAATACAAATAAGTCAAAGCTTTAATAAGAAATCCTTTCATTTTTTCTTATCTTTAATAATATAATTTACCCCCCCCCGAAAATGTCAATAATAAGCTTAAAATGACTTTAAGACAAAAAAAGTTTGGCCTTACAGCCAAACTATTAATTTCATATTGGGGCGGATAGCGAGGTTCGAACTCGTGCATGCCGGATTCACAGTCCGGAGTGTTAAACCGCTTCACCATATCCGCCATAACTCACACCTATTCTACCGAACGATGTGCGGAACGGTAATAAGATTAAACTAATTAGACCGATTAGTCAATAGACTTACGGTTGTAGAATTCGACGATAAGAGCCTCATCGATTTCAGGAGTTAACTCACTTCTCTCAGGGAGACGTGTAAGCTTTCCTTCAAGCTTGGTCTTATCAAATTCGACATAAGGAACACGAGTAGTAGCCTTCTCCAAAGCTTCCTTAACAATCTTTAAGCTCTTGGAAGAATCTTTCAAAGTGACTACTTCTCCTATTTGGGTAAGGTAAGAAGGAATATCTACCTTCTTGCCATCGACCAATACGTGTCCGTGATTGACCAATTGTCTAGCTTGACGACGAGTGGTAGCAAAGCCTAATCTGTAGACGATGTTGTCCAAACGTTGCTCACAGACTTGCATAAATGCGAGTCCGGTGATGCCCTTAGACTTCTTGGCGATACCAAAGTATCTACGGAATTGACGCTCAGAGATACCATAGGTAAAACGAAGCTTTTGCTTTTCAAGAAGCTGTCTTCCGTATTCTGAAGGCTTCTTCTTACGGTCTTGACCGTGTTGACCAGGTCCATAAGGACGCTTGGCAAGTTCTTCTCCAGTTCCAAGGATGGAGTAACCGAGATGTCTGGAAACCTTCCAGACAGGTCCTGTGTAACGTGACATATTTAATTTGCCCTTTCTAAAAGCTGTTAGACAAGGCGATGCTTCCCCATCCCCGGATGAATGATGTTCCCCTTTTTGGCAAAAGGATACTTTTTTGATCAATCATCAGGCGAGATGATAAACATCGTGCCAACAAGCCTAGGAAGTATATACTCTAGGAGCTCTTTTTTCAAGTGTTTTTTCAATCTTTTTGATTTTTTTATTAGAAAGGAAGTGCAGAATTATCTTTCTTCAATACTGCAGTTCCTTCAACTCGTCCATTACTTCTTTAGCAGTCTTGTAATCGGATGTGTACTTAGCAGAGCTGACATCTATTTCATAAGAGGTAGTACCCAAGGAAGAATCAACTGTACCTTTTCATATGTTGGCAATTCCATATCCGATTCTTTTTGATAAGCATATTTGCTCCCTTTAATTTTTCCCCTTATTAGATTAAGCAAACTTTAAAAAACTATAGAACCAATCCTTTGAAAGATTTTAATCATTAGAAAATTATTTCTTAAAATTTATGAACACATATTGTCACACAAAAAGGGCGGGCTTTTATAAGCCCGTCCTCAATTACTTATTTACTTTCCTTCTATACTTATCTGCCCATCCTTCAAAACAAGTTTAGCTTCCTTAATAACTTTTCCTTCTAGCATTGCAATAGCTAAAGGTGTTTCAATCTTATCCTGAATATATCTTCTAATAGGACGAGCACCATAGCTTGGAGTATAAGAATCTTTATGTATCTTCTTGACTACTTCATCATCATAAGTCAACTCGATAGGTCCTTGTTCTCTATTGCTCAATCTATTCTTAAGTATATTAAGAAACTTCTCTACTATCTTATCTATGACATCATCAGTCAAACTATTGAACATAACCGTTTCATCAATTCTATTTAGGAATTCAGGACGGAATGTGCTCTTAAGTAATTCAGTTACTTTTGCTTTATTCTCGGAAGTATTTCCTTCTAACAAGTATTGGCTTCCAAGGTTTGAAGTCATGATGATGACCGTATTTCTAAAATCGACAGTTCTTCCTTTTCCATCTGTCAATCTTCCATCATCCAAGACTTGAAGAAGAATATTGAATACATCGGGGTGAGCTTTCTCTATTTCATCTAATAGAATAACTGAATATGGCTTACGTCTTACAGCCTCAGTCAACTGACCACCTTCCTCATATCCAACATAGCCAGGAGCAGCTCCGATCAATCTTGAAACCGAGTATTTTTCCATGTACTCGCTCATATCGATTCTGATCATCTGACCTTCGCCATCGAACAAATCATCAGCCAAAGCTTTAGCAACTTCAGTTTTTCCTACACCTGTGGGGCCTAAAAACAAGAAGCTACCCAAAGGTCTATTGTTATCTTGAATTCCGGCTCTACTTCTCAAAATGCAATCGTAAATCTTTTGTATAGCTTCATCTTGACCTATGACACGATCTTCCAATTCCTTCTTCAATCCTAAAACTTTTTGTTCGTCGGATTTATTCATTCTATCGACAGGAATCCCAGTCCATTGACTGACAACTTGAGCGATGGATTCCTCTGTGACAACATCAGAGAATCCTTCTTTTGCAGTCTTCTCCTTAGACGTAGCTAATTTCTTCTTCAATTCAGGGATAAGGCCATTTTGAATTTTAGCGGCAGTCTCATAATCAGCATTCTGCATTGCTCTTTCCAAATCCAAATTTGCTTTATCGAGTTGTTTTTGGGCATCTTTTGCGGTATCTAGTTGCTTCTTCTCATTCTGCCACTTTAATGTTAAAGAATCTCTTTGACTTGAAAGTTCAGCTATCTCTTTAGTCATATCGGCCAATCTCTTCTTTGCAGATTCGGAATCATCATTCTTCAAAGAGACCTTTTCTATTTGAAGCTGAAGTATTTTTCTATTTACTTCATCCAAATCCTCAGGCATAGAATCTATTTGCATTCTAGTTCTAGCACAGGCTTCATCGACCAAGTCGATAGCTTTATCAGGCAAAAATCTATCTGTTATATACCTATTAGATAAGGTTACGGCAGCGATAAGAGCATCATCAGTTATTTGAACACCATGATGACTTTCATAAGCATTCTTCAAGCCTCTCAATATTGCGATAGTATCTGGAATAGTAGGTTCATCCACCATTACAAGCTGCATACGTCTAGCAAATGCAGGATCCTTTTCGATGTACTTTCTATATTCATTCAATGTCGTAGCACCAATACAATGCAATTCACCTCTAGCCAAAGCAGGCTTTAAAATGTTTGCGGCATCCATCGAGCCTTCACCAGTTGCACCAGCACCGATTAGTGTGTGAATTTCATCGATGAAAAGTATGATCTTTCCATTGCTCTTAGAGACTTCCTTCATTACAGCTTTCAATCTATCTTCAAACTGACCTCTATATTGAGCACCAGCAATTAAGGATCCGACATCCAAACTCCAAATAGTCTTATCCTTCAATGATTCAGGAACATCACCCTTGAATATTCTCCACGCCAATCCTTCAACAATAGCCGTCTTTCCTACACCAGGATCACCGACAAGAATAGGGTTATTTTTAGTCTTTCTAGCTAGAATAGTCATAACCCTTCTGATTTCATCATCTCTTCCTATGACAGGGTCTATTTTCCCATTAGCCACTTCGCTCACCAAATCTTTTCCATATTTAGACAATGCTTCATATGTATCTTCAGGAGTGTCTGATGTAACCCTAGAAGATCCTCTTATTGAACGAATAGCCTTTTCAAAACTTTTTCTATCATAAGAAGGAATATTGGATAAATTTCTCACAATTGAAGAATTGATATCGAATTGAGAAAGCAATAGATGTTCTACTGAAAGATATTCATCATCGAACGATTTCTCGATATCTCTAGCTTTTTCAATCATCTTTTCAAGATCGGATGAAAATCCAATATCAGCTCCACCTTGGACCTTATTCACGCTGTTCATGAAGGAGTCGATCATTTGACTTACCTGTTTAGGATCTATGTCGAGCTTCTCCAAAATTCTCACATAGAAAGAATCAGGTTGATCAAACAAAGCCCTTAGGACATGGACAACACCAACCTCAGGAGCTAGATACTTGCTAGCAAGTTGCTTAGCTAGTGTCAAAGCCTCAATTGTCTTCTTTGTATATTGATTAGATGTATCAGCCATAAAGCACCTCCTTTGAGGTCATCTTTCAACCTCTCAAGTATCATTTTATCTAGAAAATTAGCAATGTCAAGTAGAGAGTGCTAATTTTTATAAAACATATTTCAAACCCACTTTTGTGTTTTATAATTTCATATATGAACGCATTAACTATTACATTAATTTCTATCTTTTCAGTAATATTTGGAATATTACTAATCTCTTCTATTTGTTCTTATATAGGTTATAAGGCTATTTGGAATGCTAGAACTTACGAAATCAACGATCCTATAAAAATTCAGTTTGAAGATATTGAAGAATGGACTACTAGAATCCCTCTATCTTTCAAAATCAAAAAGAATTTGCCGGATTTTGATAAAGAAGTGAGAGGGTTCATCTATTCACCAAAAGATAATTCCATAAAAAAGAAACCGATTGTGATAATGTCAGCAGGCTATGGGAGAACGCACCTTTCTTATTTGTTAGATATAGGCATTCTAACTAAAGATGGATTTGAAGTCTTCGCTTTCGATCAATTCGGTACTGGAATGTCTGGTGGGAGTAAGCAAAGAGGCATTCATTTTGGACGTATCACCTTGGATAGTGTGCTAAATTCAATAAAAGAATCAAAAGTATTTGAAGGAAGACCTATATACCTCTATGGGCATTCATGGGGTGGATATAGTGTCTTGTCAGTATTAGGAAAGCATAAAGAAATTAGCAAGGTAATAGCAAGGAGTCCAGCAGGCAAGCCTGTTCTTTCCACCTATGTCTTAGGTCAATCCATTTTAGGGAAATTCTTAACTAGCTTCTTATATATTGTCGGTATACCAATGATATTTCTATTTCAAGGTCCATCTGCCTTTGTCAGTGCTGCAAATCAGGTCAAGAAAAACAAGAATACTAAAATATTGATTACTTCATGTAAAGAAGATCCAACAGTTTTAACAATAGCCTCTCCAATACCAAAATTAATAAAGGATTCCCAGGAAAACGTCGAATTCTACATAAGAAATGATTTAAATATCCATAATGACTTGTTAACTAAAGAAGGATACGATTACTTCAAAGAAAAACAAGCTGAATATAATTCAATAATGAATACAATTGATTCCTCATATGAAGAAAGAATGAATGATTTCCTTTCAGCTTTGGATAGAACCAAGATTACTTCAGATTCAAATGAGAAAGAAAAAATATTAAACTTCTTAAATAAATAAAAAAATGTTATAATTATTTCAAAAGAAAAGGAAATGTAATTATGAAAAAATTATTAAAAGCAGGTTTTATTGCATTGATGATGGTAGGAAGTCTTGCAAGTTGTACAGATGGAGTTAGCGGAACAACAGTTGCAACTGGGCAAGGTTCAACCACACCTTCTCCAACCCAGCCAAAAGAAGATGGTAAAATGACTGTTGAAGATGCTAAAACATACGCAGATGCTCATTATTCACAAGACAAGGTAGCAGAGAAATACAATCAAGGAGAAGCTGTAATAAATTATGACCTCAAAGAATTTGAGGGTCCTATATTGACTCAGCTCGACCAAAAAGTTGGAAAGGATTCCACAACACAAACATTAAAAGAAGAAGATTTAGTCGTTTTGACATCCAAAGACATTGATTTTATGGCAAAAGCTATTGATTCATATGAAGGTAAAGATAAGGCTGAATTAAATTTTTCTATGACTGAGAATATTATGAAAATCGAATTCGATTTTCCTGCCTCAGTACTTACAGCTGCATTAGAAGCATTATTGACAGGGATTCAGAACAGCGGTGGTGCAGGAACAGGAGATACTGAAACCCCAGTTATTACATTTGAAGACTTCGTAGGAAGTGGTGCAGGGATGTCAGGATACATAACTGTCAACGAATTGGGTTTAACAAGCGGAGTTAATGCCACCATTGATTACACCTTAACCTTCAATTATGTCTATGAATCTACACTTCCAAATGGAACAACAACAAATACAAAAATACCTGATACAGAGTCGATTAAAGGTGATGCCACTTCAACAATCACTTATTCAATGGGCGAGACAACAAAAGAAGCTTAATTGTTATTGTTTTTGAATAAAAAAGGATTGGAATTAGATTTCCAATCCTTTTTACGTTAGCTTTTTAACATTATTTCAAAATGATAGCAGCATTATTCTTCTTTCCGCGTTTTAAGAAGAAAACTTTTCCATCTAAAGCGTTAGATCCATCTAATATCATATTTGGATCGACCACCTTTTCTCCATTCAAACTTACAGCATTTCCTTTTAAGAATTCCCTAGCCTCACGCTTAGAAGAAGCTAATTTTGTATTTATCAAAGCATCGACTAAATTCATACCAGGCTCAACTTCAATAGCATCTAAAGAACTAGCTAAGTCCAACAAGGACTGCTCTTTAAGATTCTTGAAATCACCACTAAAGATGGCTTCAGTCATCTTCACACACTCATCGGCAGCTTCTTTTCCATGTACGAGGGAAGTGACCGAATAGGCCAAAGTTTTTTGACCCATTCTCTTTTCTGGAGCTTGCATGTGTTCAGCAACAATAGCGTCGAGTTCTTCCAAAGGACGATCATCAAAAATATAGAGATATCTTCCGACATCGTTATCAGCTACATTGATGAAGTATTGATAGATGTTGAAAGGAGAAGTCATAGAAGGATCGAGGAACAAAGCACCTTTTTCGCTCTTTCCAAACTTCTTTCCGTTAGAATCACAAATCAATTTGACAGAGAAGACTTGGCAAGGGCATTTCTCCCCTTCCTTCTTTTTAACAAAATCCAATGCAGTAGTTAGATTACCCCATTGATCACCACCACCGATTTGCATTACGCAACCATATTTTGATCTCAAATTCCAGAAATCACCAGCTTGAAGGATCATATATGAGAATTCTGTATATGAAATTCCAACTTCCAAACGAGATTTGACTATTTCTTTTGCCAACATATAGTTGATAGGCATCATTTTTCCAAAATCACGTAAGTAAGTGAGAACGTTTGTAGTTGACCACCAATCATAATTATTGACACAAATACCTTTGTTAGGATCAGAGAAGTCCAAATATTTTGAAAGCTGTTTTTTCAAGCACTCAACATTGTAGTTTACTTGTTCGGGTTCCAAAAAGCTTCTTTCGGATTTCTTTCCCGAAGGGTCTCCAATCATACCAGTTGCACCACCGACGACAGCAATGATTCTATGACCAGCTTTTTGAAGCTTGGACAAAATATGAATCATGATGAAGTTTCCTAATTGCATCGACTTATTTGAAGGATCAAATCCACAATAGATTGTTTGTGGAGTCTTGAGCAATTCTCTAATCTTTTCCTTATCTGAATAACTATCCAATAATCCACGCTTGTTCAAATCATCAAAAATATCTATCATAAATTTTCTCCTTTATTCTTTTAAATAAATAGCATACATATTTTATGCTTCTTTTATTTATGTTCAAGTCTAAGAAGGTTGAAACAAATAATCTTTCAAATAAACAACATATGTTTTTTCTATTTTTCTCTTTCCGAGCAAACAAAATTGAACTGTCTTTTCGATTTTAAACTCTACCAGCCCATCTTTTAAATAATATTCGCTTATAAACATATCATTATTTAAATTAACATCATTTATATTTTTCCCACTTCTTATATGATTTTGAATTTTATAGTAGCTTTGAAAGAAATCTGATTCCAAATAATTGATTTGCATACCATCGATAGAAGCTAGAAAAGAAAAAACAATCAAGAAAGAATACAAAAGAAATAAAGCTTTGCTTTTCATTGTTTGAATATAAAAATAGCTACAAAAACTAAAATCATCTCTATGAATAAGAAAGCCAATCCTAAATATCCGAGTTCTTTTCTAGATTTGACCTCATTATCTTTAGTCTTTTCCTGAATAATGCTGCCAATGATCGTCAAGTTCTTCTCATTTTTATTTTCTTTTACCAAATCAAAACAATCCTTGTATTTGGAATTATTAATAAACCCTGTCCCATCTTCCAAATAATTGTTTATCACATCCAAAACTTGGGTATCTAATGATTCAGTTGCTTCTACTAAAGATGATCCACATTCAAGTTTAGATCCTATAATTTTCAATGCTTCTTTGATTTGCACATCGCCTATAGAGCCTTTCCCTTTTTCTTTCTTATCGAAGTACCAATAACCTAAAAGCCCGAATAATAAAAATATAGAGAAAATTCCCAATGCCAAAAAATTGGAGCATTCGAAATATAGCTTCAAAACAACTATCAATATCAATCCCATAACTAATAAAGATAATGAAGAATATTTCAATACTTTGTTTTTGTTTTTAAGATTCAAATTATTGTATTTCATTTTATAAGTTTCCTTTTCTTTTCTTGGAGGTTGCTCCCATACAACTCAACTATCTCAAAAAATATAATTGATATCAGTTCCAAAACTAAACCTAGCCATTCAACATTAGAAAGAGTTTCATTGATCAATGTTATTACAGGGAAAAACATCAAAGGTATCGATATACATAAAGACATTATCAATCCTGTACTACGCATATCTTCTGTAGTTTTAAAGGTTTGCTCTTTTTGATTCTCGATATCGATTAACTTGGTTATATTTAATCTTATTCCATCATTATTTTTATTGTTGTGGCAATCGATCATGTCTTTAGTAATTTCACCTATTTCCTTATAAGAAATCAACGAATCAAATTCTTTATTTATTATAGTTTGATAAATCAAACTGGAAGACTGACATTCTTTGCCAAACTCCTTAATAGCATCATCGATATCATCTGCCTTAGATAATATCAAGCCAAATCTTATTGCTACTGAGCAATCAATCATATTATCTTTACTGCTATCCATCTTCTTTAGTCTATAAAAGCCCATAGAGATTGATGTAACTATTGAAATAGTTAGAAACAATAAAAACATCGCTATTGAATTGTCGAAGACAAAAAGAGAAAAGCTGACTATTAATCCACACAACAAATCTTTCCAACAACACTTGATAAGCCTAATCAGTTTCTTTTCATTTTTATTCATATTTTAATCCTTTCCCACCCATAAACGTTGAGTGAAACTATAAAAAGCTTCTTCTTTTAAAAAAGAAAAATAATCTATCTTTATCTCTTTATTTTCAAATACATTAAAGAAGAAAGAATACTTATATCCATCTTTTAAATCAGAAATGTAATTATTCATAAGTAACTCAAATCTATTGTGATGGATTTCAAAAGATTGATTACTCTTATTGAAATCCAGGGATTCAATAAAGCATTTTTCACCTATTGATTTGAGATTTAAATTTATTCTTTTATATTCATATTCGTTATTTTTAATATTGTATATAGTCATAAAAGATAATAAATATATACAAGAAGAAACAAAGACAAAAAACTTACTTTTCATATAAATTAAACCTTCCTTCTATTCCAAACAAAGTATATGGTTTAAATATAAAATCAGCTTCTATGTCGATTATTCCTTCGATAAATAACTTGCCTGGTGCGTCTCTTATCGATTCTTTGAATTTGATTGAAGAATCAAAATCAAAGTTGCTATCATCTTGATTTATTATATCGAGTAAAACTCCACCTTTACTCATATCAAATCTACCACCTTCAACTTTATTATTTGAAATTCCTAATAAAACATATTTATTGCTCCAAGCATCAATGAATCTATCATTTACTTTATAATTTAAATAGAACAAACTATCATTAATATCTAAACAATAATCATTTGAAAAAGATAATGTCAATTTTTCCTTGATTATGGGTTTATCATCATTGCTGAGCAAGTCATTTTCATAGAATCCTTCGCTACCGATTGAAATCAACGGATTCAATATATAGTTAATTCTACCGGCTAATGAATCTATATAAAAGTTAATACTCGAATCTTGAAATTTCCATTTTTGAATCGTTATATCAATCCATTCATTTGCTTTTAATTCTATAGAATTCATCTCACTAAAAATCAAATTTGAATCTAAAGTAGTCTTAACACTCAATAAAACACCATCAATATTCCGTGTAGCATCGAAAAAGATTCTATTTTGTGGAATAGGATTGACTTCTATCAATCCCAAAGAGACAGATAACAATATTATTTTTCTCATAAAAAAGCCTCCAATCAATATGAGTATTGGAGGTGGATAATAATGAGTGAATTCAATTAAAAATTCAATAAATCTACTAGAATTGAATCTAATACATATAATTTTTCAGGTTTAACCTTTACAGTCTTATCTTGGATTATAAATTCATCTTTTAGTAAGTCGATCTTATCTTTATAAGCTACTAAAAAATCCTTACCAAATCTTTTCTTAAACTCATCGAGTTTAAATCCTCTGGTCAATCTAAGATTTAGCATTAAAAAGTCAAATTCAAGATCATGGCTGTCTTCTTTCTCTTCTTTCCAATAATGTTGACCATCCAAATACTTTTCTATAGATCTAGTCCTTGTTATTCTAGTGTTATCTTCAAAAGATGTAGCACCCATTCCAATGGCACCATAAGGGTTGGATAACCAATAACAAAGATTATGCTTGCTTTCATATGATGGCTTTGCAAAATTACTAATCTCATATCTATATAGACCAGCCTTTTCTAGCCTTTTTACTATATGTTCATAATAATCAGCCAACAAATCACCATCCGGTTCATTTTTGTGTTTGATTGCAAACATAGTGTTCGGTTCTATTTGCAATGAATAAAAAGAAACATGTGGAATATTCAATGCGATAACATTATCGATATCGTTATCGATATCATCTATTTTTTGGCCTTCAAAACCATAGATAAAATCTAAGCTGACATTATTAATACCATTGCTTTGAAGTAATTTAACACTCCTTACAACATCACTAAACCTATGTGTTCTTCCTAAATCTTTTAAAAGATTGTCATCTGTGCTTTGAGCACCTAAACTAACTCTATTTATTCCACATTCCTTAATTAATTTAGCAAAGGAATCATCTACATCTTCCGGATTGCATTCAATTGTAAATTCTTTAGGTTGACCATGTCTTAAGACAAGTTCATTCAAAAGATATTTCAATTCTTCTCTTTGAATACATGAAGGTGTACCACCACCTAAATAAATAGAATCAAAACTCAATCCGGCATATCTTTTGTCTTCTTCTAAAAGGGCAGTAGTATATTTCTTAGAAAAGCCAGTACTCAACAATACTTTGGGAAAATCGCAATACGCACAAAAATGTCTACAAAAAGGAATATGAACATATAAGCTTTTTGGCTTATCCATCATTTAGAATTCCTTACTATCAAATTCGACAAGCTGAAGAATTATATAAGGCAATTCCTTGTCGTCAAAGATTATATTCTTATCTGATTCAAGCTTTTCCAAGTAATCTAAAGCTTTCTTTACTTTCTCATCTTCCATATCTTTTTTAGGATCACCAATTTGCTGCTTCACACTTGTCACAATCATGTTATTAACTTCTTTTTCTGCGATTTCTTGAACAGTTTCTTTTTTTCCTTTATCTCTGTTTCTAATAGATGGCACAAGAAAATAAACACAAGCAACTACTAACACGATTACAAAGACAACGCACAATATAATAATTAAAGCTGAATTCATAAATTAAATCACTCCTTTAGGGATCGGTGAATAGATGAACTTCTTGGCAGTTTTGCTCTTTTTATAGAATCCGAGATTAGCCAATAAATCCATCGAAGTTCTAGCAGTCTCATAAGCGACATTTTCGAATATTTTAAATTGACTTATCGTATAAAAGCTGCCTATAGTTCTATGGGTTACATAGAAATGAGCAGTAGCCCATTTCAAAACCGGATGCTTTTCCATAAGTTTAACAATCTCATCATTCAAAGGAGAATTGCTATTTTTGCTTTCTTTAGGATATTTACTAGTAGAATAAGAAGAAACACTAGCCATAGTAATGTTATTTTCACCCATGTGATAAACTTCATCATCATTGAAATTCTCAGCTTTAGGAGCCATGGAATCATATTTCTTATATCCGATCGAGCCTTCCTTGATCAAGAAACTAGAAGAATTGACATTCTTCAAATTTTCTTCTTCAGCAATTTTATCTGAGACATCATTTTCTTCAATATCATTCAAGCTTCTTTCAATATTGCTTAGATTCATATCAAGTAAATCTAAGCTAGAGATGACAAAATAAGTCAAATCACCAGTCTTCAATGAAAGCTTAGCTCTATCTAACATATTTCCACTAAAAGAAAAGTACAGGCTTTCCGTTGGAAACCATTGGCCGGAATTTGGAAATATAGTTGAAGATAAATAACACTTGGTCAACAAACTTCCAGTCTCTTGATTGAAATAAGAGCATGGGCATAAGTAAGTATACTGATATAAGAAAGCTATAACCTTCAAGATAAATGAAATAGATTCATTACCATTTAAAAAAATTAATAAATCATTCAATTCACCTTGAAGCAAATCTTTATTTGAAAGAAAATCATTGTCTTTCTCATCTATATTTCTATATTGAAGCCTAGTCTGATCTAAATATCCTAATAAATAATTGTTTATATTATTCAAAAGATTGGAATAATCTAAGGAACATATATTATTTAATCCTTCGGACATCTTCAAATAATTCTTTAATATTTTTAGCTTAGGTTCATCTGAATTATACTGACCATTAACAATGGAAGAGATGTCGATGTTAGAAAGTCCAAGTCTATAATTATCGCTAATCCATCTCAATCCAAGTTTTAATGATTCATTGTTAAATTTCTTCTGGCCTTTCTTTGATAGTCCAGAAAACTTAGCGCATATCAAAAAGAACTTTCTTTCCAATGAAGAGACTTTATTCAACACCAATCTATTCAATGTTATATAGTAAGGATTCTTCTCGGGAGTTTTTATTGCTAAGTCATATCTAAATAATGAGCGGTATTCCTTAACCTTCTCCCATGTAGGAGTAATATCAGGCAAATTAAAACGTGCCTTGAGCTCATCAAGGGACAAATATTCTTTGTCACTAAAAATACTGGCACGTTTTAATTCTTCATACATGTTCAAATCCTCTAAATTCCATCAACTAACTACTATTTTACTACTAATTTTAAATTTGTGTGTGCAACAAAGATAAACCGAGAAATTACTTCTTTACATCAGTAGGATCGACTGAAAGAACAGCGATAAAGGCTTCCTGAGGAACATAAACCTTACCGAATTCCTTCATTCGCTTCTTTCCTTCTTTTTGCTTTTCCAAAAGCTTCTTCTTTCTTGAGATATCGCCACCATAACATTTTGCGAGAACATCTTTTCTAACAGCCTTGATATCGCTTCTGGCGATGACTTTAGAATCTATAGCAGCTTGAACTGGAATTTCAAATTGCTGACGAGGGATGACATCCTTCAACTTGTCGACTATTGCTCTAGCCTTAGGATATGCTGTATCCCTAAACACAACCGTCGTCAAAGCATCTATTTTTTCATTGTTGAGAAGAATATCCATTCTAGCTAATTTCGAATCTCTATATCCAATAGGCTGATAATCCAAAGAAGCATAACCGGCAGATAATGATTTCAATCTATCGAAGAATGAAAAGATGACTTCGCTCAAAGGAAGAATATATTTCAACGATACACGTTTAGTGTCGATATAATCCATTCCTTGATATTCTCCACGTCTAGATTCACATAACTGCATCAAAGGTCCTACATAGTCTTGGGGAGTCATGATTTCAGCTTTTACAAAAGGCTCACTAGCTTTCTTTATCAAAGAAGGATCAGATGGGAAGTCGGATGGATTTTGTATCAACATTTGTTTACCATTAGTCAAAGTGATGTCATAAACGACGGAAGGAGCAGTGCAAATCAAATCCAGATCATAATCTTCTTCTAATCTTTCCTGAACGACGGACATATGAAGGAGTCCTAAAAAGCCACAACGGAATCCACTCCCCAAAGCCACAGATGTTTCAGGTTCATATACGAGAGCCGCATCGTTCAATGATAATTTTTCTAATGCTTCCCTCAACTTTTCAAAGTTTTTATTATCAGTCGGATACAAACCGGAATAAACCATAGGCATCATAGGTCTAAATCCATCCAATGGTTTACTAGCAGGGACATCAGCATTGGTCAAAGTATCACCGACTTTCACTTTCTTAATATCCTTTATCTGAGCACAAAGATATCCGACCTCTCCTGCCGAAAGGACATTTCTCTTTTGCTCCTTAGGTGTTCTAAAGCCTAGCTCTTGAACAACATAAGTCTCATCTGGATTTGACATCATCTTAACCCTATCGCCAAGTTTAACAGTGCCTTCCTCAATCTTTAAAAGGATAACAACTCCACGATAAGGATCAAATTTGGAATCGAATATCATTGCCTTCAAGGGTTTATTTCTATCACCTTTGGGTGCAGGAAGTCTCTGGACTATCGCTTCTAACAAGTCTCCAACACCAAGACCAGTTTTAGCGGAAACCATCATACAATCATCAGGATCTATATTCAAAGTCTCGATCAAATCCTCTTTGCACATCTCAGGATCAGCAGTTGCCAAATCTACTTTGTTGATAACTGGAAGAAGCTTCAAATTATCATCCAATGCCAAATAGGCATTGGCCAAAGTTTGAGCCTGAACTCCTTGAGTAGCGTCAACCAATAAAATTGCACCTTCACAACAAGAAAGAGAGCGTGAAACTTCATAAGTGAAATCGACATGTCCTGGAGTATCGATGAGGTTGAACAAATAATGCTCCCCGTTCCTAGCTTTATAATCCAAGTTAACTGCGTTCAACTTGACTGTGATTCCACGTCTTTGCTCCAAAGGAAGATCATCTAGCATTTGGGTGGACAATTCTCTTTCTTGAACTGCTCCAGTCATCTCCAAAATACGATCTGAAAGTGTAGTCTTTCCATGATCTATATGAGCAGTGATAGCAAAATTTCTGATGTGATCTTGTGGGTAATCCATATTCAGCTCCTCTCTTTCCAAAACTTCATCGTCTCTTCTCTAACCTCTTGTGGAGAACTTACATATATTCTATCAGGATAGACTTCATCGAGTAGTTTCGTATAGTTAGAATGACCAAATCGCCTATCTATAAAGAGTATAACACCCTTATCATCTACATTCCTTATCACTCTTCCTGCAGCTTGTATTACTTTGTTGAATCCTGGATAGGTATAGGCATAGTCAAATCCGTTCAATCCCTTACCTGCATAATATTGTTTCAATCTATCGTTGTCATATCCTATACCAGGAATACCAGTAGATACTATAACAACTCCATTCAAGGCATGGGGCTTTAATTCTATACCTTCTCCAAATACGCCACCTAGGACCAAGAATCCTAGATGAGTTCTCAAGGGATCTTCCTCAAATTCATCTAAGAATCTAATTCTTTCACTAGGCGTCATGTTTCGTTCTTGCTTGATACAAACAAATTCACCTAATCCTTCAAACCTCTCATAAGCCATCAGCATATATTCATACGATGGAAAATAAAGAAAATAGTTTCCGTTCTTTTCTCTGACCATCTGATAAATAGAATTCAGCACTCTAGGAAGCGAGATGTTCCTATCGGCATAACGAAGAGATGGAATAGAATCTACCATAACCAATCTATTCCTTCTTTCAAAAGGAGATGGGAGATTTAGTAACTTGTTCACTTCGTCATCTTTTGTACCACCCAACAGACTGATGTAATAATCTACCGGAGACAAAGTAGCGGAGAAGAATAAAGTGGCATTGAATCTATCGCTGATATCTTTGATATATTCCGAAGCATCCAAGCAGAATATATGAATAGCATCGGCTTTCCCATTGTAATAGGTTATATCGTAAGAATAGTTTTCCTTTCCTTTCAAAGGTAATTTAAGAAAACCTTTAACAGCTGATTTCAATGAGACATAGCTATCTGGATATTTGGCATCAGGCTTCTTTTCCAAATTCAAACCCTCTTCCTGGAATCCTTTCAATAAAGTGATGAAATCATCAGGAACTTCGTTCAATATCTCGATATCCTTATCAGATTTCCGCATATCGAACCAACTTATGATATCGACTATGGCTGATTTTAACTTTGAAGTCTTTCTTCCAGTCAATTCAGCATAAACATTCATAAAGAATTCTCTATCCAACCTAGCAGAATACATTTCTCTGGCTCTAGAAGGAAGATTATGAGCTTCATCGACTAACAAAGTATAAGGTAAAGGTAAATTCGAATCCATAATTTCTGGATTGCCAACTACAGGATCAAAGACGTAGTTATAGTCGTAAATGCAAATGTCGGAATTGACGGCTAAATCCAACGACAACTGGAAAGGACAAATCGTATTCTTCATAGCTATTTCTTTGATGTCATCTTCATCAAAGATGTTTTTCTCACTCAAAGCTTGCCTTATGACTTTGTATATCTTTGAATAATAATCCTTGGCAAAAGGACATTCATCAGGGTTGCAGTGTTTTTTGAAACCCTCATCATTCATGCAAATAGTCTCTTTTGCAGTAATGGCAACACATCTTAGATCAGCACCTTCCTTTACCAAAGCATCAACAGTCTTCAATGCTTGTCTCTTTATGGAGTTCTTAGAAGTCAAATAGAATATTTTAGAAGTCTTTCCTTCCTTAAAGTTTTTTATGAAAGGATATAAAACACAGACAGTCTTTCCTATTCCTGTAGGTGCTTCGACATAACCTTTTGATTCTTCTAAAAGAATTCGATCAGAAAAAGCTATCAAGTCTTGCTGACCAGGCCTATATTCTTTATATGGAAACTCTAGGAAATCGATGGATTTGTTTCTAGACAAGTTATGTTGACCTTTTTCTTTGAGTCTAGCTATAAATTCATGAATTAAATCGTTGGCAAACCTATCTAATTCATCAAATGTAAAATCTTCTTCCACTATAAGTTTATCTTTGATATGGCCTTGCTTATAGTAAGAGACACGAACTTTTATCGATTTAGTATGGCCGTTGCTGTTTCTAAGAATCATCCACGCATACATTTTTGCCTGACCTTGATGCCAAACTATATTTTCGTCCTTGAACTTCTCCAAATCTTCGACAGTGGTTTTTATTTCATCAACTGTTAAAGAACCGTCAATGTTATGAATTATGCCGTCAGCTCTGCCTTGAATATCAAGAACGATATCACCATTATCAAATGTGGTCTCCAAAGGAACTTCTGGAATATAGTTCCCTCCAGAAGAATCTTGAATCTTCTTATGCATTCTAGTGCCTTCTTGCATAGTTTCCGAATTGAAGATTCTAGTATCTATACTCCCTTGCCTGAGTATAGAATCCACAATGTCATGAACTGAAAATGAATATAATAGATCCACATTTCTATTTTACAACATAGACCACATACTAAGTAAAAGTATTGTTAGGCACCTATCCTCTTAGTCTCTTCAAACTTAGTTAAAAACAAAGAAATATTCTTCATTCCAATCAAAGAAAAAGTTTTGGATAAATCCTTATATGCAAATGGGTTATGCTCCAATACAGCTATGTTCAAAAGTAAAAACACAGATAGCAATGAGGGATTCCCATAATCCCTTCTTACTGAGATACAAGCACATGAACCCAAATTCTTTTTATCGAGCAATGTTTCTTGTGCTTGTTCTTCCATCTTAAGTAAAGCTTTAGTCTTTTTCATCAATTTGACCTCCTGTTTTTCTTATAAAAATTAGTGATGGATTATTTCAAAAGCAAAAAACAGGAGAAACTTGTAAATAAGCGTGATAGAATAGAAACCTAAATAAGGGGTGTTCTTTAATGAAGTTCAATCTATTCAATTATTTGTTTTACGCCATTCCAAAGCACATCGAAGACACCAGAGCTAAAAGATTCTTCGATCTTCATTCTAATTATTTAGCACTATTTCAAGAAACTCATCACTACCAAGAAGCTAGAACTAATTTTGAAGTAATTCAAGCAAACATAATAATCAAAGGTTTGATGAACAAGAAATTCTTGGAAAACAAAGCTTCTTTAGCTAAGAAGACAGGATTGACTACATTGCCATCCTACTTAAAGCATTTGACTTATATGAAAAATGGCGATGATTACATTGCTTTGCCTTTCTTTTCTAAGACCATAAACAAACATTATGTCCTAGATACAAAATCTTTAGCTGATCTTCCTTATAGAGCATTAAGAACTCAAAAGACATTTTCATCATTCTACGAGAACCCATTTGAAAAGTATGGATATAGATTGTTCGATTCGATGTTTACGAATTGGATTCCAGTCATGAAAAGCCCAATGGGCGATTCTATGGCCTTTGTCGACTTAGAAGTCGACACAATCTATATAGTAACTGATCAGGGAACATTAGAAAGAGCAATCCCATATTTCGACCAATTCTTAGAGATTCAAAATAGAAAGCATCTTCTTGATAGAATAAGGCAATTAGTAGAGACTTATTATTCATTCGATAAAATAAAATTCATAGATTCATTATTTTCTTTGGGTTTCATATCTTTTAAATTGTATAGCTACTTGAAACAAGAAGAAATAAAGGCACAAAGAAAAGAAAACAAAGCATTGGAAAAGGCTGAAAAGGAAATAAAGAAAGAAATAGAGGAAGAAGATGATAAAGATGACCAAAAAGACATTTAAAACGATAACTTTCGGATGCAAAGTCAATTTCTATGAAACTGAAGCTGTGAGAGAAGCATTGGAAAGGATGGGTTATATACACACAGAAGAAAATCCAGCCATATATGTTTTAAATACTTGTGCAGTAACAGCTACAGCCGAAAGAAAATGTCTTACGAGAATCCATGACATAGTCAGAGATCATCCTAATGCAACGCTGGTCATAATGGGCTGTTTCTCACAACTATCATATTCTAAGTTCAAGGAAATCCCTCAAATAAAAATAGTGGTCGGAACTGAAGGAAGAATAGACATACCAGCAAATATAGAAAAAGCTGTATCTGATCCTGACTTTCACTATTTCCAAATAGCTAAGAATACTAGAACCTTCTTCTATGAGCCTTTGATAATTCAAAATTTCTACACTGAAAGTAGGGCCTATGTCAAAGTTCAGGATGGATGCGATGGATTTTGTACTTTTTGTGTCATTCCCTTCGTGAGAGGAAAATCCAGATGCAGGAATAGAGTATCTATACTTAGGGAAGTACAAACATTAGTAAGGAACAATTTCCATGAAATAGTCATCACTGGAATCGACACGGATTGTTATGTCGATCCCGACAATCCGACATATAACTTTGTCGAATTGTTAAAAGACATAGATGATATCTGTGGAACTGATTGCAGAGTTAGAATATCTTCCATAGAGCCGACCAGAGTAAGTGATGAATTCCTGGAATTCATGAAAAACTCCAAATCAATTGTTCCACATATCCATCTTCCTTTGCAATCTGGAAGTGATCAAATCCTCAAAGCTATGAGAAGAAGATACGATTCAAAGTTATATATGAACACTGTGAGAAGATTAAAGGAAAAAATCCCTAACCTAGCCTTATCTACCGATGTAATCGTGGGATTCCCTGGTGAATCCGAGGAAGATTTCCAAAACACATATGACATATGCAAAGAAGTCGAATTTATGAAGATTCATGTCTTTCCATATTCTCCTCGTCCATTCACACCAGCAGGAAAGATGAAGAATCAAATAAATGGAAATATAGCTCATGATAGAGCAAAAAGATTAATAGCATTGTCAAACGAAGAAGCCGAGAAATACAAGGAATCTATAAAAGGACAGGAGAGAACCGTTCTTTTTGAATCTAAGGATAAAAATGGATATTGGCAAGGATATACTGAAGACTACGTTCTTTATAAGATAAAAAGTGATGAAAACTTAAAGAATGTCTTCATGAAAGTGAGGATGTAAATATGGATTACATCAAATTTATAAGAAGCAAGGTCGGTCACGAAAGAATTTTTATTACCTGTGCCTCGATCTTGATTCAAAGAGAAGATGGAAAAGTCTTGGTAGAGACAAGAACAGACAATGGGATGCATGCTTTTCCTGGTGGATGCCAGGAATTAGACGAAACAATTGAACAAACAGCTCTTAGAGAAGCTAAAGAAGAGACAGGCTTAGATGTACATATCGTTAAAAACTTGGGCTTTATAGAAAGATTCAACTTCTCCTGGCCTAACGGAGATAAAGCACACACCATAGTATTTGCCTATTTAGCATATCCGACCAAAGGACAAAAAGAAAAGATAACAGATGGTGAATCCACTTCTTTGAAGTGGATGGATTTAAAAGAAGCCTTAAATCTCTGCTCCAAATTTGAAGGAGAAGACCTCATAAACCTATATTCTTCACTTTTATAAAAATAACTCTTTTCTTTTTAAAAAGATTTGATATAATACATAGCCGTCGACAAATGGGGCTGTAGCTCAACTGGGAGAGCATCTGCTTTGCACGCAGAGGGTAGCGAGTTCGACTCTCGTCAGCTCCACCAAATTGAAACAATAGGATTGATACCAAAAATATCAATCTTTTTTTTAGGACTATTTCGCTTATTTTAGGCATAAATTGCTTAATTTTGGGTGAAGTAGCCCTTTTTTCTTTGTCTGTTTTAAAAGCAGGTAATTTATCAAAAGCACGAACTGACTATCAAAAGTACGAATATACTTTAACCCTTATTTTTCGGCCATCGGCAGTGACGTCTTGTTTTTTTTTCTATGTTGAATATACGATGAATTCTAGATTTTGATGGCTTTCCATGGTAAAATTTAAAGAGAAAGATTAGGTGATGAACAATGGTTTTAAAAGAAGACCAGCACACAGAATTCAAGGAAAAGCCGACGAGTGGGACGATAATCAACGAGATTGTCGCTTTTTTGAACACGTGCGATGGATCGGTATATGTCGGAATAAAAGATGACGGCACTGTTGTAGGCATTGCTGATATCGATAAAACTTCGTTGGACATCTCAAACATAATTGCTGATCAGATAGAACCAAGCTCTAGAGGTCTTGTTTCAATTGAGACCCCTATTATTGACGGAAAACAAATAGTTAGAGTTGATATCAGGAAAGGTAGCAAGCTTTATTACATCAAAAAATATGGTATGAGCAGTGCCGGTTGTTTTGAAAGAATAGGAACATCAAGTAGAGGGATGACACCCGAGCAAATACAAAAAAGAATGATAGCGTCCTTCAAAGCTGACTTGAAAATAACAAATCTTCCAGCAAATAAAAAAGATCTGACATTCAAGATGATCAAATTCCTATATACTCAGGAAGGGTTGACCATCAATGATTCGACTTTTTTAAAGAATGAAGAATTACTAGACGAGGATGGAAATTACAACATCCAAGCTGAGCTTTTGGCTGATGAGAATAGATTTTCAATTAAAGTTGTAAGATTTGAAGGTAATGACAAAGGAACCAAGATATTGCTTAGAAACGAATATGGCTACCAATGTTTGATTGCTGCCATGAAAAATGCTCAAAATTTCTGTGCGGAGGTTGTGAATCAAACAAAGACTGTCTTCCATGAGAACGGATATAGAGAAGATGTACCTCTTTTTGATAAAGGCGCATTCAGAGAAGCTTGGTACAATGCCTGCCTTCACAACGATTGGGTGGATGGAACGCCTCCTGCAATTTATATCTTCAACAATAGGCTTGAAATCATATCTACAGGCGGATTGCCATCAAATATGACCAAGGACGATTTCTTTGGTGGAATCAGTAAGCCAGTAAATGAATCCTTAGCTAAGATATTTATTAAACTTGGCCTTATAGAACAAACAGGTCATGGTGTTTCTATGATTGTAGATAGATATGGAAAGGAAGCATTTACTTTCTTGGATAATTTCCTAAGAGTGACAATTCCATTTAGTTATGATTTGAATAGCTATTTAAAACCAGATGTCACAGAAAATGTCACAGAAAAAAGCATGACAGATGAAGAAAAAATAATTTCTGCCATCAGAAAAAATCCAAACATTTCTACCACTGAACTTTCCAAAATCATTGGAAAAACTAGAAGAACAGTTGCAAGGGTTATTGAGTCTAGTGAAAAAATAGTAAGAGTGGGACCTGATAAAGGTGGACATTGGGAAATAAAGAAATAGTAAAAAAAAAGCCTCAGGTGTTAGCTGCCTGAGGTTTTCTTTCGTCCGTAATGGTCAACGAGTCTGTATCTTGGTATTGTTATCTTAATGATGCTCTCATCAAGCATAGTGAATTCAAATGCTTTTTTAGGGAAAACAACTATCTTCTTTATAAGGGTGTGGAGAGAATCATACTCATAATCACTTTGAGCAAACGTGTCCATATTGGCTAACAATTTTATAACTTTATTCGACTTGTGCTTGCCGTCTATAGCTTTTGGAATCATTATATTGAAATAGTCAACAAGCTCTTCTTTATAAAGTACTAAAAGTTGAAGTACTGCCGCATGATAGATCTCATCTAACTGTTTTTCAAAAAGCTTAATATTGGAGCAGTTCACACTTTTGTCGTACTTGCCAAGGCATCTGTAGCATTTTATTTCTAATCTAAATTAATATGGCTAAAAAAAAGATGTTGTTTAAAATAACAACATTTCAATCAGTGATATAAGGGACTCCACCCATCATATTTGCAGGTCGATAAAAAAA
>FR878776.1 GCA_000434395.1 Clostridium sp. CAG:568 | reverse complement strand
GTCACTGCTGATAAGATGACTGCTAAGATTGGTGAAGATGTGACATTCAAGATCACTTCTGATACTGGATATGATGTGAGTTCCTTTAAGGTGAACGGAAGTGACGCTGACTATGTGACTAAGGAAGATTCAACTACCGGAAAGACTTATTGGGAAGCCAAGGTGAAGATGGTCTCCGATGGACTTACTGTCACTGCTGAATTTAAGTTAGCCGTCTACTCTATCGAATGGGATCCTACTACTCATGGTACTATTGCTGTAGAAGGTGGTAAAACTTCAGCTACATATGGTGAAGATGTAAAGTTCATTTTCACACCTGAAACTGGATATGAGATTAAATACTTAACTATTAATGAAGAGCCAGTACAATGGGCTAGCGACAATACATTTACCACTACTATGGGCGAATATGGATTGTTCGTCACTGTACAGTTCGGCCTTGAAAATGAAACTGTCACAGTCAATGCCGGTGAACATGGAACGATTGAACATAAGAATAAAGTAGATGATTCTCAGGATTATAAATATGGTGATACTGCAGTCGTCACTGTAACTCCTAATGAAGGATACATTATCGAGACTATCACAGTTGACGGAAAAGCTATCGAAGTACTCGAAGATAAGAAAGGTGGATATTCTTTTGAACAATTAGTTGAGAAGGATCTTAATATCTCAGCTACCTTCACAGATGTTCATACAATATCTGAGTTTACTGATTCTGTTATCAATGAGATTAAAAATGCTCAAGATATCAAGGTTAAGCTTGCAGGAGATGTCACTCTCGGTGTAACTTTACCTTTAGCTAAAGGAACCACTGAATATGATTTGGATGGACATACCATCACTAGCACATTGAATGGAATGCTTAGAGATGCCAATACTGATACTAAAACTTTTGGAAACAAGTCTGTCACATTGAAGAATGGAAGCATCATTTCTAATTATGACAAGGGAACAGTAAATGTCATCGATTCTTCGTATCTTGCAGCTTTTACATTAGATGGAGTCACTGTAAGCAATAGTAGTATTAGTAAAGATAATCCTATTACTGGTATTTATTGCTCCAGCACTACTGAAACTAAGATTTTGAATTCTACAATCAATATCAAAGGTAGCTCAAATTTAGGTGCTTATGGTATAGGAACTAATAACCTCGATGGTGAAAACAAGACTATTACAATTGACAATACTAAGGTCACAGTTACTTCTGATGACTTTGATAACACTGGATTCTTAGGCAATACTGAAGGAATTAAGGTAGTTGTAAAGAATTCAACCTTTACTGCTGATAGACAAGCAGTCATTGCTAGAACTGGAAACTGGGATATCTCAGGATCTACCTTTGTATCCACAGGTAAATGGTTGAATGCTTCTGAAGCTAATGTTACTACTAATACAAAATATAAGACCACTGCCGGATCTTGGAAGGCTGGAAATGAAGTAGTTTCTGGTGGATTGATCTTAGGTGATGAAACAACAAGTGCATACAATACTCCTGTTGTTGCTACATTGAAGAATAACAAGTTCACAGTTGCAAAGGGTGACAAGATGTCCATTCATTCTGATGGAACTGTAGCAACTACAGTCACAATGGATGCCTTGACTGCTGTTGAAGCATATGGTTATGATCACGATGAAGATAAAACTACAGTTGTTACTGAGAATAATGTGGTGAAGAAGACCTTCAAAGAGTTGAATGAGATGACAACTGATGATGATGCAAATTTATATGTGACAACTGGTCTGTTGACTAAGATTGAAAACGCACAATATGGAAATCTTTATTTGACTGATAAGGCTACTGGTGAGGAATTATATGTATATCGTACATATTTAGATAATAACTATTCATTTGATGGAACTGAGTTCTTATTTGATAAAGGTGCTAAAGTTATCACTTCAGATTATTTAGGTAAAGAAATCACTATTGCAGGAACATTCAAAAATTATAATGGTACTAAGGAATTAGTCAATGCAGTGGTTATTGATTCTTCAGCCGAGAAGGTAGCTGCTAAGGTAGTGACTGAATATGATGCTGAAAAGGGAACAGTCACAGTTGAGGAAGGAAAGGTTGGAGATAAACTTACGGTCACTGCTACACCTAAGGAAGGATATAAAGTCTCTTCCATCAAGGTCAATGATCAAGCTTTGACTGTAGCCGATGATAACACAGCTGAGTTTACTGCTGAATTGAACAACAAAGTTGTAGTCGAGTTTGTAAGTGAATCTGCTCCCGTGGCTAAGGTGTACACAGTTTCGTTTGTAAAAGATAATAACGAAGCGGTTAATGATTATGTTAGTACTTGGAAAAACACATCGGATAAATTAAAATTCACCATTGCTAATGGTAATAACTACAAAGGAACGTGGAATTATGTTAAATTTGGTACAAAAAATGGTGATTCAACAGGAACAATTACTACTGACTCCCCATTTATTGAAGCTATTGCTGAGTCAACAATAACTATTGATAATGTAAAAGATCAACAATTTATTAATAGCATTAAGTTGTTAGTCTCTACTTCAGCCGAATTTACTCCTGATACAACCACTTCTTATGATGTGAATGTTGCAAAAGGAGAACAAACAACTAAAATAAAAACTCCAGTTGCAAATGCCTATTATAGATATGTAATTGATTGCAAACAATCAACGAAGAAAATTGGAAATGGACTTATCCAAATTTCCAAAATAACTTTCACTACTGTTGCTGAATAATATTAGTTATATTTAAAAAGGGTGGGCTATAAGACCCATCCTTTTTCTTTTATGATTTTATATGCTTCATTGAAGCAATCTTTCTTTGCTTCTTCTTTTGAAATCACCTTTTTTTGCCCTTTTTTAGAACCAAGTTGATCAGCTCAAGTTTATGTGTACACAACAACACAATAAAAAACACTACAATAATGTAGTGTTTTAATCAAATACATCTTTATCCTTTATAAGGAGGAAGAGGAGGTGGAGGAAGAGGTATTGAGCTTTCAGAAGCAATCTTATATTCACCACTATCCTCATATAAGTAAATAGTTGTAGATAAAATTGAGAACTTCAATGCAATCTTATTGTTGTATGAAGTGATTAGATAATTATAATTTGTTGTTCCATCGCTCAGCACATATGAAGTTATCTTTGTAATAGGATCTACGACAGCTTTAAATGAATATGTAGTTCCACTAGTTGTCGTATAGTCTTTAACAAACTTTGTTATATCGAAATCGACTGAATTCAATGTCTCATCGTTATATTCGACTTTCTTTATTCCATCTACTTCTTTGAATTTGAATGTCGATGAACTTGTTGTTATTGTTGTTACTCCATCTTTGCTTTCATATGAAGAATAAGAAGTTAATGATCCATTTACATATAACTGATCAGCGGTTAGATATATGACAGTTGAATTATCACCGTTTGCATATACTCCGTTATAGTTGTAGATATAGTCAACGGCATATCTATTATTGAATGAGACCAAACTAGCTCCATCTTTAATAAAATAGACTTCAGTTATGCTGCTGTATTTCATAGCTACTCTTACAGCTTTGTTTCCCTGGTATGTAGTTATGCTCAATGAATAGTCATATTCCTTCTCGACTAATCCATTATTAGTATCGTTGAGACTATCAGCATACATCTTTCCATCAGAAGTGATTCTTATCTTTTCTGTTCCATAGGCGCCATTGAATTCATATGTGCCTACCAAATCTAAGAACATGTCATATGGAACGAAAGTTTCATTTGGAGTGAATACATTATTTTTAAATACTCCTCCAACCATAGCGTTGTTTGATCCTACTTCTATCAAATGCTCTTCATTATTGATGGTGAAATAAAGACCGATCACATATGCAAATGAATCTTTTATGTAGTATGGCTTCATTTCATAATCGACTTCATTTCCTTTATAAGTTAATTTATCTGTAGCGATAGTTAAGTCGATTTGATATTTGGTGGTGTATTCGCCTAATAGAGATTCAAAACTGCTAGTAGGTATGAATATCTTTGATTCATCTCCTTTTATCAATTCAAATGCTTTGATTCCAGTGTCGAATAATTTGAATTGATATGTATTTGAATCCATTGTGAATTCTAGATAAGTGGAATCAGAAGAAGGAACATATAGAATATTAGAATTGACAGTCTTAGATTGATAGGTTATCTTTAAATCTTTGTCTACCACCAATGTTTCTTTCTCAGTCTTTGATTTGTATGTGAAGTCGTTTACAAAGTAACTTGAATAAAGAGATTTATTTACTAAGAATAACTCTTTTTCACCTACATATCCTTTGATTACGTAATTAGAAGCCATATCGTCTTTATAAGGAACAAAATGATATGTCTTTCCATCGTATTCAACTTTTATAGCTTTGAAGTTTTTATAGACATCAAAGCTAAATGATGTTTCAACATTATTGATTTTCAATTTGTTAGTATTTGTCTCTTCATCTAAGCTGAAGGAGAAATTGAAATCCTTATAAGAGAAGCTACCATATAAATATGAAGAATAATCTTCATACGGCATGAATGTTTCTTTATCTGAAGAATCTATAAAGGTAATTCCATAAGCACTAGGTTTTACTAAATAAGACTTACTTCCAGAAGTGATTCTATATTCACTTCCTTCTTTTTCATCTACGCTTCCTTCTATTTGATATGTATCGCCATCAAAGGATACAGTCTTATTATCGAAATCATAGGATAAGTCTATTGTCTTTGATCCGTCAAAGACGTCATAGTTCATAAAAGCAGGACAGCTTCTGAATACGACTTCATTATTTGATAATATGTTGACTAAATCTATATAAGACCCGTTATTTTCTAGCATCATAGATTCATATAGATAATTATCAGTGTAGTCGTAGTAATCTGCTATTAATTCGACAGTTCCATCCACGTCTTTCAAGTAGGACTTTGTATAGTAGGAATTTAAAGTTGATCCAGCTGCAGTGGATTGTCTAACTAAGAATACATCTCTATCGACTGAATAATCTCCGCTGAAATAGTAGATTAAATCAATTTTGGAAACTTCTGCTTCATAATAAGGTGAGAAGAATGCTCCATTCATGCTTTTGATAGAAGGCATGAATGAATAAGACTCATCACCTTTTTCAAGAATTAAGACCATCTTTTCATCAAAAGATAGGTAGGCCTTATAGTCATCATCATTAAAAGCTTTGGAGAATGATATTACTGTTCTTGTTATATCATCGCCTTGTATTTCTTCATCTATAGAAGTTGGGATTAGATTTTTTGATTGACCATCTTTTGTGATGGTTAATCTTTTATTTGTTATAGTAACTTCACCTAATTGACCTTCATAGGTGTAGTCATCCATGACATCTAAATCATAATCAGAGAAATCAGGTGCTGTAGGTTCTGTTGGTGTAAAAGATGAATTTGGTGTAGTAGATCCAGGAGTTTGAGAAGAAGATGGCTTAATCTCATTGCAACTTGTCAAGCTCATCAATACAAGAGTAGATATTGATATTAGTTTTTTAAATTTCATATATTTTGCTCCTTTTATATAAATTTAGGACATTAGAATAAATGTTCTATTAAATAATTTCAAATAGTATTGAAAACTTATCTATAAGAACAAGAAAATGATTATGGCATCCTTAGACTTTTCTAGTAAATGAAAGAATAATAAAAGATACGCAGTCCAAAAATGATAACGAATTGTCTATATTCGAACTATTTCATTTATATATAAAAAGTTGATAACATCAAATTTTGTAGAAAATAAGATGATAAATTCTTATTTGGCTAAAATTAATTGAGAAAGAAAAAAATAAAGATTATATATGTAATATATAGATCTATTTACTTATTTTATTCTTTTACTAGCTTAATTTCTTTATCTTTTTTAGAAATGAATATAGATAGTCCAATCAATATTAATAATACAGCAATCATTGAAATGGGTAATAACTGAATAATAGTATCTTTGGATTGGTTATCGATAAATTTATAACAAAGATAGAAGGACATAGCGCCTAATATAAAGGAAATCAAAATGAAGAAGTATTCCAAAGATATAAAAGCATATTCAATGTTCTTTTCTTTTATTGATTTCACTAAGAATTCAGCTATATTCTTCATAACAGTAGTCATCATAGTAGAAGAGAATACATTTTTATTCATTTCACGGAATGAGCAGAATTGGAACGCCCCATATAAAGCCATGAAACAATCGGCTACGATATCGTTTATTGTAGGTGTTCCGTTAGATTGAATCGCTTCAACATTAACAGGAATGCAAATTGATGGAATCAAACATATGATCATTAGGCTCAGTACTATTTGTGGATAGTATTTATTCACTTTCTTTATTGTGGCTTTTAAAGTCTCTGCAGTTAAACATCCGATAAAGAACATTAATATAACCATCATCCTATCTAAAGCCCAAGGGATATTACCATCTATAAAATTCATAAACATTGTAATGGTGTTTCCAGTTTGCATAGCAGCATATATTCCTCTAGTTTTGATGGAATATAGTTCTGTGAACCCACCTAAAAGACTTAATAGACAAGCAAATAATAGAGATAAAGTGAAGTGTTTTTTTATAAAGCTCATAAAATGAATCCTAAATCATTAGAATTATAGAATTCTTTTATACTCTTGACTCATTAAAGGCTTTCCAAATTTTAAATGAACACTTAATTTGCTAGTCAAATATAAAAAAAGCCAAGCTGTTATGTAGCTAGGCTTATAGTTTTATTTCTTTTTGTTTTTCTTCTCCTCTTTTTTAGCTTTTTTAACATCTCGAAGAACAGCATTGTCATTTTTCTTTATGGTTATTCTTTCAAGCTTCATAGCCTTTAGCTGAGCTTTCTTTATAGATCTGGCTGAGTGATGCTCTTTTATTTGCAAAGGTTCATCACCATCATCGTATGAGAATCCATTTCCATGAATTTCATCGACATTTGTTATTGTTATAAAAGCATATGGATCTATAGATTTTATTAATCTGAGCAATTCACGATATTCGTTTCTTGTGAATGAGACTTTTACAACTTTTCTTTCAAATCCAGTATATCCGCCCTCAGCTTCATATAGTGTTGTTCCTCTTTCCATGTTTTTATTAATGGCATTGGAGATGCTTCTATATTTAGCTGATACAATCTCTGCACAATATGAAGAACTATTGCCTGAGAAGATTCTCTCTATGACAAATGAACATAATAATGAAGCTAATATTCCAATTAAGAAATTGATTAAATTTTGAGATGAGAACAGACCAGTGAATATTATTATAAAGTCCACTCCAAAAGATGAAATAGAAGTTGGAATTCCAAATTTCTTATGTAACCACATGGTTATACAATCCGTTCCACCGGTAGATCCACCACCTTTGAATGAAAATGCAACACCTGCACCCATCAATATACCACCGAATATTCCAGCTAGAATCATTACTGAAGTAGAATCGTAGCTTGGATTATTTATATAAGTTTCTATAGCAAATAATTTAGTTCCGTTAATAACGGTTATTTCTCTTAGAAAATCAAATAGATAGATTCCTAAAGGATAGATAATAGTTGAGATTAAAGTTTTTAAAGTGAATCCAAATCCTAATAAGAAGTAACCTAGTATGAAGAAAAAGACAGTGCTAATTGTAATGATATGGTTAATATCGATTATGGAATTTAAGTCATCCCCAGTCGCCATGTTATAGAACTGTTGGATTATAATTGCTATACCGGAAGTTCCACCTGTGACTATTTCACCAGGAACAAGGAATAACGATGCACCTAATGCCAACAATAAGTTTCCTATGACAATCCAAGTTATCGATTTGAATAATTCGGATTTCTTCGGTTCTATAAATTCCTTATAAAAGGAAGTCTTTAAAGTAAACCATTGACCGAGAAAGAAGTTTTTAAACCAGCTTGTTCTATTCTCCTTCTGCATCGGTTCTTCCCTCTTTATACTTCCATTTCAAATAGGCATCGATGAATCCATCCAAATTACCATCCATTACTTTTTGGATATCTCCGACTGAATATTCAGTACGATGGTCTTTGACCATCGTATAAGGCTGGAAAACATAGGATCTTATTTGAGATCCCCATTCGATATCTTTTTTGACACCATTGATTTTATTTAACTTCTCTTGTCTTTCTTTCTCTCTTACTTGGAATAATCTAGATTTCAAAAGATTCATTGCCAGAGCTTTATTTTGCATTTGGCTTCTCTCAACCTGACAAGTGACGACTATTCCAGTAGGATGGTGAATGATTCTAATTGCAGATTCAGTCTTGTTGACGTTTTGACCACCAGCACCAGATGATCTATAAGTCTCAATAGTTATTTCAGCTGGATTTATTTCTACATCTACTGAATCATCTAATTCAGGCATTACGTTGACACTTGCAAAGGATGTATGTCTTGAATGAGCGGCATCAAATGGTGATAATCTCACCATTCTATGAACCCCTCTCTCTGATTTCAAAAGACCATAGGCATTTTTACCCATGACTTCTAATGTGGCAGAAGATATTCCAGCTTCTTCGCCTTCTTGATAATCCAATACTTTATATTTGAATCCATGGCTGTCACAGTATTTGGTGTACATTCTAAATAACATTCCAGCCCAGTCATGTGCTTCAGTTCCACCAGCACCTGGATGAAATTCCAAGATTGCATTCATATGATCATAAGCACCAGACAAATATAATTCAGTCTCAAAAGCATCCATATCTTTTGATAAGGATGCTACATCTTTTTCTGTTTGATTATGCAAATCCTTGTCATCTTCTTCTTTCAAAAGTGAAAGTGCAGCCTTGATATCTTCAAGTCGATTGAAAAGACCTTCATAAGTATTTTTCTTATCGTTGAGGTCTGATAACTTGCCATTTATCTTGGCAGCATTTTTAGGGTCACTCCAAAAGGATGGATTTGCTGTTTCTTCTTCTAAATTTTTGATTTCTTCTTCTATCTTGGGGAGGTCAAAGACAGCCACAAAGAGAGGACATCTTCAATTCCAATCTTTGGGCATCTCCCGCTATTTCGTATAACTCCTTCATTTTAATAAATACTCCTTAACTAATTATTACTTATTGTCTGTCTTAACAGTATTCAAAGCGTAGCTGACGAGTTCTTCAAATTCCTTCTTGGATTCAAAGCTCTTAGGTCCGACTATTGGTGTTCCTTCTTGGCTGAGTCTTTCCTTCAACATATTTCTATCAGCGTCGGAGAGTTCAGCAATTCCACCCATAATCAACAAAGATAATTCTTGTTTTCCAAGATATCCAAAATCGACCAATTTGATATAAGTCTTAACGATATCGATGGTCAAGACCTTCTTTCCTAACAAGACCATTGTTTCGATTTGAATGTCTCTAGCAGTAGGCTTGTAGTTACCTGTTCCTTTAGAGGTTTCAAAGGTGACCTTAGGTTCTTCAACAGGTTGAGCATTATTAGACTCTTCACCAGGCATAGGCTCATGCTTCTTGTTAGCTTCAGCTTGAGCTCTTTGCTCTTCCTTCAAAGCTTCTTGCTCTTTAGCTATTTGCTCACGTTTTTCTGCTTCGATAGCTTTGAGCTTATCTTCTACTTTGACTGTGGTAGAAGGTGCACGGCTAGGTTGTGATCTGAATTGTACGTTTAATAAACGATATACGATTTCATCAGCAATTGTGTCCTGCATTTTTCCGAACAAAGAATAACCTTCGTTTGTATAAGCTTGCAAAGGATCGGAGTTAGCGTAGGAACGGAGCCAAATAGCATCACGAAGTTTTGCCATGGTGTCGATGTGACGTGTCCAAGACTTATCGATACAAGTCAAAGCAATGGTCTTTTCAGCATAGTCTTCCATTTCTTTGGACCAATCTTTCTTATGCTCTCCATAAAGCTTTAACAAGAAGTTAGAGAGAATATCTGTTCCTTCTTCTTCAGTCAATCCTTGGAAGGGCTCAGCATTGAATTGACCCTTAGGAAGATCACGAGCTTCTACCAACATACAAAGCTTCTTAGAATCGATTACATTCTCTTGATCGATTACAGTCATGGCTTGGCTGACTAATGAATGAGCAGCTTTGTTGAAGTAATCGGGGATTGTATCGAAGATTGAATCAGAGAACAAAATCTTATCACGTTTTGCATACATGACTTCACGTTGCTGACGGAGAATTTCATCATAGTCGAGCAAAGACTTACGAGTGTCGAAGTTTTGTCCTTCAACCTTCTTTTGAGCAGAGGTTATAGCCTTGGTCAACATCTTTGAATCTACAGGCTGATCTCCCATCTTTTGGAAGACAGAAAGCATAGTGTCGGAGCTGAAACGTTGGAGCAATTCGTCTTTGATACAGACATAGAACTTGGAATATCCAGGGTCTCCTTGACGTCCGGAACGTCCACGGAGCTGGTTATCGATACGACGTGATTCGTTTCTTTCAGTTCCTAAAACAGCAAGACCATTGTAGTGATGCTCTTTTTCTTCAGCTTCACCAACGAGTTCTGCAACACCTCTTCCCAATTTGATATCCGTACCACGTCCTGCCATATTAGTGGCGATGGTGACGGCACCTTTTTGTCCGGCTTGGGCGATGATTCCTGCTTCTCTTGCATGGTTCTTAGCATTCAAAACATCATGAGGAATATTAGCCTTGGTCAATAATTCATCGACGATTTCTGATTTCTCGACTGAAGTAGTACCAATCAAGATAGGTTGCCCATGAGCATGTCTATCTTTGACATCAGCTATTAAAGCAGCGTATTTGGCATCCTCTGTTCCGTAAACTGAATCGATATCGTCGAAACGAGCGATAGGTCTATTTGTTGGAATAGGGACGACACGCATGTTGTAAATCTTACGGAATTCTTCCTCTTCAGTCTTAGCGGTTCCGGTCATTCCAGAAAGTTTGTCATAAAGACGGAAGAAGTTCTGATAAGTGATTGTAGCAACGGTGATAGTCTCAGGTTTGATTTCAACATGCTCCTTTGCTTGCAAAGCTTGTTGAAGTCCATCTGAATATTCACGACCTTTCATGACACGTCCAGTGAAGGAATCGATTAAGAGAATTTCGTTGTCAGCGACCATGTATTCAGTATCACGGGCGAAGATGAAGTTTGCTTTCAAGGCCTGTTGAATACGGTGGTAAAGATCAGCATATTTTGGAGAGAAAAGATTTTGAATTCCAAAAGCGGCTTGAATCTTGTTGATACCTTCATCTGTCAAAGTAGCAACTTTCTTTTTGATATCGATAGTGAAATCTTCATCTTTTCTCAAAGATTTGACAACTCTATCAGCTGCTTCATATGAAGAAGCTGAAACTCCGCTTCCACCAGATATGATCAAAGGAGTTCTTGATTCATCGACTAAGATTGAGTCGGCTTCATCGACGATGGCATAGTGCAATCCGTTTCTACGAAGAACACGATTTGCAGGAGAAGTAGCCATATTATCACGAAGGTAATCGAATCCTAATTCATCGTTGGTTGAGTAGGTGATATCACATTTATAGGCGTTTTGCTTCTCTTGGGTGTTCTTTTCACGGGAGTTGATTCCAACAGAAAGACCCATGAAACGATAAATCTGACCCATCCAGTCAGCATCACGGCTTGCCAAGTATTGGTTGACTGTGACTACGTGAGTTCCTTTTCCTTCCAAGGCGTTCAAATAAACAGCCATGGTAGCAGTAAGTGTTTTACCTTCACCTGTCTTCATTTCAGCTACATCGCCTTCGTTTAAGACAGTAGCACCGAAAACCTGAACAGGGTAAGGATATTGACCGATAGTACGTCTTGCAGCTTCTCTAGCAGCAGCAAAAGCTTCAGGAAGAATATCGTCGACAGAAGCTCCGTTTGCGAGCATTTGTTTGAGCTTAGGAGTCTCTTCCTTAAGCTTAGCATCTGTCATTTTCTTGAATTCATCTTCGTAATCAAAAGTAGGGCGTGCTTTTTTTCTAATTTTGGCGTATGCACGTGCGTCGATTCTAAATAATTTTTCGAGGAAACCCATTTTTTACCTCCAGTCGATATAAAATAAATGGCACTCAAATAAAAACGAGTCCTTAAGACTAGCAAGAAAGAGTATAAGGCATATAACTATTATTAGAAAGTTTATATAAAAAGGTATTGAGATTATAAGGCAAAAGAATTTTGGATTTTTTTATTTTTGGTTATAATAGGCGTTAACAAACGAGGTCTAACTGATGGAACTATATGAGATTTCACTGCTGACAAGTCTTTGGATTATCATCATATTTGCAGTATTATTTTTCGGATTACTTTATTTGAATTTCATAAAGAGAAAGAAAATCTTGAAGAATGGATTGGGTGATGAAGAAATTCTAAAGAATCTCAGAAAAAAATATAGACAATTCTTTTATGATAAATGGCAGATCAGCAAAAAGAATTCATCAGTTCCACTTTATACCTTAGCTAATTCTCCAACTTTGATAGCTGCTAAAAACAATTCTGGTAAGCTCGATGAAAGTCAATCTTTAGTTTCTACTTTATCTAAAACAAGAGGCAAAATATCCGGATGGAGTATGTTCGGAGTTGGAATTTGTGCTGTATTAATAGCTGTTTGCTCAATTTCAGCTACAGCTGGAGTTTATTACAAAATAAATGAGAGACCATTTACCTTAAACAACATTGAATATAGAGTTTTGAAAACAGATGGTTTGGATGATTCGACTAAAGAAGTATCGATTAAAAAGAATTCATTGATTGGCTTTAAAAGAGATGATTTCTCATCGATAAAAGAAGGAGACATCATCGCATATTACACACCTGAATTTGATGCAGTCAATATAAATAGAGTTGTAAAAGTAGAAAACGTAAATGGATCAATTCTATTTGAATGTCAGGACTATAAAGAAAAGACTATTGATGCTAAAAATACTAACATCGATGAAAAAAGATACTTAGGAAAATATTCAGGTTATAACAATTACGGCTTAGGAGTTACATTTGGATTTATAGCTTCCGATTTTGGAATAGCAACTCTTTATTTTATGGCACTGGCCATTTATTTCTACACATATTGTTTTGCCGATATCGACTTCACTTATAGCAAACGTGAATTCTATTTAGCTCAAGGAGTAGATGAGCAAAATGAAAGAAGCTATAAAGAAGAGATAGCGAGATTAAACAACAGCAATAAACCCTTAAGGTAACACGATTACTTTATTGGATTTCTGCCTTACGCCTATTCTTATTTTCTTTCCAAACAATATTTTTCCATCCATAGGATAGAAACAAGCATGAGTATCTTTTCTAGTGACTAATGGAGACTCATATTCGATAGTTAAATATACAGATTTAAGCATGTTGTTTTCATGTACTTCTACAACTCTTCCAGTATAGATTGAATATGTTTTAGAGATAGACAATTCTTTTATAACTGGTGAAATTGCGATTACTGTTAATATCAGAAAAAGATAAGATAGAACAGATGTTGTAATAAATAATCCTAATCCTATTTCTTTTTGAAAGAAATAGCCGAGAATCATTGCGATGATACATAGAATCAACAATATTCCATCTCTATAAAAACTAGACATTTGTTTTTTCACAGTCATAGTTTTAAATACTTCAGTTCTTTTCATATGTAGTTTGCCTCAATCTTCTCTCTTCATCCATCAATTTATCTAATCCTCTTCCGTTATAGCAAACATAGAAGAAACATGTAAAGATTATTCCTATCATAGTGGCTTTAGATCCTATAGACAATCCTGGTGTTTCAAAATCTAATTGATATAAAGCTTCACCTTTATCGGCTATAAATCCGACGAATCCACCTTGAGTTTTATAGGTTGTTACAGCCTGCCAGCCCTTCTCTTTTTTATTCTCGGAATCATCGCTAGTCTTTGAATTGCTATCGGTTGGATAATCCCATTTCTTCAATGTCCATCCATTCTCTCTAGGAATATTTAAAACAACAACTTTTCCTTTTGAATAGTTGGTTGTGAATCTAACTCTATCGCCTCTTCTATATTCGACATTTATAGGCTCAGCTTTTAGCTTATCTATAGCGAGTTTGTAATCGGCATAACTGGATTGATATATATAAGGTTTAGATATAGAGGTGTTGTCATCTTTGTTCTCAAACAAGTAACCAATAATTCTCTTCACAGGTTTTCTTACATAGAAACCATGAGCTTTCTGATATTTAGAATAGCATTCTTCTCCACTGGTAACATCGTTTCCGTCTTCATCTACGAAATGCCATTCATAATGATCTGGTGTGTTAGTGGATAGGTAAACAGGATTATCTTCACTTGCTTGAGGTGCGAATAAGCTTCCATCCTTCTTTTCTATGACTACTTTTGTATAGTATTTCAATCCTTTTAAGGAATTTCCTTCTAAGTTATCCATATCTATCTTTGTATCAGCGGGATAGATATAGTGATCGATTTTAGTAGTGTCGTTAGGATCTAATCCGGTTATATAATTTCCATTTTCGTCCCAATGAGAAGCATAAACTGTATAAGATAAGTTTCCGAGTCTTTGTAACATGCTGGTATTGGTAGAAGCAGTCAACACGTTGTTGGAGTTAGTATAAACAATAGCTTTGTCAGTAAGGTTGAATCCGTTGAATACGATGTGGTGAGAATCTCTAATAGTGAATGATAGATTGTATTTATCATTTACATACTTATCACCTTTCTTTATGAATTCGACGTCATAATCGTTATTGAAGTATTTGATATTTCCACTGTATCCATAGGTTGTAGGAGTAAATGTCATCTTTAAAGTTGTGGAAGTTTGGAAACTAGAAGAACTATTTGTTTTAGATATTGAAATCATATGTTTGTTTAAATCAGCTACCAAGTTCTCATCTTTTAAATCATCCTCATCCATGATTGCGTATCTTAGATATGCATATTCATTGGCGTCTGTATTGTTATATTCATACATAGCAGAGCTGTTTAAGACAGTGTCAAAAGCAAATCCTAAGTTGATATAGTCGTTGTTTAAGTAAATGTCTCTAGCTAGTGTTCCATCGCTTTGTTGAGCTTTCAAGGAGTCTTGTAAAGCAATGAGTGATGTTCTTTCAGCTTCATCTACAGTGTTAGGGTTAATATCTTGTATATTTACATATCCCCAAGGAATATTATTGTCTTTCTTAGTGCCATCTTCATTTCCATGACGAACCATATAGTATTTGACGCCTAAGAATGTTTCGACATTAGATCTTCTATTGTGTTCACCCATAGACCAGTTTCCACTGGTGTATCCTATGTTGCTCCAGTCTATAAAGTCTTGAGCATTGAAGGCATAGTTAGAATTGAATGCTGATAATGAATCGTGACCGACTACCAATCCTAAATTGGTGTTGTTTCTATCCACAGTGCTGTTGAAAACACGATATATAGAGGAATCGTATTCTTTTAATTTGCTTATTAAATTTGTTTCATTGGATACAATTCTATTACCTTGGCCATTTGAATATTCAAGATTAGATATATCGCCGAATCCATGGTTTAGGATGACTGTGTTGCCCATCGCAATAGCTTCTATAGAGACTAATAACAATGTAGCTTTGTTGAATTTCTTTCCGTGGAAGAAATGACGCATCACTACGTATCCTACGATGTCTATTCCAAATTGGAATGGGAGAATTAACAATCTTTCCCACCATGTTTCATCAGCAAAAGGATATCCATCTTTATATAAAACATATTGGTTGTTTATAGCCCAGATGGATAATACATAAGCTGTTATTTGAAGGATTACTAGTATCGCCATCGAAGCGTCTAGATATCCTCTGGATATTTCACGTCTTTCATCTATTGTTTTACAAGCAAATGCAATCATCCACGATATAGGAAGTAAGTAGAATCTAGCATATCCGACTGTGAAGGCACTAAACAAGTAATAGAAGAAAGGAACTGACATGAAGAATATGGTGAAAAATCCACCGATTATTGTGCCTATTCTTTTCTTTTTAAAAGCGTATAAATATCCGACAAAAGTCATCAATATCAAAGGTACAAATATATATGATGATCCGGAGAGATTGTCGTAGTAGCTGACTTGTAGAAGGTTATTTGAAAAGGAGGCCAAGTTCATGAAAACTAAGCTATTTAAAGGATAAATCTTTCTATAGGAGATATATTCACTGGAATAATCAAATTGGAATAAGACTTTAAATATTTTATTCAAATCATTAGATTTGAATGCATTCATCAAATCATCTAAATAAGATGATTCATTGATTCTAGGCATGGCCTTAACATTCATAATACTAGGAAGCAAAACAAATGCACTCAATAATATTCCTAACAAGAAGCAAGTGACACCCATTCCAAATACAGCCCATCTAGTTTCACTAGTCTTCATTTGCTTCCAACATTGAATATATCTAAATATAGAATAGAGACATGATCCAATCATAAACACAGCTAAGAAGAAGTAGTTGCTCAATCCGACTAAGAAGAAAGCTACTATTAAAAGTCTGGGATCTCTTTCTTGTATTACTTTTTCAATTCCATAAAGGATAAGAGGAAAGAAAGCAAAAGAATCTAGATAGAAAGCAAACCAAAGATAGTAAGTCACCCACCCACAAAAAGCAAAAGCAACTCCCCCAATTCTTCTACTTCCTACAGAAATATTAAACATTCTAAGATATAAATAGAAAAAGAATCCACCTAAAACTATTTTAACTATGTATAAAATTGCTATCTCTTGTGAAATCCATGAACGTGGGAATATCAATGTTATCAATGTAAATGGTGAGAACAAACCATAGAAGCTGTCAGCACCGATGGTGTTGACACCTAATCCAGTAGAAGAATCCCATAGACTGAAATGACCAGTATTGAAGAATCTATGCCATTGATCGTACATTTGATAAGGCATAGTTTGGGATTGAAGATATCCATCTCCGGAAAGAGGAATAGTGAAGTTATAGCAAATCAATGTATATCCAAATATGAGAATCGCTACTATTGTCAGCCAGGCTAAAGTTATTAGGTTATCTTTGTTTCTTTTGACAAAGGAGGAAAGCCAAGATCTACCATTTGTTTTCAATCTTGAAAAAAATGTAGATAATCTTGCTATGGCTTCGTTTGTTAAATCTAATATAGGATGACTTTTTTCCATACTTAATTCCCTCCTTTTAAACAAAAACGCCCTTCAAAGATAGAAGAGCGTCAGATGACTTCTTTATGGATTAGTAGTTGAGAAGTTTCTTTCCGAACTTAGCGTTGTTGTACAGTCTCTTTATAGCTACCTTCTTAGTATATCCATATGTCAACCACTGAGCTAATATTGTCAAGAATGCAACAGCGGGTAACAAATAATATCCGGTTTTCAACACAGAGACATATCCTTTAGCATTTGTTGTTTCAAGTTTAAATAAGACCTCATTACGATAAGTTCTAGTGAATGAATACTTGAGCAAGTAGTTGGAGAAGTTAAGCATCATAAACAATCCAACTATAGAGAGAATCACTGTCGATGTGACAACCAATGCTTTCTCATGTCTTCTCGAGAATAAAGGAAGCATAGCAGCAATTATGAATAAGACAAATTCAGCTATAAAGAACACATTGAATTGACCCGAATGTCTGCTAGTATTCTCTACGTAGGTTCCAAAGGCTAAAGTATAAAACTTTAGACTCATTTCTCCAGCAGCAGTATTGTTACGAATAGTTACATAAGGTAAGAATATGAATCCTATGAATAAGGCTATTCCAACAAGAGCTACTACACCGAATCCCCATTGAGTGATTCTAGCACTTGACAAATCGCCGATCTCATTTTTGATAAAGTCTTTCTGAGCTTTGCTATCAAATAAGGCTTCTTTAGTATCTAATTCTCTTTTTCCCATATCTTGATATCTCCTTTCCTTCCATAACTTATTCATATTTTATAAGATTTTTTATATTAAAGATAGTAAAAAATATATAGTATTGTTTTGGTTCATAATGAAACTACCTTACTAATGATAAAAATAGTTTCTTAATTTGAGTTTTATTAAAATGAATATTGCTAGATTGTATGATACAAAACCTTAAACATGCAACAATGATTTCTTGTTACTTTGTGTTAAGTCTTGTTAAAATTATTTTACTATGTAAGGGATATCGATTATGGCATTTATAGAAGGAAGAGCATTGACGAAAGACTATGGCAAGGGTGAAACCCTTGTCCATGCATTAAAAGGTGTTTCTTTTTCAATTGAAAAAGGTGAATTTGTCGTCATCTTAGGAGCTAGTGGAGCAGGAAAGACAACACTTTTAAATCTGCTGGGTGGAATGGATAATGCTACTGCTGGAAATTATTTTCTAGCTGGAAGAGATGTATCTAAATTCAACAGTCGTCAATTGGAAGACTTTAGAAGAAACGATATCGGATTTGTTTTTCAATTCTATAATTTGATGGAAAACCTTACTGCCTATGAAAATGTTGCTTTAGCTGCTTCTATAGTGAAGAAGCCTTTTGATCCTAAAGAGATATTGAAAGATGTCGGATTAGAGAATAGAGCAAATAACTATCCTTCTCAATTGTCAGGTGGTGAGCAGCAACGCGTCTCTATAGCTAGAGCAGTAGTGAAGAATCCAAAATTATTGCTTTGTGACGAGCCTACTGGAGCTTTGGATAGCAAGACAGGAAGCAAGATTATAGAACTGCTTTATTCCTTATCGTCTAAATTTAATACTACGGTCATAATCGTTACACATAATTCGTCTTTAGCTAAAATAGCGACTCATTTGATTAGAGTTAGTGATGGTCAAATAGAGGAAGATTCTCATTTTCCACGTAAAGAATCCATAGAGGATATTGTATGGTAAAGAGCAAGAACAAATCATCCACATTTAATATTCTTTTCAAATCTTTGATGAGATCGATGAGAAAGAATATAAAGCAATTGATTTCTATCATTGTCATTTCTTTCTTGTCTCTTTGCCTTTTTGCTGGATTGACTTCTAATGCAAATAATATATTAGAAAGACAAAACAATTTGTATGAGAAGACAAATCTAGCAGATGTGTATGTGACCACTACAGGCTTAACTGACGATGATAGAACTGCTATGCGTACTCTCTATAACATAGATCTCATTGAAGAAAGAATTTATTTAACTGCAAACGTAAAGAACAGCAATGTTTATTTCGTCTCTACCGAAGCATCTCCAAAATTGTCCCATCCTTTGATAAAAGAAGGAGAAGAAGGATGTTTGATGATGAATTCTTTTATGAAGGATAAAGAATTATCTATCGGCGATAAGGTTTCTTTCACTATGACTAATCCTTTGAAAATGATGATTTCAACAATAAATAATCAATACTCATCTTTTATAAAATCTTTGCTGGATCGATTTGTCTTGGAGGGCGGCAAGAATATAGTTTATGACGATGAAATAACATTTGATATGAACATAACAGGATCGATGTATCATCCTGAAGGTGTTCAAAATTCCTCGTTTTCTAATTCTATAGTTTCAGTCACAAATAATAGTTTTGCTACTTGTCTTTATAATCTTTTAAAAGCGAACTATAACAACAAAGTGTTGGATTTAGTATTGAGATTGTTGAATTTAAACGCTAGCGATGATTCATTGGTAAATTTAACTAGTTTGATGCAGAGCAGCACTAATCAAATATTGATAAAGACAGATGATCCTGACACAGCTGTTTCTAGCATAAATGAATACTTCACTGGCAAATCCAATTTTATTTTAGCTTATAAAAGTTCATCTCTTCCATCGTATCAAGCTTTAAATCAGGACGTGACTCAAGCTATGCAGTTGACATTCGTCTTCCCTATCATTTTCTTTTTAGTTTCATTATTAATTATCCTAACTACTATTTCACAAATGATATTGAAGAGTAGAAGTGAAATAGGAGTGATGAAGGCTATCGGTGTTCCAAAGAAGAAAATATATTCTTACTTCGTTAGCTTTGGTGTTGTTCTATGTTCGATTGGAGGAATACTAGGATTCATAATAGGTCCTTTATTAATTCCGAATGTCATGGGAATTAAATATAATCTATTATGGGATATGCCTTCTATGTCTATACATTTCTTTTATTGGATGTCTATAGTCATGCTATTGGCATTGATAATTGTTGCGGGTTTATGTTCTTTTATCCTCTCTTATTCAGTTATAAAAGAAAAGCCTGCTGATACTTTGAGAACTAAGACTAATAATAGTGATAAAGGTTTGTATGCTAAGTACAAATCTTTTAGAGAGAAGCATGGATTTAGACCGGTGTCATTTGGAAAAAATCTAGGATTTGTCGGAGTGATCCTTTTATCAATTCATGATTTCTTTGTATTTATTTTTGGATTGAAAAATAAAGAAATAAAAGAGAAAAAGATAAAAGCTAATAAAAAGACTAAAGTTAATAACTTTGGCATTGTTTTAAAGATGTCTATTAGGAATATTTTGAGTAGCAAAGGAAAGAGCTTGATGGTTATTCTAGGAATGACAGGATGTACTGCTTTGTTAGTTTGCGGCTTTGGAATATCAGATACTTTGAACTATGGTGTTGATCTAGATTTTAACGTGAATGAATATGTCGAGATGAGTGTTAAACCTTCAGGAAATACGGACGATGTTTATAACAATCTTCTAAGTTTAGAAAATGTAGAGAAGGTTGAGAAAGTATCTCAAGCAGCTGTATCTGTTTCTTATGAATCTTCATTAGAAACAACATTGAATATTCTCGAAGATAATTCTAATTATTTTAAAGTTCCTTACTATGTCGATGGTGGTCTTACCATGGATCAAAGAACTGCTGAAAGATTGAATATCGAAATAGGCGACACTTTAAAAATTGTATTGAGTGGAAAGATATATGAGAGAAAACTGACTTATATCTTTGAATCTTCAGTTTTAAAAGGTGTTTTTGATAAAGCTAGTGGATATCCTAATACTACATTTTCTCCTACTACTTTTTATTTAACCTTGAAAGATTTGTCCAAATCTGAAGAAACTAAAGAAGAAATAATGAAGCTAGATAATGTATCTTCTTGTAGCACTGCAAAAGATATTAAAGATAGAGCGGATTCTTTGCTTTCTACTATCAACATTATGACAGATGTAGTAAAGATATTCGCAATCTTATTATGTGTTGTAGTCATTTATAACTTGACTAGTTTAAATATCGCACAGCGTAAACGCGATATAGCTACTATGAAAGTTCTAGGCTTCCATTTTAAAGAGATAAGCATGACCTTGGCATATGAACTGGCTATTGACTCATTGATTGGATCTTTAATAGGATTGGCCTTAGGATTCCCATTAGCAGTATTAGTTTTATCAGTAAACAAAACTGATCTATTAACCTTCTTGTATCATATCAACTGGATTACATATATCATTTCATTCGTAATAGCATTTATAACTTCTATAGTTGTATCTCTATTGTTGAATTTCAAAACTAAAAAGATTCCGATGGCGGAATCTTTAAAGTCGATTGAATAGTCTAGTCTTTTAAATCATCTAATGATTTACTTTATTGTATAAAAACTTGGATCTTGATTAGTAGGTGTCCACCATGCTATAGCTTCTAATATCAGTAATGCCAAAAGGAAAACTATCATGACTATGAAGATAATTCTAGTCAGTGTGATCTTCTTATTTTGAAGATTACAATCAGCTTTTGAAACAGCAAAGCAGAATATAGTGCATACTATTTCTAACATGTGAAGAAGGAATAGAGACCAAAACAAAATCATCGCTTGGCCTTGATATGCAAATGCGATGAATAAGCATCCAGTTGCAGAGGCCATAGCTAAGAGAAAAGCTATGAATATCTTTAAATAGAGGTGCTTATATCCTGATTGATTTATTCCTTTCTCTTCCTTATTGTTTTTATCTTCCATTTGAATCGTCATCCTTGAGGATGTCTTTATACATCTCTACTCTTCTATCTCTGAAAACACCCCAATCTATTCTATTATCTCTAACGGCGTCTAAATCGAATTCATGGATGATGAATCCTTCATCGTCCCTACCTTTTGATTCGACAATGTTACCAAATTCGTCGGCGATGAAAGAAGAGCCGAAGAATTTCATGGAAGAGTTATTAATTGATTCGACTCCAGTTCTATTGGCTGCTATGACAGGCATGATATTAGCTGCGGCATGACCTTGCATGACATGTTGCCAGTGGTCTTTAGAATCTTTTGTTAAGACAGGTTCTGATCCTATAGCTGTTGGATAAAGCAACATCTCAGCACCTTTCAAAGCCATGATTCTTGCACATTCTGGGAACCATTGATCCCAGCAAATGGCAACACCTATGTTTCCAAACTTTGTTTTGAACACTTTAAAACCTGTGTTTCCTGGAGTGAAGTAGAATTTTTCTTCATAGCATTCACCGGTTGGAATATGAGTCTTTCTATAGACTCCAAGTTTTGTTCCATCGGCATCGATGATGCAAATGGAATTGTAATAGACATTCCCACATCTCTCAAAGAATGATATAGGTAAGACTACGTTCAATTCTTTAGCTAATTGTTGATAATGTGCTAAAGTTTTTGAAGTTTCATATTCTTCAGCTAAAAGATAATTCTTGTAGTTTTCTATTTGGCAGAAATAGTCTCCTTCAAATAATTCACTAGGGAGGATGATGTCAGCTCCGGCTTCTTTAGCTTGTCTTATTAAATTGTCTATCTTTTCTATATTTCCATCATATGAATTGGTTGATTTGAATTGAAGTGCAGCAACTTTTACTTTTCTCATTTTAGTCTTCCTCCTTTAAATTGGGCATTGGAATTTGTTTTGTAATACAGTGTATATTTCCACCACCCAATAGAATTTCTCTTCCTGGAATCTGTATGATTCTCTTCTTTCCCTTATAGAAGGAATTCAATATGTCATATGCTTTTTGATCGTTTGGATCATTGAATGTTGGAAGGATGATAAACTCTTTTCCCATATAGAAATTGACATATGATCCAGCTAATCTGTTTCCTTGTTCTCTTACTATGGCGTGGTCATCATTTGCTAGACTCAATTGTTCTTCTTTGTTCATATATAGAGGTCCAGGAACAGGCATTTCTATAACTTCTATTTTCTTTCCATCGGCTGTAGTTTCATTTTTTAATACTTCTAAATCAATCTTATATCTTTCATACATAGGATCGTTCTTATCATCGATTGAAGCTAATAAGACATGTGTTTCATCTAAGAAGCATGCCATATTGTCTACATGACCTGATGTTTCATCGTTATAGACACCATAAGGAAGCCAAATTATTTTCTTTTGACCTAATACTTTCTTTAAAGTGTCTTCTATTTGATTTTTGGTGAGATTAGGATTTCTTCCTTTGGATAAGAGACATTCTTCGGTAGTCACTAATGTTCCTTTTCCATTTGTGTGAATTGATCCACCTTCAAGGATGAAATCCTTGATTTTAAACTCATCTATATTTAATGAGTTTAAAAGAGGTGTTCCCATCGAATTGTCTTTGTCCCATGAATCATAAAGACCATTATATGTTCCACCCCAAGCATTGAATCCCCAATTCACTCCACAAATCTTACCTTCTTTATTTCTTGTGAAGACTGGTGCGTTGTCTCTAGCCCAAGAATCATCGTATTCGATAGGTAAGACTTGAACATTAAAGTTAGAAAACAAAGGAGACAATATATCTGCATTTTTGCTCAAAGCTTCTTTTGAAGCTACTACATAGACTTTTTCGAATTGAGCTATAGATAGAATTACAGACATGAAGTCCCAAAGAGCTGATCTAGCGTCATTTCTCCAAACATCAGTTCTAAAAGGAAGTTCAACTACTGTTCCAAGATGTTCTTCGCCTTCAAAAGGCATTGAATAAGAATCATTTAAATATTTTTCTTTTGATAGTTCCATTTTATTTATTTAATCCAGCCGTATAATTTTATCAATTATTAGAACAAATTGTATTTATATAGTTATTAAATACTTGGTTGTGATTGCTATATAAAATAATCAAATATGTAAATTAGTCTTTCAACCTGTATTTTCCAAGTTTATATTCCTTTTTCAATTCTTCTGGAATTACTTTTCCATATATTAAATTGTCCATAAAATTTGTTTCTTTGTTTCCAAAAGAGTTAAATTCAGTAACTATTACTTCCTTTTCTTTTGCTCTTTTCTTTTGCTTTAATCAGTGTGGATTATCAATTATTGAGAGATTAAATAGTAATATGCTTTTGAATGCTAGTTTGTTTTGAATAAAGCCGTTCTCAAAACCATAGGTCAACATATCTTATTTATTATATTTAGCCTTTATAATATAAATTTGCATGGAGGATAAAATAATGAGTTTTGAAGCTATTACTGAAGATGAGTTGAAGAAGTTTAAAAAAGAATTTGCTGAATCTAAGAGTGAAGCTGTTCAAGGTGCTGTTATGGCTCAGGGTATTCCGGCTGTTTCAATCAATAAATCTGTTGAAGCCTTGATGACTCACCAATATTCTATTAATGTCGAGTCTGGAGATATCACCAATCAAAAGAGATCTGGACGTTGCTGGATGTTTGCTGCTACCAATGTAATGCGTCTCGAGGTCATGAAGAAGTTAAAAATTAAGAATATGGAACTTTCTCAAGCTTATCCTTTATTTTGGGATAAGTTAGAGAAGTCTAACTTCTTCCTTGAGAATATTCTTAAAACAATCGATGAACCTAACGGATCACGTATCACTGATTTCCTTTTGTCTTCTCCTATAGGAGATGGTGGCCAGTGGACAATGTTTGTAAACTTGGTTGAAAAATATGGTGTATGTCCTAAGGATGTCTATCCTGAAACTGCATCATCTTCTAATACTCAAGCTATGGATAAGTACATAACATTGAAGCTTCGTGAATATGCTTGTACCTTGAGAAAGTTACATCAAGAAGAAAAGAAAACAGTTGAAGAACTTCGTCCTTTGAAAGAAAAGATGCTTTCTGAAGTCTATCATATCTTGGCTGTTTGCTTAGGCGAACCTCCTGTTAAGTTTACTTTTGAGTATGTCGATGAAGACAAGAAGTTTGGTCGCATTGCTGACATTACTCCTAAGGAATTCTTCGACGAGTATGTCGGATTGAAATTGGATGATTATGTTTCAGTTCTCTCTTGTCCTGGTCCTCGTTATCCGTTTGAGAAGGCCTTTACTGTCAAGTACCTCAACAACGTTGAAGGTGGAAACAAAGTCTTATACATTAACCTTCCTATCGAAAGAGTTAAAGAGCTTGTAATCAAGCAACTTTCCGACAATAGAGTTGTATGGTTCGGAAGTGATGTCGGACAGTTCTCCTACACACCTGATGGTGTGATGTCTACTGAGATGTGGAATGTCAACAAGGTACTTGGAACTGAGTTTGGAATGACTAAAGCCGAAAGAGTTGATTATGGCGAATCCTTGATGACTCATGCTATGGTCATCACTGGTGTCAATATCGTCGATAACAAGCCTAACCGTTGGAGAGTTGAAAACTCTTGGGGTGATGCAATCGGTGATAAAGGCTACTTCGTCATGTCCGATGACTGGTTCAATGAGTTTGTCTATCAAGCAGTCATCGACAAGAAGTATTTGACTGAAGATGAAGTTAAGATCCTCGAACAAGATCCTATCGAACTTGAAGCTTGGGATCCTATGGGTTCTTTAGCTCTTTAGTTTCGATTGATATAAAAGACTCGGCTTTAAGCCGAGTTTTCTTATGCTTAGCTAGGATAT
>FR878775.1:2677-6954 GCA_000434395.1 Clostridium sp. CAG:568 | reverse complement strand
CAGTGAGAGGGGTGCAGTACATTTAGGCCTTATTTTTATTTAATTCTTTATTACTATATATCCGTAAGAACTAAGTCTGTTCTTGCTCTTGTCATAGTTATGCTCGATAACTACCTCGTGTATATCTTCATTTAAATCTATATAGTCTTTTCTTGTATTTAATATTACTTTATAAGACTTCTTTTCATCTATATATCTTTTAATAACAAGTAAATCTTTACAGGTTTCTATCTTTATTCTTCCAGTTATGAACTCGTCTAGTTGTTTTAAAGACAATATAGATTTATAGGTGTTTTGAAATTCTTTGTTTTTATCCAAAGAATTCCAATCTATAGGTGCTCTATTTAATGGATCACTTCCACCTTCCATTCCTAGCTCGTCTCCATAGTAAGACATGAACATTCCTGGATATGATACAGCTAATAAGGTTGCTAATAGTGTTTTATCTTCATTACCTTCAGCTAAGGTTTTGAATCTTGGCGTATCATGAGAGGAAATCAAATTGAACATAGATAAATCGTTGTTCCATGAATATCTAGCTAATAAATCTATCAATCTTTCTCTAGCTGTTCTGGCATTTATTATTTCATTTGCTATCAATTCTATAGTAATCTTTCTAAATTGATAATTCATGACTCCATCGAATTGATTTCCTTCAAGATAGTTTTCACTTGCCATCCAATCCTCTCCTATCATCAAAATAGATGGATTTATGGATCTTAATGTTTGATGTACATTGATCCAAAATACATGAGCTACTTCATCTGCCACATCAAATCTCCATCCATCTATGTTGTATTTAGATGTTATAGTGTTCAAAACTTTACAACCAAATTCTATTACTTTAGGGTTCTCAGTTCTTAATTTTGGCATGTATCCTGCACTTCCAAAAGTAAGATAATTCATTTTATTGAAATCTGGTTTTCCATCACAATAATAGAAATCGAAGTATTTCGATTCTTTTCCATTTTCCATAACATCCTGGAACATATCATTTTTATAAGAAGAATGATTAAATACACCATCTAAAACTATCGACATTCCATTAGAATGGATTCTATCGACTAACTCCTTAAAACCTTTTTCGCCACCAAGTCTATCGTCTATCTTCAAATAATCTTCTACATCATATCTATGGTTTGATGACGATTTGAATATAGGTGTTAAATAGATGGTTGTAATTCCTAAATCTTTGAGATATTGAAGATGATCTTCTATTCCTTTAAAGTCACCTCCAAAGAAGGAGTGACTGTTTGGTGTGTCACTCACTTTTAGATTTACATCCTTCATACAAGGCTTCGAATAATCACCTATTGCGAATCTATCTGGGAAGATTTGAATAACAGCCCCCTTTTTCCTTACTATGGAAGGAATTATTGTTTCCTCGCTATCGAATATATGACATATTTGGAAGAAATTATCTATAGGATCTTTATTTTCATTTAAAGTATGAAGCCCATCGCTGAAGAAATAGCCTTCTTTGTTGTCCTCAGCTAGTTTTACTTTAAAAGCATAGGTAAATCTTCTGTCATCCTTTAGCTTTAAAGTCGATTCAAATACTTGAATAGAATCATTTTCTAATTCTATCTTCATAGGCTCTGATTCTAGGAGTGGGCTGTTATATTTCTTAGCTCCGTAAATAACTTTAGCTTCAGATAAATAGCCCTTTTTTGCTATTAATCTTATAGAGACGCTTCCATCCTCATTAGTCCATCTAAAATTCTTACTTTGATAATGAAAAATATTTAAATTTGCCATAACTTCCTCCTAAGATATATAAACCTTCTCGTATATCTTAGCAAGCAAATTACAAAAAGTGGAAATAATGAGATTTTTCTAATTTATTCGATGCGTTTCAGGCATCCTATTTTCTCTTAAAATCGATATATTAGTTTTTCTTTAATATTAAAAAGCAATGCCGAGGGGGATTGGCATTGCTTTTAGTTTTAATATACTTTCAAATAGAATCAACTATGCATTTAAAGAATTACGGAAAGGTTCAGCTTTAGCACGAAGCTTAACGAACTCAGCTTCAATCTTCTCTTCACGCTCCAAAGCCTTATCCTTCTTAGCTTTTTCAGCTAATTCAGCCTGGTGTCTTTGCTCTTCAGTCATAGCATCCAACTTGGCTTTAGCTTTAGCATCAGCTTTGGCCTTCTTTTCCGCCTTCTTAGCATCAGCATAAGCTTTCTTTTCAGCGGCGGACTTAGCCTTTTCAGCTTCTTTAGCTTCGTAAGCGGCTAACTCATTCTCGTAATTGAGACCTTTCTTTTCACAACGAGCTTTAAGTTCGTTGAGATCGTTTTCTCTAGACATTCTCTTGGATTCTTCTTCTTGAAGCTTCAAGGTCTCTTCGGCAGAAACATAGGTGATTCCCTTAGCTTCTGCAGCAGCTTTTTGATCGGCTTTGATAGTTTCATGGTCGATCTTAGAGAACTTCTCGACGTTCATGAAGAAGAAGAGGATAGCAATACATGCGTAGCAAATTGTTTCTCCACCGATGAATGTCCAAAGTGTAGCTTGTTGGACATTGCCCAAATTATGCGTGAGGTCTGCACTATCATATCCGGCAGCAACAAGAACGGCGTTGATTATTCCATTGGCGATTCCAGTCATACCGGCCATGATGGCTCCGTAGACGGTCATGGTCAAACCATCAGTACGAATTCCATATACAGCTTCTTCATGATCGAGCATATCAGCCATCAAAGCAAGGGAGATATACATAGCAGGAGTGCTTCCTAAAGCCTTGATGACGAATGATGTAGTTACAAGAGCGAAGTTTGAAGGATTGATGAAACCGATAGCTCCACCAATTACTGAAATAAAAGCACCGAATAAGATTGACTTGCCTTTTCCAATCTTGTTAGCCAAAGGCCATACGAGCAACATACCTACAGCAGTAGGAATAGCACCGATGATTGAAAGGGTTCCTTGGAAGGTTCCACCATTAGCGGCAGAGTATTCTCCGTTGATGGGAAACCAAGACTGGCAGTAGTAAATCTGTGAGCAGTTCTTCAACATACCACCGAGTTGGTAGAGGAAGAAGAAACAGATGATAATCCACCAATATTTGTCTTTCAAGCATACTTTAGCTTGCTTGGAGAGAGGAACAGCTTTCTTTTGCTCGGCTCCATCGCCTTGTTGCAAGGAGAAGGACTCTTCAGTGATTCTTTCACGAGTGAAGTAGTACTCGATGATAGTTCCGATGAAGGTGATTACCATCAAAGCGATGACGAAGATTCTCCAATGGTCGTAAGAAGCTTGAGAATCAATTCCACCCTCCTTATCGACAAACAACAATCCCATGAAGAAAGGAAGAATCATGGAAGTCAATCCCATAGCTGCCAAAGCGGTAGCATTGGAGATTGTAGCCAACAAAGAACGATCAGAATTATTTCTTGTAGATAGAGTGACCAATGAACTATGTGGTGTGTAATAGAATGGATAAGCTACAGCAAACCAAAGGTTGTATCCGATGGCGAATACTACTAATGTGATAATTGAAGTAGGGGATTCTTCAGTATTAAAAGGTGTAGCTATGAACAAGACAATTAATGCGACGACAGACAAGACTGCGGAAAGCAAGAGAATAGGACGAGCTTTTCCTGCACGGGTCTTTGAGTGGTCCATCAAACGTCCGACGACAATGTTTCCTAAGACGACGAAGATGACTGAAATAATAGGAAGCCATGTTAAGAAGTCCTTGGCCCAAACAGTCATGTTGAGTACATCTGTCATGTACTTATTCAAGTAGCCTGACAAGATAGAGTTAGAAAGAAGTGCCAAAGTAGGTCCTACAAAGTAACCGAGAGCTCCTTCAGGGAAGATCTTAGCTTTTGCAGACTTCACCTTGGTTGAAAGAAGAGGATTGTCGAAGAAGCTCTTCTTTGCTTTTTTTTCTTTTCCTTGAGACATAGTGTCCCTCCTAAGATGATGTTTGCTTAGATTCAAAGTAAGCACTATCAATATAATAGGTAAGGGCTTTAGGTTTCATAATTGTTGCCCAACTTGTATTTATTCTTGCTTAACTTGAAATTGATATCATCAGCATTAGATGAAGTTCCATCATCATTCTTGACATTGGTTCCGGTAAATGCGGAATCTCTTGTCACTTTGAAATGGGATGTTGTGGCTTGTCTATCAACGAACTCTCTATCTTTCGATGGTGTGGTAGGATTTGTAGGTTGTCCACCAGTATATTTACAATTTTCTTTCATAATTTTATATAAAAAGCTCAGGGTTGTCCTGAGCTTTCTTACCGAGTTTCAACTAAT
>FR878775.1:0-2661 GCA_000434395.1 Clostridium sp. CAG:568 | reverse complement strand
TTCAACTAATTATTATTATTATTATTATTATTAAGCGTTAGCTTTCTTAGCTTCAGCTTCTTTCTTTAACTGCTTATTTAACTTTTTCTTCTCTCTTCCAGCCTTGAAGTATTGATGCAATCCTTTGTGGAAATGTCCGTTGAACATCATCAAGAGACCCTGGAGTTGATCCCATGAGATGGCACCATTTGTCATTCTAGACAAGACTTTGACGGTCTGGTTAGATACACCCATGATCAAGGTATCAGCCATTTTTTCGTTTCCGAACTTTCTGAACATCTTGGTCAAACCGGAGATTACATGAGCGAAGAATCTTCCAGTCCAGCCCTTTGCATATTTGAGGTCAGACATAGTAGTGTTTGAGGTGATTTCGATTCTAGTCTTTTTCTTGTTCAACCATGTGAAGGTGTGAGGAGGAATAGGTCTTCCCAACAACTTCTCAAATTCAGCATCGGGAACATTTGTTACATCGCCAGTGAAATAGTGAGGAAGCTCTTCTTGTGTATAAGGAAGAGGTGCATTTGTTCCTTCGACATGGAATGAGGTGGTCAATTGCATGTCGACACTTGAAGAACCTATTGAAATTTCATAGTCTCCAGTTTCGACTTCCCATTTGTTTGTCTTGATGTTGAAGTAACGGAATGACTTATCATCGAAAGGAATGAAGACTTCTTTTTCTTCTCCAGGAAGCAAGTTGGTCTTAACAAATCCTTTGAGTTCACGTACAGGACGAACGATTCCAGAGCTAGGAAGTCCAATGTAGAGTTGGCTGACTTCCTTACCTTCTCTATCACCGACATTCTTCACCTTGAAGGTGACACCCTTCTCGTCAACTTTGATATTAGAGTATTCGAACTTGGTGTAGGAGAGACCAAATCCGAAAGGATAGCAAACTTTGATATTTCTTGTGAGATAGTAACGATATCCGACAAACAATCCTTCTCTATATTCAGAAGTCACATCCTTTCCAGGATAGTAGTTGAATGAGGGCACATCCTTGTATTGGCAAGGGAAGCTCTCAGACAATTTTCCAGAAGGATTTACTTTTCCGGTGATGATATCGACAATGGATTTTGCTCCGGATTGTCCACAGAGTGATCCATAGATGATAGCGTCGCTGTTGTCACGAATGGCACCTAATTCTACAGCACATCCACAGGAGAGAATAGTGACGATCTTCTTTCCAGTAGCTCTTAAAGCCTTGATCAAATCGATTTGGTTTTGAGGGATGACATAGGTGGTTCTATCCATACCTTCGACTTCGGAGAATTCATCCAATCCTAAGTAGAGAAGGACTACATCAGACTTTGCAGCCAAAGCCAATGCTTTCTTTACTAATCCCTTCTTGGTCTTTCTTCCAATTCTCTTGAAACCTTCCTCGTATCCGATGAAGTTCAAGCCTGAAGCTTTGATAGCTTCGAGACCTGAGACGATTTCAGAAGGATTGATGATGGAAGAACCTGCACCTTGGTAACGAGGATTCTCTGCAAAATCACCGATAACTGCAACTTTGACATCATTGTTCAAAGGAAGTATGTTTCCTTCATTTCTGAGCAAGACTACGGATTCATCCATAGCTTCCTTAGCGATATCTGCATCTTTCTTGAAATCGACAGGTTGATCTTTGTCATAGGAAGTCTTGGTCTTGAAGACTAAATCCAAAAGGTAGTCGACATTTTGATCGAGGATGGATTCATCCAATTTTCCGTCTTTGATGGCTTTGACGATTTCTCTATTGGTCTCACCGACAGTGGTAGGCATTTCGAGTGAGTTCATACACTTCAAACCTTCGACTCTGTCGTTGTTTCCACCCCAGTCAGTCACTACGACACCGTCAAAATTCCATTCATCTCTCAAGATATCCATTTCGAGATGCTTGTTTTCGTTTGCAAAGTATCCATTTAAGGAGTTATAGGCGGACATGATGCAAAGCGCTTGTCCTTCCTTGACTGCGATTTCGAAGTTGGTGAGGTAGAGCTCACGGAGTGTTCTCTCATCCACGACTGAATCCATGGACTCTCTCTTCAATTCTTGGGAGTTGGTGGCAAAGTGCTTTACACATGCAGCGATTCCGTTGGATTGAATACCTCTGATGTATCCAGCATCGATCTTACCAGCGAGGTAAGGATCTTCGGAAGAATACTCAAAGTTTCTTCCACAAAGTGGGTTTCTCTTGGTGTTGCAGCCAGGTCCTAACAAGACAGAGACTCTTCTAGCCTTGGCTTCTGCACCGATTGCAGCTCCGACTTTTTCTGAAATCTCAGGATTCCAAGAATTTGTGACTGCTGCGACTGAAGGAAAGCAGGTAGCCTTCAAAGACTCATTCAATCCCAACTGGTCTGAATCACCAGCTTGTTTTCTAAGTCCGCTAGGGCCATCAGATAACCAAATCGAAGGAATTCCAAGCTCGGGAATATCCATAGTTTCCCAAACTGTCTTTCCTGACATCATTGAAGCTTTCTGCTCAACTGTCATTTTCTTAATCAAATCTTCATGTTTCATTTCGATATCCTCTCTATAAAAGGGTGAAATCCTTTACTTGTGACGTATATATCATAATATTGTTTTATTGAAAGCACTTTTACAAAGCCTTACATTTCTTAATTTATTTCCTAAACTTAGATAGAAAAATCAAATCGGATAAAAAAAGGGGCTGTTGCA
>FR878774.1 GCA_000434395.1 Clostridium sp. CAG:568 | reverse complement strand
TTTGCAACAGCCCCTTTTTAGATTCCTAATTTCTACTAGTTTAGAAGAATGTTCCTCTAGCTTCTTCCTTGACTTCCTTGCTGGCAGTGAAGGGGATTCTAGTGGTGTATCCGTCTTTAGCAGCGACGATCATCTTGGTAGGCCATTGCATGATGTCATGGTTCCACTTATAGATAGTATCGTTGTATTGCTCTCTAGCAGCTGTGATTTCCTTTTGGAGGTAGGAGTTTTGTCTCAAGCACTCTTCGAGTTCGTTATGAGCTTTGAGGTCAGGATATTGCTCGAAAGCAACGTTGATTTGACCGAAGAGCTTGTCGATGTTAGCGTTTGTCTCATTTCTGAGATTGTCGTCAGCAGCTTTTCCATTTCCACTTCTATAAGCAGCAATCTTTGTGTAGGTATCCTTGTCGAGATCGATAGCCTTGTCCAAGAGCTTGGCAGCGTTCTTCAAGATTTGAACTCTTTGTTCCAAGAAGTTGTCAATTGTTGAAGCATCGTGTTGAACCCTTTGTTCCAAAGAACGGAGGTGGTTTCTAGCCTTTTGCTTCATGACCAAGAAGACTACTCCTGGAATGATTCCACATATCCACAACAAAACTTCGAAAATCGTGGATCCTACTCCGACTTTGACAGGAATTTGCTTTTGGATGACGTTGACATCTCTTCCTTGTTCGGCGATAGGATCATTTACTTCATCTAATGGGTTTGCCATAATTTTTTGTCCTTTCTTTTTTTTATCTAATAGACTTGACTTTCATCATTGTTCTTTTTTTGAACAAGTAAAGAATTACATATCTTCATCAACTATTTTATCATAACTTTGGTCTCTTTCACCACCAAGTGGAAAGCCTAGATTCCAACGATATCTGAAAATAGTTTGGTTTGTGTCTTTCATAGGGTATCTTTGACCATAACTCATGACTGGCTCTTCTTCACCTTCCTTCTTTTCGGGTTTGAAATCCTCTATATGGATGAATGTTCGTCTTGCTGCTTCAACATATTCTTTCCAAGGAACATCGACGGGATATAATCTTCCATTACCGGCCATAACCATGTCGACATATACCCTATCGTATACTTTGTTTGAAGTCGACAATACAGAGTATTGATCAGTAGATTTGCTCTTTCCATCAAAATTGACTTTGAGTATCTGGTCTGTAGAGGTTTCGGCAGGTCTAAAGACATCTAAGTCATCGTAGTTATTTACAACAGTCTCAGCTTCATATCTAGATACATTAGGTAGATCTTCATCGACATTGAATTCCCCACCTTCTGTGGTTTGATATAAAGGTATAGCTAATAGTGGAATAAGATCGAAGAATATTGAATCGAAGACTCTTTGTATTTCATCTACAAAGTCTTTCTTTAATTCATTGAAATCGTAGTTCACATAGAATCTTTCATAGTTGTAGATTGCACCACCATGAGCAGAACAAATGATGTTGATCTTATGTTCCTTGTAGAAGCCAAAATCATCACCAAATCCTGCTTTTCCAGTCAATATTTCCAACATGTTTTGCTGAGCTAAAGGTGTGAATAATAATCTATATTGAACTTCGTTGTTTCTATCATAGGCCTTAAACATGACTTCAAACTTAGTATTTGCTAAAGGAGTGAAGTTTCTTCCTTGTTTGATGGCTTGATCAGCAAGTCTGTTCAATTCTTTCTCACCTCTCTTAGCTATTTTTTCAGCTTCAGCATCGGAAATCTTTCCAGTCATGTTTGGAGTTCTAGTAAAGGTTAAGTCTGGTGCTGCAGTATTTCCGTATATTAGGTAAGAATTAACTCCATATGTAGGACGAGGTGCAGTGTAATGTCCGATCAATGTTTCAGTCACAGTTCTAGTGTGGAGATCTCCATCTGAATCTCTATATGTTTCAGTATAAGTGACAACTCTTGATCCAGTGTATGTCTGACTCACTTTGTCCATTCTCTTCACATTCAATCTTATGAACGGATTTCCTTGGATTGATCCAGACTGTACATCGACTATACATTCGTTTTTGGAAAGGGATTCACTATATTGATATACTTTCTCCAACATTCTTAGCTTTTGTGGAGTTAAGTAATCATCTAATTCAAAAATGTCTGTAGTCTCTTTTAAGACCTTTTTGAAATCGCTGAAATCAAAGTAATTGTAGACATTTTTTATAGAGTTATAGACGTTGTTATAAGCTTCACTAGCTTTGTCGCCAGTTTCCTTAGCTATTAAGGATTGAGCTTTTATTTTTTTGTTGTAATAGAAGATATTTACACAAAGACAAGTGATGGCGATTGCACCACCTACTAATGTGGTGATTAAGCCAGGAATTATATTTCCATCTGGGGTTTTTGAATTTCCTACCCACATGAGGATTCCTATAATCATAGCTATCAGACCGATTGCCATGACAACGTAGAAGAAGGTTCTCCACCCTTTTAGTTTCTTCAATCTATATTCATTTGCGTTGTGATTATCTCTAGCTGATCTATATTTCTTACTTAGATCTTCATTCTCACCGGTGTTAATATTGGCTTTCTTCAACATTTCATCGATGTATTTTTCAGCATTTTCTTTTAATTTGGGCTTAAGTTCATTCAAATAGTAATCTATAGGATCATATTCATCACCATTTATTTTCATATTCCTACCTCCCATCATTATGAATAAATTATACAAGAAAAAAGAGGATTTTTTCTTATGCTTAGCTAGGAT
>FR878773.1 GCA_000434395.1 Clostridium sp. CAG:568 | reverse complement strand
CGTGCACTAGAGAGTTTATTTCTAATTTAAATTATTATGACTAAAAAAAGGAAACAAACTAGATATCTTTTAATCTTTTTGTTGCTCTTCAATTCCTTGAGAAGCATCTTTTTGTTCTTTAACAAAATCTTCTGCTTCTTTCTTTGTATCTTCATCGACAGAATATGAATTTGTGGAAGGTTGATTGATGACGATTTGTTCATAGTCGAGATCAAATCCATTTTCAAGGAACAATTGACGATATTCTCTCATCAAGTCCCTTTGGACTTGATAACGATCTTCTTCCTGACATTTTGCTACAAGTTTTACAGCTATATTGCTATCTTCATAAGCAGATACACCCTTATAAAATGGACCTTCGACAATTGCAGGAATCTTTTCTTTAAACATTGGAAGATTATCCTTTAGAAGCTTCTCAACTTTTTCAAGAGGTACATGATAAGAGAATTCGCAATCCACTACTGCCAAAGACAACTCTCTTGATAAATTTACGACATTCTTTATATCTGAATTATTTATTATCTTTATGTTTCCAGCACAGTCAGTAATCTTTGTAGCTCTGATTCCAATTTCAGTGACAGTTCCTCTAAAGTCATCAATAGTTACTATTTCACCGACATTGTATTCATTTTCAAAAATTATGAACACACCAGCGATAATATCCGCTATCAAAGACTGAGCACCTAAACCTACGATAAGAGTTATGATTCCGACTGATTCCCAAATTGCTTTTGAATTGAATCCGAAGGCATCCAAGACTAAGAATATCAAGATTATGGCTGCACCATATTTGATGATTCCATCCAATAGAGTGATGACTGTCTTTGCTCTATTAGATTTCTGCATAATCTTTTTAAACATCAATCGCAACAATCTAGACACGATCAAAACAACTACTATCAAGATTATGCAATGTATCAATGTCTTATAATGAGCTTGCATCATGCTGGGGAAGGTTGTGATGTCCCAAATGTTTTCTTTAGCCCAAGTCACAAACCCATTTGTCTCTGGCAATATCATTTCCAGTGAGACACAGATTGCAAAAGCCAACAAAACCAACACTCCTAATGTGATTCCTATAATAGAAATCCATTTTCTTTTATTACTCTTTTTTGTTTCCATAGTTTGTTCCTCCTTTTAAGACTGTTCTATAGTCAGAGTCGTATCCATAAATCTATTTCCTTTTATCGAATAAATAGATCCGATTTCATCATAAGTTCCGGAATACTGACTGTAGCTACAAGTCAATTGATTTCCTATAGCATTTCCATCGACCGTCACTGTCAAATTCACACCTTGCACCATCTTATAATCAGTTTGGCTATATTCCTGAGATTGATAGATGACCTTGTTTTCAATATATGCACCCATCGAAGAAGATATAACAATCTCAGTCTTGTCAGTAGATGAATCATAAGTACCTTTTGCAGACAAGATGTCATAGAATTCTATTCCACCAGAAGGCATAGTCTGTTCCATTCTATAAGTTACTATTCCTTGTTTCATCAAACTGTAATACAAGAAGTAGTATGGCTTTTTTTCTAAATCATATAAAGCAGCAACTTTATCTTGAGTAATACAGTGAATAATCGAAGTGGACACATCTGATTTCGTATAGATAGAAGCATCGCAGAAATAAGATAAATCAGTGTCTGGGAAGTCTGGGAAGTTTATCAATCTATATAGGTTGATAGTTCCGTCATCGTTATAGGTGACTAATGAATCGCCTGGATTTGCTGCAGTATATACGGGGCTTGTATAGATATCCAAAGCTTTGCCTTGAGATAGAATTGTTATGTCTTCTAACTTTCTATAAAGATTTCCATCCCTATCAAAGATACTGACACTCAATGTTCCACCATCAATCTTATTCAATGTATTGAATGATGTTTCGGATACTATGTTTATATCCTGGATATTCGTATCGCCATTATCTATTTTGATTTTATAATCTTTAGGAATTGCACCACTAAATTTCATGGTGATCGGAATCGTATCGAAGCTATCGTCGCTGAAGTCACAATCAACGGATGTTATTTCGAAAGAATAACTGAAATCATATGAATGAGTCGACATCTTCAGCTTATGGCTTCGGCCATCCGATTGATAATCATAGAATTCAAGAATCGGGGTGATGGTGACATTTCCTATATCATCTTCAAGTTCATCGAAAGTGATATATCCGTTAGGGGAAGACAACTCATAATCAAAAGTGGATTTTCCTTTATCAGAATCTATCTCAAATATAACCTTATCTTTTCTACCTTCATAAGCCGTTTCATACGTATAAGGAACCATAAAATTTAACCCATCAAATTCTGGCTTTTCCATCAAGAAAAACACTGGAGCATGAATTATTGTATTCATTTCAGCTATAAAGCTGTTGAATATCTTATCTTCGTTTTTAAAATGACCTATATCCTGATATTGAATATAGAATCCAAAAATATCTTTCAATCCTTTGACATCTATGATGCTATCAGTTCCAATGTATTCTTTTAACAAGACGCCATCTGTTGAATAAACATCAACTTTGTATTCGAAGACATCTTCATATTCACAAACAAAACCAGTTTCTATTTCAACATCGAATGTGCCATCCTCATTATATGTTAAATGGCAATCATTAGGAGTTATTTTAGTATAAGAAGCTTGGAATGATTGATCACAATCAAAATCAAAGGAATCACTTTGAAAATATATATCATTACCATCAAGACTTTGAACACTAAATTTATAACTGGCAAGTCCATAATAAGCATCACAAACCAATGACAGATGAGAGTTGTTATCATTCAAACTAGAATCTACTTTATCTTTCCCTAATGAATTCCCATCTTTATCAAATTGTTCTATATAAATCTCAAATCCAGTATCACTTGAATAATTATCTATATCGAAATCCAAATTGATTTTGTTTGGGCTCAACACTTCTTTGATAGTGTCCTTAGACACTTCAAAAGGAACTTTGTTTTTATTGGAAGGTAGAACATCCATCACCGTCAAAGCAACAACAGCTGTGACAGCTGTAGCGGCAACAGTTCCAACTGATGCTACAGTAGTAGCAACCGGAGTAGCAGATTCTACTGCAACATTATTTCCTTCGACATTCTCGACTCTTTTTGCTAAATCCTGTTCATCGATTTCTGATTTATTTTCTTGTTCTTTATTACTTGATTTTTTATCGCTATCTTCAAAAGATTCAGGAACATCTTTTAATTCTTTAGGTGAATCCTTCAATTCTTTTCCAAAATACTGTTCAGCTTTAAAACTATGATATTCATCATATCTTTTGGTTTCACTGCAATGGAAGTATTCATCAATATTGTTCTTTTTCATATATGGATTATAAACAATAAAGTCTTAAATTCCAACTAAATAATAAAAATTAAATTTAGAGCATATTATTCAAAATAGAATTGATATCAAACTTTTGATGATTAGATCATTATTACTTTTCTAATCCATTCCTTTAATTTATAATTATAAAAAACAATTATTAAAAAAGGAGGATAAAGATATATGAGAAAAGATGAAAACAATGAAATCAGAAAAGGAATAAATAAAAAGACATCGATAATATTAATAGTGATAGGTGCAATAATTGAATTGATAGGATTAGGTTTAGAAATCTTCAATATCGTCATGATATCTACAGGTTCTTTCGAAAATTTTATGTGGATTGGATTTGTAGCGATACCCGTAATGTTTGTCGGTGCAGTCTTTTTGATTCTAGGACTTATAAGACCAATGAGTAAGTTCGCAGCTAGAACCAGTGCTCCGATTCAAAAAGATTATATGAATTACATGAGAGAAGAAACAGTAGATACAGCAAAAGAATATTACAAAGATATAGCATCTGGTATCAGAGAAGGCACAGATGGACAAGAAACGATAGAATGCAAACAATGCAAGCATTTAAATAAAAAAGATTCTAAGTTCTGCAATAACTGCGGCAACAAGTTAGATTATGAAATCAAATGTCCGCATTGTGGAAAGATAACTCCATCCGACTCTAAATACTGCAATAATTGTGGTGAGAAATTAGATTAAGCAAAAAAGAGGAAATAAAACCTGCCCAAAGTATTTGGATAGGAACATCTAACATATCTAGAAGTATTCTTAGTAATAGCTATAACTGCAGGTATTCTAATCAATTTATTTTTAAAAACAGACAAACAAATAAGCTTGACTATGAGATTTTTAGGTGGCTTTTTGTTACTTCTAATAATGTAGAATAGAATTTGTATGGATATAAGAGAGAATAAGCTGTTTTTTCTTAAACCATAATTAAATCATAAAATTTATTCCTTCATAATTAGGTTGTCTCTACATTACACTAATCCATAAGCATATAATTAATTAAAAAACTCTCTAGTGCACGTGAG
>FR878772.1 GCA_000434395.1 Clostridium sp. CAG:568 | reverse complement strand
CAGTGAGAGGGGTGCAGTACATTTTTGACATGCACTTATTCAAAGTATTTGATTCGACTATTAGTTTTACTTAGATCTATCTTTTCCGATGAAATCCCCATAAAGCGGAGTCGCTATATCAAATCCACCTGCAACTGCTAGAACTTGGCCTGTGATGTATTTAGATTCATCGCCGGCGAAGAATAATACAGCATTGGCTATTTCTTCAGGCAAAGCCATTCTATTTAAAGGAACATGCTTTAAGAACATTCCTTGGAATGCTTCGTTTATGTTTTGCTTTACGGCATCAGTTGCTGTAATTCCAGGTAGAACAGCATTACAACGAATGTTGTTTCTAGCTTCAGTTACTGAAATCAATTGAGTTAAATAGTTTATGGCAGCTTTTGAAGTTCCATAAGCTACTTGAGACAAATCTGGAACTTTACCTCCGATAGAAGAGATATTGATGATAGATCCGCCGCTTTTATCCATATACTTTAGTGCTGCTTGTGAAGTCATAAATACGCTTTTAAGATTGATACTTATCGTATCGATAAATACTTTTGAATCAGTATTTCTTAAGTCTCTATCTTTTGTAGGGTCACTGGTTCCAAAATTGTTGACCAAGATATCTATATGACCTTCTTTTTTACCGACTTCTTCTACTGAAGAAGAAAAGCTTTCTTCTTTAGATGCATCACAAAATACGGGAAATACTCTTTCCTGCCATTCTTTAGGAAACTGAGCTATTGAATCGTTAGCTCTTTGAATGTTTCTAACAGCCATATAGACTTTTGCACCTTCATTTAGAAATGATTTGACGATAGCAAATCCAATTCCTCTAGTAGATGCTGTGACTATTGCAACTTTTCCTTGTAATCTCATTTTTAACCTTCTTTCTATACTTTTTGCAAGCAAAAGTATTATATCTTCTAATATAAGTAAATAAAGATGAAATAAAAAACCACTCATTATGAGTGGTGATAATATCTAGGTGGTGGACCGTAAAGGACTCGAACCTTTGGCCCGCTGATTAAGGGTCAGCTGCTCTACCAACTGAGCTAACGGTCCATCGCTATTTAAGATAGCGGAAGTAAATATACACAAGTCGAAATAAAAATGCAATAGTAAATTTTAAAAAAATGAAGAAACATAATTTGAATTGCATTTATAAGGCTGAATTGTGTAAGACTCGTTGCTATTATAAAATCAAGTTATTGGTTTTATCTATTTATATATCTGTGTGTTAAATATTAAATAGACACAATCAAAGGACTAATATTTAAGTAGTTATAGAATCTATTAGAGCAAATTATGTAAGCTAATTGTAAAGGAATTACATAAAAGCTAATATTCATTAAAAAATAGTCACAATTGAGCTTAATTTACTCGGTATGATAACAGATTAAATATTTAATTATTAAAAAAGTATTTAGTAAAAATTAAACACAAAATAAAAAGTGTTCATTTTTTCTTTTACTTTTGCTAATCAAATAAAAAAACTATAAAAAAATAGATATTTTTTCTAAAAAAATCAATATATTGAAATTTCTTGAATTAAATATAGCTAAGTTATATAAATACTACATCTACGAAAGATTTTTCTAAATCTACGCAATGAAAGGATATTTTGAAAAATGAAAAAATTTGTTTTGGCTTTTGGTATTCCTGTGTTGGCAGTCGCTTCTTTGATTGGATCTGGTTATGCAACATGGTATTTCAACAGTGGTATCGTTACTGATGATAAAGGAATTACAGTAGAACCTACACCAAAGCAGGTTGTAGGTGCTATGTTCCAACAACATGGGGAGGGTATTAAACTAGTTCTTGATCAATCAGATAAAACTGCAACTGATGGAATGCCCACTGGTCGTAAGGGTGTTCATTTTGAAGGAGCTTTCCAAGAGTCTTTGATAGCAGATGTTGATGGAAAACCCGAGACTCCTGATACGTTCGTTAGTGGAACTTCTTATAAAATAACTACTACAATTAAAATTCCTTCAGAAGTTGCTGAATATGTTGATTTCACATTCGATGGCAAAACTTCCTCTGCCGATGGCAAAACTTTATCTGTCGATGACAAAAATTACGTAACTCTTACAAAAGAATCTACATTTGCAGCAGAAGATGATCATGAGAATTTTTTCAAAATTTCTTCTGATTTGCATAATACTGATGTGACTGTTGCATATGCAAAAGATCAAGATGGAAAAAGTAAAGAGCCTTCTACATCGGATGAGTATGACACTATGAAGAAAGCTGTATCTAATAAAACCATTATGATTGACTTTACAGCTGAAATTGTTGTTAAGTAGTCTAATAATCTTTCAGTTTTAAGGGAGTTCTTATATGAAAAGGTACTACATGAAATCATTGTTATTTGGTTTTGTGGTACCTTTTTTTGCTATTTTATCATTATTTGGTGTTGGATATTCAACATGGTACTTTGTAAATGATGTGACTAAAGATAACATAACTATTTCTACCGATATAACAGGTGTTGCTGATTTTGGAAAGATAGTCATTAATTATGATAAAAATAGTGTAGAAGATATTAGTTCGCCTTCTTTGAATTCTAAAATAATTGTTGAATCTGATAGAATCCATTTGATTAATCCGTTTTATGTACATTATCTACTTCCGAAAGGAGCATTAATTTCTAGTGCAGGAAACGTACTTAAATTTAACTTGCAATTAACAGTTGATTCTGGATATGCAGCTGCCAGCCAAATGTCTGTCAAAAATGTTATGAATGTGTCCTATTTACCTTATTCACACGATAATAGCTCAGATCGGAATCTTATTAATGTTGGTGAAAAGGATGTAGATGTAACAACACCAGCAGATAATACTAGAAGAACAGTAATTTATAATGGAATTCAGTGGCGACAAGATATTGAACTAGTAAATTCTAAAGATTCTACTAAAGATCTTTACAACCAGTTTACAGTAAGCGATGAAGGCAGAGTTGAAGAGGATGATCAATATAAAGTAGTGAGTCCGAGTGACTCTACTCTTAGAGAAGCTGATAAGGAAGCTGCTAAGGACACATTCGTCTTTTGCTCTGACAATCTATCTTTTAATTTTCCAAAAGACTTTAAGATTACTGATAATTCAGATGAAGTTGATGTTAAAAAGAATGTGTATTTATATAAAGATGTAGCTCAAATCTTTAGTAATGCAAATATTTCTTTTACTTTTTCAGTGTCGCTTTAATAAATAATAACAAGAAAGAAGGTATATATGGGTTTATCAACATTGGTACTGATTGTATCTGCAATATCATTGGTGTGTTTTGCAATTGTCTATATTTGTATCTTCTCCTTTTATTACTTTAATAGAAAAAAGTGTATAGAAAACAAATTAGAAGATAACGAAGTAATTAAGATTTTGGATAAAGATATTGAGAAGTATGATAAGAAGAAAAATAAAAAACTATCTTTTATAGATACTTACTATAAGAGAAAAAAGAGAAAAAAAGTCGGAAATATTATTTCTAATAGTATTGTAGGGATATTCCTTGTCGCTCTCATAGGTTTCTTTGTCTGGGCTACTGTGATGAAGTCGAATGACCAGACTACTTATTTTGGAGATAAGACATATTTAGTTGTTCAGACTTCTTCTATGGCATCTATCAACGATAACAACAAGTATTTGAAAGATGGTAGTATAGATTCAAAAGATAAGATGAATACGAGAATATCTCAGTATTCTTTTATCGGAATCGATAAATTCAAATCCGAAGATCAAATAAAAGTATATGACATAGTAGCTTTTAGAATGGACGATAAGATAATAGTTCATAGAGTTTATTCTATATCTATAGGAGAAAAAGATGGGCATAAATTGTTCACCTTTAGAGGAGATGCGAACCCAGCCTCTATGTCGGGTGAAATTAATGTCACATCGGATAGAATAGTCGGAGTTTTTGATGGCTATCAAAATCAAGTATTAGGATCTATAGTCATCTATATTCAATCTGGTACGGGATTGATTTCAGTCTTTGCTATAGCAATAGTGTTGATGGTATATATCTTCTATTATGATAGAATCGATCTTAGACTTACTGAAAGATATGAAGCCTTGATGAAGGAAAGATTTGGTAATAAAGCATCCCTTTGCATAGTTGTTACTTTTACTAAGCAAACATATATTCCTTATAGTGAAGAGGATATTAAAAGATAAAAGGAGGTTTGAATAAGATGAGAAGAAAAACATTATTAAATAGAAATGTTATTATTGTTTTGATGCTCTTCATCTTTTTGATGACCGCTTTTGTTTCTACTGCTTATTCTTTGTGGTACTTCCCTAATTCTGGAAATCCAAAGACAGTTAACGCTGATATGAAGGTGGATGATATAGAAGAAAACTTTAAAAAAGATAAAGATAGTTACTTAAAAATCATAGATTGTAGAGATGGCGTGATTCCTGATTATGACACCGATTTTGCTAAAAGCGAATCAGGATTCTTGGATAATTCAATAAATTTCACCGATAATGGCAATATTTTCCAAGGAAAGAAAGGTGACTATTCAAAGAAAGTATTTAGTGTTCCTTCTTTAAATTTAAGATCTTTTGTATCTAGTGTCTTTTATCGCTCTAGTGTCTTTTATGGCTCAGATACTAGCGTGACAGACAAGACAGAAATTTACTTATATGATTTATTAAATTCCAAGTATAAGTTAGTAGATCATTTAACAAACGAGAGCATTGAATTAAGAAATAAAAATGGCACTAGTTCTGATGGTGGTGACATGGGTGAACCGCTTGATGCTAAATCATATTCTTCTACTAAATTTGAAGATTATAGGAAAAATATAGGATACCCTTTTTCTAAATCTAGAATACTATTTTTAGTCCCTAGAAATACTGAAACTCCTACGGTAGGTGATTACAATATTTATTTTCATAACGAAGCTACAGGCGGCGACAATAAGAATAGTAAAGATTATAGTAAATTAGATCATGTGTGGCTTTGGAATGATAGAACAGATTTTGGAGTTTCATTGCCTTTGACGGGTCCTGTGACTAAAGATGACAAGATTTATAATAAATCATTGCAAATTAATTATGAGACTTTTTATGAAGCTTGCAATGATTTCAAAGGCACAAAACAATCCAGGTTTATCATGACGCCTCAAACAGCACCTACAGGTATTGTATTTAAGACGGAAAAAGGAACAGATTTTGCTCCTAAAGACGATAAAAAAGGAAACATTGAGTACTTAGCTTTGCCTTTACCTCCTAACAATTCCAAATTTGATATTTATATTAATGCTGCAAAAGATGGCAAGTTTACAATCGAAACTGATCAAGATGTCGATCTTACAAAGAATAAGAACATAGTTTACTATTCGAAGAGTGGTCTTGATCACTTATGGATGTGGCCTAGCGATAAATCAGCACCAAGTGTTTGGATTTCATCTAATTATGTTTATAAATTTGACAACATGACTAATTGCAATAAGACTGTTTCTTGTTTCTCATACAATTATGGTGAAAAGTTTAATTTCTACAAGAATTGGAAAGGACCTGACGGAACAATGCCTGATGGTACTCCAGCGCAATTATCTCCTGGATTTACTTTTGATAAAAATTATAACTATAATCAGCTAAAATTGGTGAAATACGGAGGTGGTAGTGAAACCGATACTATAGATATCAGTGGTTTGTTTAACGGTACTTCTGAATGTACTTCCATTTATTTGATTGAAGAAAATGGAATTGTTACTCCATGTTCGTCGAAGACTGAGTTTATTGAAAAAGTGAATAAACTGAATTAGGTTCTAAATAAATACATTTTATTTAAAGAAAATGTCTACGGATTGCCGTAGACATTTTTATGTTAGGGCTTTACATTCAATATGTTGCTTTTTCAACTACTTTTTTATTAAAAATTCTCTTTAAAGGCTTGACAAAACGCCCGGAACTGATATCATTATCAACGCACGAACGGGAGATGTTCGTATTTTTTATGCGATAAGTACGAAACGCCCGGAATCGTGGACATAAAATTAAGAGGGATAAGATAAATGCCTACAATTAACCAGCTTGTGCGTCATGAGAGACGCAGGCTCGTAAAGAAGTCCCTTTCTCCTGCATTGGGCAAGAGATGGGATTCTCTCAACAAGAAGATGAACAACACTCCAGCTCCTCAAAAGCGTGGAGTTTGCACCCGTGTCGGAACTATGACTCCTAAGAAGCCTAACTCCGCTCTTCGTAAGTACGCTCGTGTTCGTTTGACTAACAACTATGAAGTCACTGCTTACATCGGTGGAGAAGGACACAACCTTCAGGAGCACAAAGTTGTTTTGATCCGTGGTGGCCGTGTACGTGACCTTCCTGGTGTGCGTTACCACATCATCCGTGGTGCTCTTGAGTGCTTCGGTGTCGAAGGTCGTAAGCAATCAAGATCTCAATACGGAACCAAGAAGAATGGTGAGATCCAGAAGAAGTAAAGTTAGGAGTTAATGAACAATGCCTAGAAAGAATGGTTCAATCGAGAAGAGAGACGTACTTCCCGATCCTGTGTACAACAGCAAACTTGTTACTCGTCTCATCAACAAGATCATGAAGGATGGTAAGAAAGGTCTTGCCCAAAGAATCCTTTATGAGTCATTTGAAAAAGTAGAGAAGAAAACTGGCAAACCCGCCATGGATGTCTTCGGACTCGCTCTTGGAAACATCATGCCTGAAATCGAGCTCAAGGCTCGCCGTGTCGGTGCTGCTAACTACCAAGTACCTGTCGAAGTCTCTGCTGACCGTCAGGTTACTCTTGGACTCCGTTGGCTCGTCAACTATGCTCGTCTCCGTAATGAGAAGACCATGGTAGACAAGCTTGCTGGAGAAATTATCGACGCTGCAAATGGTGTCGGTGGTGCTGTAAAGAAGAAGCAAGATACCTTGAAGACTGCTGAAGCCAACAAGGCCTATGCTCACTACCGCTACTAGTCGTCCTAAGACTCAAAATATAGAGAGGAAACCATAAAAATGGCTAATAAGGAAGACTCAAACGTACAGTCGTTTGAAGCTATTGCCGAGGACCACGTTCGTAATATTGGAATTATGGCCCACATCGATGCCGGTAAGACAACTACATCTGAACGTATTTTGTTCTATACCGGACGTACCCACAAGATAGGTAATATCGATGATGGTAATACTTCACTCGACTTCATGAAGCAGGAGCAAGAGCGTGGTATCACTATTCAATCCGCTTGTACTACCTGTCTTTGGAAGGAAAGAACAACTCAGGAAGAGTATCGTATTAACTTGATCGATACTCCGGGACACGTCGACTTTACAGCTGAAGTCGAGCGTTCACTTCGTGTTTTGGACGGAGCTGTTGCTGTTTTGGATGGAAAGAACGGTGTTGAGCCTCAAACTGAAACTGTTTGGAGACAGGCTGATAAATACAACGTTCCTTCAATCGTTTATGTCAACAAGTTGGATTCTATCGGATCTGATTTCGAGATGTCTTTCCACTCAATCAAGGAAAAGCTTGGTGCAACCGCAATTGCTATTCAGTATCCTTTGGGAACTGAGAAGGAATTCTATGGTGTCATCGACTTGGTCAAGATGATAGGATGGAAGTGGGTTAATGAAGTAGATCCTAGAACTAACTCCATTCCTGCTCCTACTCAAATTGAAATTACTGCTGAGTATATGGAGAAGGCCCAAGAGTGGCGTCAAATGATGTTGGATGAATTGGCCAACAACGATGACGAAATCATGATGGAAGTTCTTGAAGGAAAAGAACCTACTGTCGAAGAAATTCAGGCCGCTTTACGTCGTGGAACCATTTCTCACAAGTTCCACCCTGTTCTCGCTGGAGCTTCATTCCGTTCTAAAGGTATTCAAACATTGCTCGACGCTATTGTCGACTATTTGCCTTCACCTTTGGATATTCCTGC
>FR878771.1 GCA_000434395.1 Clostridium sp. CAG:568 | reverse complement strand
TAAAATTAGATAACCTTTGTCAAGCTCTTTTTTGAAGGAATCCCACCAAAAAAAACCGTACACAAAAACTCGACTTTAAACTTCCTTGAATTTTTTGCATGCTTTTAGGCTACAATATCCGCGTTGAATTCAACGTAGTTTTCGTGGTGTGTTAGCATGCTGTAAATGATTCTGGCAAGCTTCGCTGAGCCTGCCACGACGGCCTGTTTGTAGGACAGGCCGTTTTTTGCTTTCGCAGCAACGAATCTTGCCACCTTGGTGTCCGGATAAAGCATGACCATCAGTTTCACCGCAAGGAAAAGCGTGGATCTGAGAATGCAGTCTCCTTTCTTGGTTATCGTCCTGTGCTCGCCTGTCATCTTTCCAGACTGGTATACCCTTGGGTCAAGCCCGCAGTATGCCACGAGTGCCTCGGCATTCCTGAATCTTGATATGTCACCTACCCTTGCCATGATCTTGAGGGCTGTTGTCTTGGCGACGGCAGGTATTGTGAGAAGCCTGGCAAATTCATCCTTGTTCCTGGCCTCCTCCGCCATCCTGTCGATGAGCTCAGACTTCTTCTTGGCCATGGCTTTCAGCTCAATCGCCATCCTCTTCAGCAGTTCGACATAGGAAGAATCCTTGCTTACCGCAGACAGATGTGTATGGCAGTAATCGAACAGGTCTTGTGCTATCTTGTCCTTCCTGCCGGCGGTGCCCATCTCTGACTTCCTGATGACGGAAAGCACGCCTTTGACAGTCTTGATGTTCTCAGGATGCCCGAACGCGATTATGAAGTCCAGCATGAACCGGCTTGAATAGTCGCTGACCTCATCAAGGCAAGGCCAGACCTTGTCCAGAAGCCTCAGAAACTGGCATTTCATCGGCCTTATCCTCCTGTTCATCATGTCCAGTTCGTAGGACATCTCCCTGAGTCTCTCTGCCTTTTTGTCATTTTCGGAGCACTTTCTCAGATCATCCTTTGAGTAGAACACCTTGGCTATGGACAGTGTGTCCAACGAGTCGTTCTTTGCAGGTCTAACGCCCTCTTTCCTCATGCTTGCGGAAAGCAGAGGCGATATGACATATACGTCAAATCCTTTGTCCGTGAAGTACTTCTCCACCACGTCGGAATAGACACCCGTCGATTCAAAGATTACCGACGGCTTAATCCGCAGTCTCTCCTCCATCTTCTCTGCTTCGTCCCTTATCGAATCGAATCCCTGGATGTCATGCCTTATGACACCCTTCTTCCCCTTCCTATCGGTCCCATTTTCAAAAAAGCGATAGTTGCTTTTACCCTTTGAGACGTCCAGGCTTATCAGCGGTCCCTCCATAGGTTGCCTCTTTTCTGGATATTACCTCCCACGTCCGGGCCATCCTCCCTCTTTCGGCAATCCTTGTTTCTAGCGTTGATGCGGGGTCAAATATATATGCGAACTGCCCCAATTAGATGTAAGCAGGCTCAGTCGAAGAAAGGGGAATGAGAAATTTTTAATCGCGAGCTCTTTAGGCTCAAAAAACGCCACTTCTTCATTCCCGGGCCTCTCCTTTGCATGCCTGCAAAGAAAAAGCCAGGAGACTCTTTCCGTCTCCCACATAGGAGGCACGAATATTTTAATTTTTT
>FR878770.1 GCA_000434395.1 Clostridium sp. CAG:568 | reverse complement strand
GTAAGCGTTAAAGATATCCACTCTTGACGATTCGAACTCGCGAACCGCAAATAATGAAAAAGGCAGGCCGCGCCTGCCAACAATTCAACACGGAATACGTCAAAAACTGAGTTCAGTACTCAAGATCGAACTCCTTCGAAAGATTCCAAGGCAAAAGCCTGTCCCATTCTTTCCTGTCGTTGGGCTTGATGCCAACAGCAAGCTCGATACACTTCGCTAGATATTTCTCAGGGTCCACTCCGTTCGCTCTAGCCGTCTGCACGAGGCTGAATACCTCGGCTGTGGATTCCGCGCCGTCGGCATTCCCGGAGAAAAGAAAGTTCTTCCTTGCTATCACGAAGGGCTTGACCGCCCGCTCGGAGATGTTGTTCGTCATCTCGATGTGGCCGTCATCGCAGTACCTGATGAAGGAATCCCACCTTTTAAGCATGTACTTGCAGGCCGTCAGCAGTTTCCCGACCGCCGTCTTCTCGGTCTCGGTCAGGTAACCCTTCACGTCCTTGAGCAGCTTTTGATACCCCTCGGAGTTCCTCGCCGCCCTTATCTTTTCGGGGCCCCAGCCAGCCTCCCTCATCTTCCGCTCCTCCATGAAGACAGCGTCAATCAGTCTCACCGCTTCGGCAGCTTTGGAGTCCTTCCTGGCCTCTGTGCCGATAGACTTCACTATCTCGACGAAGTTCCTCCTGGCGTGCGCCCAGCAGAAGCAGTTCTTCACGCCATCTATCCCGTTGTATCCCTGGTAGGCATCGGTCACCAGGTGTCCAGAGAAGCGCTTCAGCATTCTCCTGGGGTTATCTCCGTCCCTGTCTTTGCTGAACTCGTATACATAGACTGGATTGGAGTAGTGCCCTGAGGAGTACACCCACATGTAGCAGTTAGACTTCCCGCTTCCTATCACCTTCAGCGTGGTCTCATCGGCGTAGATGACCTTGTCCTTCAGCAGAATATCGGCCATCCTCCCATAGATAGGCTTCAGCAGATCCGACACCTCAAACTGGATCCGGCACATGGTCTGCCTTGAGATCCCAACTCCGCTGAGGAAATCGTTGTTCTCCATGCGGTAGTAGGGAAGCCCAAGCACCATCTTGCCGTTGATCAGCTCCGCCGCGAGAGATGGGGTTGCCACCGAGTGCGGGAAGAAATCCCTGGGATCAGCCAGAGCCTGTATGACAGTGTCCTTAGTCCTGTCGGCGAACTTCTTGCGGATGATCTTCGTGACCTTGTGCCTTGCGGGTGTGGACTCCACCTTGTAGGAGACGTCCTCACCCATCTCGACGAGCACGTGTCCCTCCGCCTTCAGTCTCTCGTACTCCTCGGGGAACAAGACCTCAGTGTCATCGACGTGCTTCTCCAGCCACTCCGTGTTGAAGTTCCTGGATCCCCTCTTCCTTCCCGGTTTTCCCCTCTCTTCTCTGTGGCATCCCTCCGCCTCGTTCACCACCTGTTCTTCAGGCTCGTCCTTCATTGTCTCCGTCTTGGGGACGAATATCCTCGCACGCTCGACCCTTCTCTTCTCCTGGATCGCCTCCAGTTCCTTGACCTTCTCCTCCAGTTTCTCCTGAAGCTTGCGGAACTTGGCCTCGAGAGCGTCGTAGTCTCTCTTTTGCTTGGCTATGATGGCATCTCGCTCGGCCAGAGCCTTCTTGAGAGCCTTGATCTCCTCTGCGTAATCCATGTTTTTACCGTGTTCCATCCCGCTTGTTTTTACGAGGATTATTATATCAAAAAAGCCCGATTAAATCGAGCTTTTTTGTATCTTTATTTAATAGAAACACACTTCCTTTCCGCGCTTGAATCCTATCGCTCTCAGCCCTTGTAGAAGCCAGACTATCTGGTCTCTGTTTATCTCCTCGGCCTGGCTGAAATCCTGAGGCCATCCGAACTTAGAGCGGTCGACTGTCCTGGTGTAAAGCCACGTCCCAGTCTCGTCCCTCTCCACGACCTTGAGGATCGTTCCTGCTCTGTTGCAGAACAGGAACAGCTCATGTTCCTTGGCCTCCAGCCCCGCCTGAGGCAAAAGCGATATCAAACCTATGCTTCCTCTCCTGAGATCCGTGGGCCCTGGCATCAGATATATGTGTTTGACCCTGCTGAGGTCAATCATAGCCCCAATAGCTCCAACACCTTAGGGAGGAACTCCACGGAGAAGTGTAGCGTATACCCATTCACCTCCATAGTGACTACCGCTGTCCCCTCGTAGCGGATCTTGGGCTTGTTCACCTCGTCTTTGGCTGGTGCTACTATATCGACAAAGTTTCCTCTTCTCTCGGGCTTTGCGTCGGTGGCAAGCTCTTTGGAAATCAAGTCACCATATTTGCACTTCCAGCCCCAGAAAGTCGATTTGCTAATGCCATACTTCTGACATATGTCCTTCTTGCTTTCGGAAGTCATATATTTTCTGACCATCTCAATTTTGAAGGACTCTAGATACTCGTTGTTTTTCGCCATAATTCACCTCCGAGATAGATTATCAGTTCAGAAGTTCGAATTTTAAAGGAGGATATCTTTAACGCTTAC
>FR878769.1 GCA_000434395.1 Clostridium sp. CAG:568 | reverse complement strand
GGATATTCCTGCTGCTGTTGGAAAAGACAAGGAAGGAAATGATGTCGAGTGCAAGCCTAATTCAAATGCACCTTTCGTTGGACTCGCATTCAAAATTACTACCAACCAATTTGGTAAGCTCACATTCTTCCGTGTGTACTCTGGTACCTTGAAGAATGGTTCATACTTGTACAACGCCACTCGTAATGTCACTGAGCGTGTCTCCAGAATTGTTCTTATGAACGCTGACTCTGAAGAGGATGTCTCCGAAGTCAGAGCTGGAGAAATCGCAGCTATTATCGGTCTCAAGTCCACGAAGACTGGTGATACCCTCTGCACTGAAGAGAATCCTACATATCTTGAATCTATCAAGTTCCAAGATCCTCTTATCTCTGAGGCTATCGAAGCTGATAAACACACTGACACTGATAAGATGGCTGTAGTCCTTATGAAGTTCTGCGAAGAGGATCCTACCTTCCACTTCTACACAAATAAGGAAACTGGACAATCCATCATTGCTGGTGTCGGAGAACTCCAACTCGATGTTAACTGCACCCGTTTGAGAGATGACTACGGTATTCCTGTACACGTAGGTGCTCCTCAAGTTGCTTACAAGGAAACTATTCGTAAGTCTGCTACCTGTGAAGGTAAGTACATCAAGCAATCTGGTGGACACGGACAATACGGACACGTTATCTTCAAGTTCTCACCTAACCCTGGTAAGGGAATCGAGACACAGAATGAAGTCACTGGTGGTCGTATTCCTAAGGAATTCATCAAACCTTCAATCGATGGTTTGGTAGAAGCTACTGCCCATGGTTTGGTTGCTGGATATCCTGCAATTGACATCAAGGCTGAGTTGATGGATGGATCATCACACCCTGTCGACTCTTCCGAAGCTGCTTACAAGATGGCATCTTCAATCGCCTTCAAACTTGCAGCTCAAAAGTGTGACCCTGTCATCCTTGAACCTATTGTCAAGGCTGAGATCACCACTCCTGAGCAATATCTCGGTACTGTTTTAGGAGATATTTCCTCAAGACGTGGAACAGTTACTGATACAAGCACCAAAGGTAATGCTCAAGTCATTAGTGCTTTGGTACCTCTTGCAAACATGTTCGGATACATCAACGATCTTCGTTCTATGACTCAAGGCCGTGGTATCTACACTATGGAATTTGCTCAGTATCAAGAAGTTCCTAAGTCCATCCAGGAACAAATTGTCAAAGCCCGTACAGGTGCTGGCAATTAGTCGAATTTGATTCGTTAGTTAAAAACCTACATAAAACGCTTTCAATGGCTCTACACCAGCTATGGGCCTTTATTGAAAAAAAAGCCTTACTAATGTATATTTATAAGGCTACATAGCAATGCTGGCAAACCAATTTTTAAGGAGGCTTATAAAAGCTTATGGCAAAGGAGAAATTCGATAGAAGCAAACCGAACGTTAACATCGGTACAATTGGACACGTCGACCACGGTAAGACAACTCTTACTGCTGCTATTACCAAGGTTCTCGCCGAGAAGGGTGAGGCCAAGGCTATGGCTTATGACCAAATCGACGCCGCTCCTGAAGAGAAGGCTCGTGGTATCACCATTAACGCCGCTCACGTTGAATACGAGACTGCTAAGAGACACTACACCCACGTCGACTGCCCGGGACACGCTGACTACGTTAAGAACATGATCACCGGTGCTGCTCAGATGGATGGAGCTATCCTCGTCGTCGCTGCTACTGATGGTGTTATGCCTCAGACCCGTGAACACGTCTTGCTTGCAAAGCAGGTCGGTGTTCCTTACATCGTTGTCTTCCTCAACAAGTGTGACCAAGTCGATGATCCTGAACTCATCGATCTCGTTGAGATGGATGTCCGTGACCTTTTGAGCAAGAACGGATTTGACGGAGAGAACTGCCCTGTCATCCGTGGATCTGCTTTGAAGGCTCTTGAAGCTGAATCTGGATCTGCTGATGAGCAATGCATCGTCGATTTGATGAATGCTTGCGATGAGTCCATCCCTGATCCTGTCCGTGATATCGAGAAGCCTTTCTTGATGGCTGTCGAAGATGTTATGACCATCACTGGACGTGGAACCGTCGCTACTGGACGTGTTGAGCGTGGTGAAATCAAGTCTAACGACTCTGTTGAAATCGTTGGTTTGATGCCTACTCGTACTTCCACCGTCATTTCACTCGAAATGTTCCGTAAGACCTTGGATTATGCAAAGGCTGGAGACAACATCGGTATGTTGCTCCGTGGTGTCGATCGTGACCAAGTAGTCCGTGGTCAAGTTATCGCCAAGCCTGGAACCATCGTTCCTCATGCAAAGTTCCGTGCTCAAGTTTATATCTTGACCAAGGAAGAGGGTGGACGTCATACTGCTTTCGCTGATGGATATCGTCCTCAGTTCTACTTCCGTACAACTGATGTCACTGGTGTCATCTCTTTGGAAGAAGGAAGCAAGATCGTCATGCCTGGTGACCACGTCGAGTTCAACGTTGAGTTGATCAAGAAGGTCGCTATCGAGAAGAACACTAAGTTCGCTATCCGTGAAGGTGGCCACACCGTTGGTGCAGGAACCGTCATCGATATTCTTGACTAATTAGTTCCTATTGAAACGATATAGCTCTGCTTCGGCAGAGCTATTTTTATTTCCATAGTTGATTAGATCTTAAACATTAAAAAAATTTTGATTCTTTCACTATTAAACAGGCACATATATTATGGATAACATTAGGTGATATGCTTATTTCTCTTTACTTTAAGACAAAACATCTCTATAATTATTTAGCTTTGTGAATATTTAACAAAGCTCTCTGCTATGCACCAGAAATGCTGTACATAGCCGTCATGTCCAAAGGGAGGAAAAAGAACATGAGAAAGTACGAAATCATGTATGTCCTTAAACCTGAACTCGGCGAAGAAGCTACCAAGGCTGAAATCGCTAAGCTTGCTGACATTCTCACCAATAATGGTGCAGTAGTTAACAAGACCACTGAGTGGGGTCTCAAAGACTTCGCTTATGAGATGGAAGGTTTCAAAAAAGGATACTACGTCATCCTTGAGATTGAGGCTGATCCCGACAAGAGCAAAGCTCTTAAGGAATTCCAACGTCTTGCTAGTCTCAACGCAAATGTTATCCGTTATTTGATCACTAAGGCTAATGCCTAGTAATCAACTAGAAAGGAAACATTTTAAATGGCAGTAAATCGTGTCGTATTGGTCGGAAGACTTACTAGAGATCCAGAGTTAAGAAAAACTACTTCTGATTCTAGCGTCGTATCATTCACTCTTGCTGTGGATGGAATTCCATCTAGAGATGGAAAGGCAAATGTCTCTTTCATCTCTTGTGTTGCTTGGAGAAACACTGCTGAAAATGTCGCTAAATTCACTCACAAGGGAAGCCTTGTCGCTGTGGATGGAAGACTTCAGCAAAGAACCTATATGTCTAAGGACAATAGGAAAGTCAGTGTTGTAGAAGTCGTATGTGATACTGTTCAGTTCTTGGAATCAAAACGCGACAGTGCTTCACGTAATGAGCCTAGCGAGCCTAGTGATGACTTCTCTTCATCTTCCAAAGCTGACGCACCTGTGGAAGGAATCGACACATCTGACGATGATTTGCCATTCTAGTATTCGATTTGATAATAATTAAAGAAAGGATGCATGAACTATGTTTGTGAAAAAGAAATTCACTCGTAAAAAGGTATGCTACTTCACCAAGAATCACATCAAGAACATCGATTACAAGGATGTTGAGACTTTGAAGAAGTTTATCTCACCTAACGGAAAGATCACACCTAGAGCTACAACTGGAACCAGCGCACGTTATCAACGTATGTTGGCAAAGGCTATTAAAAACGCTCGTTTCATGGGATTACTTCCGTTCGTTGACAACGACTAATCATATTGTAAGGTTAGACTTTAGGGGCTGTTACGAAATTGATTCCTCCAAAGGGTCAGTTCTGACAGCCTTTTTGCTTTCCATTTTTTCTGATTTCTTCTTGCTCGGCTTTACCTTCGGGAATTCCTCTCCATGTGTGTCTTCCGGCAGTTCATATTTTACCAGTGCGTTCGTATTGCCACTTATGAAACTGAACAGCTTTCTGACATTGAACCCACAGCTGAACAGCATCATCTCCAGCTCTGCTTTCCGGATCCCCGTTCTTTTGAAACGGACTTTCGACATGTCTTCCTTCATGATTCCGAATACTCCTTCGGACTGTATGGATCTCAGTATCCTCATGCGGATTCCTTCCGAAGTCTTCGATATCCCTCAGAGTCATTTT
>FR878768.1 GCA_000434395.1 Clostridium sp. CAG:568 | reverse complement strand
AGTGAGAGGGGTGCAGTACAAATCGGCTGTGGTTTTATCATCTAAATATATTTACTTATCGATTAGTATCCCATGTCAGGGTTTGCAGGTGCTGCAGGAGCCTTGGGTTCAGGGATATCTGCAACTCCAGCTTCAGTAGTGACAAGTTCAGAAGCTATTGAAGAAGCATTAAGAATTGCACTTCTTGTAACCTTGCAAGGATCTACAATTCCTGCCTTGAACATATCGACCCAAACACCATTCTTGGCATCAAATCCGAAGTCTTTCTTCTCATTGAGTTGAGCCTCAACAACATCGATTGAAGAATAACCAGCGTTGTCTGCGATTTGTGCCAAAGGAGCTTTCAAGCTCTCCAAGACACAAGAGATTCCACGTTGGACATCAGGATTCTCATCCTTCAAAGTCTTCTTCAAAGTGAGGTAAACTTCGCAAAGTGCAGCTCCACCACCGACTACGATTCCTTCGGCAACGGCAGCCTTAGTAGCATTCAAAGCATCCTCGATGTGAAGCTTCTTATCTTTAAGCTCAGTCTCTGTGGTAGCTCCAACTTTAATAACTGCTACTCCACCGGAGAGCTTAGCAGCTCTTCTCTCAATTCTCTTACGATCGTATTCAGACTTAGAGTTAGCGGCTTGAGCTGCAAGTTCATCGATGTGTTCTTGAAGCTTAGCCTTGTCGCCTTCACCACCGACGATAGTAGTATTATCGGCAGTGACGATAACCTTCTTGGCACGTCCAAGATCAGCGATAGAAGCATCCTTCAACTCCATGCTGAGATCCTTTGAAATGAATCTGGCACCAGTCAAAACAGCGATGTCTTCAAGTGTAGCCTTTTGTAAATCACCAAACTCAGGAAGTTTAGTAGCGACAACATTGAATGTTCCACGAAGTTTATTCAAGATTATGGTTGAAGAGACTTCATTCTCCATATCATCAGAGATGATGAGCAAAGGCTTATGAGCATCGACAACAGCTTGAAGCAAAGGAAGAATGTCGTTGATGTTAGAGACCTTGATATCAGTGACCAAGATGTAAGGATCTTCCAACTCGGCAGTCATCTTTTCTCTATCGGTAACCATGTAAGGAGAGATATAACCCTTATCATATTGCATACCCTCAGTAACCTTGAGCTCTGTCTCAGTTGACTTAGATTGGTCGACAGTGATGACACCACTACGGCCAACCTTCTGCATAGCATCGGAGATAACTTTACCGATTTCTTCATCACCAGAAGAAATAGTAGCGATATTCTCGATATCAGCATCGGTGTTGATAGGATGAGACAAGCTAGAAAGTTCCTTAGCAACAGCCTTTCCGGCCTTGTTTATTCCTTGTCCAACCAATACAGGGTTAGCACCTCTATTGATTGCATCCACACCCTTATGAATGATAGCTTGAGCCAAGATTGTAGCTGTGGTAGTTCCATCACCAGCTGTATCATTAGTATTGTTTGCTACTTCATATACGAGCTTAGCACCCATATTTTCGAACTTATCTTTAAGTTCAATGTTACGAGCAATGGTGACACCATCGTTGCAAATAAGAGGTGATCCATAGCCTTGATCCAAAACAACATTACGTCCTTTGGGTCCCAAAGTAATCTTAACTGTATCAGCCAATGTATCGACACCCTTCAAAATTGAATCACGGGCATCTTTTCCAAAACGTATCTCTTTTGCCATAATTAAATAGCTCCTTTCTTGATGACTAATTAGTCGATAACTCCAATAATATCGTCATTCTTGATTACGAGGTAATGTTTATCACCTTCCTTGTAATCAGTAGTAGAGTACTTCTTAAAAAGTACTTTGTCTCCTACAGCTACATCCAAAGGAGCAATAGTGCCAGTCTTTTCATCCTTGACACCAGTTCCAACTGCTACGACAGTAGCAACAGCAGAATCGTCTTCTTTACTCTTGACGATGATATCTCCATATCTCTTTTCCTCTGGAGCTGCTTGTAATACTACATAATCTCTTAAAGGTCTAATCATAATTTATGTTGCCTCCTTTGACGGGGTTTACTTCCTCGTTTGCGTCTTAAATATAGCACTGAAATTAGCAAAGTCAAGCCTAGACTGCTAATTTTATAAAATTTCTTATTTGTATTCAAAAAGTGTCGACAAATACTAAACTTTTTCTATTCTTCACTCATTGAAATTAATCGTTTTTTCTATTTGGTTTGGATTTATTAGTCTCTATACCAACCATAAAATTAACTAGAAAAAGGAGTGAATTTCAGCGGAGCAAAAAAGACATAAGCCCAAGCCTATGTCTTTTAAAGTTATTCAGCCTTATCTTCTTCTTTCTTATCATCAGAAGTTTTATCTTCAGGCTTTTCCTCTTCTACAATTTCTTCCTTTGCCATCTCTTCTTTCTTTGCAGGAATAATAGGATCTGGTTCTCCTAACAAAATGGCCTTTCTTCTTTCATATTGACCGATTCCAAATGCTATCAAGGTGGACGCAAGGAATCCTAATACAACTCCTCCACCAGCTCCCAAGACCCAACTCTTACTTCCACTTGTTTGCATGACATTTCTATATAAAGTCTTTACATTGTTGTTAGAAGCTGTGCTGATTTCTTGATAAGCACTCTCATAAACATTCTTAAATATTCCAGCTTGTTTCTCCAAAGTATTGTACAAAGTATTAATAGAATCCAACACTTTCATATAATTCTTGTATATTTCAGTACCAGCTATAACTGCATTAGATGATTTCCAACTAGACCAATCAGTAATACTATTTATAAAGTTTTCCTGATAAGGTATCTTTGATAATTCTATTGTATACTCTGAGATTTGGTTATTGTAGTTATTTATGTTCTTAAAACTATTATTCAAAACACTTTTAAGCATATTTCTCTCTTCCGATGAGATTTCACTACTTTGAAGTTTATCACTCAAATCGTTGTAATTTTCTTGTTCAGAAGATAACTTGTTCTTCAAATCTTCTATGCTTGTTTGAATAGATTTCTTTTTATTTGAGTAATAACTCAGATACAATTCCTTAGATGAAGTAGTATCGACGTAGACATATTTATATGTTGTATTGTCGACATCAAAAGTCAAAGAATTATTCAACGAAGATATAGAAGACATATTGGCATCTTCAGCACTGATGCTAATGTCCAACGCATTTTTAAATTGTCTAAATGCATTAGATAAGCTTGTCTTATTAGATGAACCTGTCGTAATTACTTCCGTGTTACCACCAAATATGTTTATCAAAGACTGATAGGAAGAAAACAGGAAATCCACTTCGTCTTGAAGCATAGTTATTTGAGTATCTAATCTATTAAAAGGAGAAGATATTTCATAGAAACCATCTAAATTAGTAGAAGCATTAAAATCACCGGAGGAATTTTGACCTATTTGTGCACCCTTTACTAAAGCCATGCAAAAACTTTGAGCTAATTTATCAGAAGAGAAATCTTTGTTATGACCATTTATATCAAAAGCTAAATAAGAAGAAGTATCAATAAAACTGTTATCATTAATTTCAGTAATAGTCAAAAGATTGGATTTATTAATTTCTTCATAATTGATAGAAGCAAACTCACCTTTGACATTTTCTACTTCTTCTTTAGTTGCAGTAGGATTGTTCTTTAAATAATCATCCTGAGCTTTTTTATTAGAAGCATCAACTACGGATTTCATGTTGTTTAATGAGATGACATACTGATAATCAAAAGGAGAACCGTTGGGATAATAATATGCAACTTCATTTCTGCTATTAATTTTACTGATAAAATTGGATTTATTATAAGCAAATCCTATCTTAAATGTTTCTTTAGATGGATTATATACAAACTTAACACCTGCAAATCCGACTAATCCCAATATGATTGAAGTTCCTAAAATCCAATATTTATATTTGTTTAGATAATGTCCAAAAGCTGGCCAACTAGCAGCCCACGGTTTCTTCTCCTGCTCTGCATCACTAATAATAATCGTTTGTTTGTTATTATCTTTATCCAATCCCATAATACATCCTCCTTCAAAAACCTATTTATTATATTAACAAATATGAATTAAGAAAACAAAAATCATAAATACCCTTATAAAAGTGAAAACATTAATTTGTATTAGTTCTGATCCATTTCTTTACGAATTCTATTTCTTCATTTCTATTGTTATTCAAATCCCCTTGATTACATCTTAATAAAACTTCATTTAATATTTCTTTAAAGTATTGATTCTTTTTTATTCCTAATTTCAAAAGATCATTACCATCAATCTCTAAATCTTTTAAAGAATAAGGTGTATTACCTTCAGACAAAATGCCCACTCTATTTAAAATAGAATCGATATCATCATTTTTAAGTCTTTTTAAATTATAAAGATTGATTAGATAATTCTTAAATACATTTATGTCGACAGGCTTAGATAAAAGAATAAGACCATTGATGTAATCATCATCAAAGGAATTGTTAAAATTGATATCCTTCAATTTAATTAAAGTTTTTATTGCATTTATAGATTCATTATCCATCTTTATAAATAATCTCCAAGGCATAAAATCATTATTGATTTCACGTAGAGAAAATAAAGCAGATAAAGAGGCTATATAATCACCATACGATTTTGTATCAAAGTTATATATATCATCGATACTATTCCCTATCTTATCTAAACATGGGATTATAAGTTTGAAAATAGGAAAGTATTCCTTGATATTTCTAAAGAAGTTGGAAGTTGAAGAAATTTCTTTTAATTCAATTAAAATTCTTTCTTTAGCAATTAGATTTAATTCTTCTTTACAATCCAATAAAGCAGTCTTTGTTTTAGATTCTATTTCATATCCTAGCTTAGCTGAAAAACGAATAGCTCTCAATATTCTTAAAGCATCTTCATGAAATCTTGCAAATGGATTTCCTATAGTTTTTATAACTTTATTATTTAAATCTTCTAAACCTTCATGGAAATCATATATATGTCCTTCGGAATAATAAAAAGCATTGATTGAGAAATCCCTTCTCTTTGAATCTATATAGACATCTTTTACAAACTCAACATTGTCAGGTCTTCTATAGTCAGTATAACCTTCATCACATCTAAATGTAGTTATTTCAATAGGCTTATGATCGATTATCACTCTTATCGTTCCGTGTTTCTCACCAGAATGCTCTTGATAGAAGTCTTTAAAGACATCACTGATTTGACTAGGTAGAGCATCGCTAGTCAAATCATAATCGTGAGGTGTCTTTCCCATCAAAAAATCTCTGACAGCTCCACCCACTACATAAGCTTGATATCCATTTTCCTTCAACTTAGATAAGACATATTCAACACTAGAAGGTAAAGGCATTGTTCTATTTATAATCGTCATTCAATTTCTCCGTTCAAAGCCTTGTCTATCAATTCAATATATTCTTCTTTTGAATTGCAATGAACCATTAGAGTTCTAACTTTTTTAATGGATGGTGATCCCGTTAAAAAAGCCGGTGCTATTGTTCTAAGTGCTAGTGATACTTTATGGGCATCTCTTTCAAATCCATAAGAATAATCTATATATTCTTTCAATATTTCTAAATTATCTTTATATGTTCTTATAGTCAATGGATTTCCTTCTTCTAAATCAACTAAATCCTTAAATATCAATGGATTTCCTACAGCTGCTCTTCCAATCATTAAAGCATCAGCTTTAGTTAAATCAAAGACATCTTTAGCATTTTTTTCATCGATATCACCATTAGCTATTATTGGGACGTTAGCAATAGATTTAGCTTTTGCAATATAGTTATAATCCGCATGACCTGTATAAAACTGACTTCTAGTTCTCCCATGAATCGCTATTGCCTTAACTCCAGCATCTTCCAATACTTTTACAATTTTAGTTATGTCTTCTGGATTACTAAATCCAAGTCTAGTCTTTGCCACTACAGGATGATTTGATTTTTTTACGATTGCACTCATCAATTTATAAAGATAAGGAAGATCAGTCAAGAGATGGGATCCCGCGTTTTGTCTCATAACCTTTGGAACTGGGCATCCTAAGTTAAAATCTAGAAATGTATATTTAGCTTCTTTTTCAACTATTTCTATTGCTTTTTCAATGTGGTCTATCTCATATCCGAACAATTGAAGCGCTAAGGGGCCTTCATCTCTTTGAGTATCATGAAGCATTTCAAAAGTATCTTGTGATCCATAAAATAAAGCATTTGCTGAGATCATTTCAGTATATGAAAGACCCGCTCCATAACGATGAGCAAAATTTCTCATCGTTATTGTTGAAAATCCAGCCAAAGGAGCTTGTACATATCTATCTTTAAGCTCTATTCCCGCAATATTAAATGTCTTCAATGCCATATTTAGACCTCAGTATCTTTTTATCTAAAAGATTATAAGATTTTTATTTAAATATGCATAATCCCAACCTATAAACAAGGAAGGTTATACAACTTGATTATGAGAAATTTAATAAAAGTTATAAAATATAACCAAGAAATGAGGAATAAATATGAGCGATAAGGCTTATGACTATTTAATAGTGGGTGCAGGATTATTTGGTGCCACTTTTGCATACCTTGCAAAAAAAGCAGGTAAAAAAGTTTTAGTCATAGATAAAAATCCAGTGATTGGAGGTCATATCTATACTGAAAGAAAAGATGGAATAGATATCCATGTCTATGGAGCACATATCTTCCATACTGATGATGAAAGAGTTTGGAAGTTCGTAAATTCATTCGACGAATTCAACAGATTCACCAATTCACCATTGGCAAATTATAAAGGCAAGCTATATCATCTTCCTTTCAACATGAATACATTCTATGAATTGTTCGGAACTATCACTCCAGATGAAGCAAAGAAAAGAATTGAAGAAGAAGCTGCAAAAGAAGGAATATCTGAGGATGTTTCAGCTGAAACCCATGCTCTATTAAAAGTTGGAAGAACAGTTTATGAAACATTGGTAAAAGGTTATACAGAAAAACAATGGGGTAGAAGTGCAGCTGAACTTCCTCCATACATTGTTGGAAGACTTCCAATCAGATTGACTTACGACAACAACTACTTCAACGATAAATATCAAGGTATCCCAGTAGATGGATACACAAGCTTGATATCCAATATGTTGGACGGAATCGAAGTGAGGTTGAATTCAGATTTCTTGAAAGATAGAAATTCATGGATCAATTTGGCTGATAAAGTACTTTATACAGGACCTATCGATGCATACTTCAACTACAAGTTAGGTCTTCTCGAATATAGATCCTTGAGATTTGAAACAAAAGAATTCGATACACCTAACTTCCAAGGAAATGCCGTCATAAACTACACTGAAAGAGAAGTTCCATACACCAGAGTTATTGAGCATAGACATTTCATGATGAATGCTTGCAAATCCGATAAGACTTTCGTCACTTATGAATATCCAATGAACTGGACTGGTCCAAAGGATGAACCTTACTACCCAATCACAAATAAGAGAAATTTAGATTTATATCATCAATATGAAGAATTAGCCAAAAAAGAAAACGTGATATTCGGTGGTAGATTAGGAATGTACAAATACTTCGACATGGATGATACTATATTAGCTTGTTTCGACTTAGCCACCAAGGAGGGCATATTTTAAATGAGTCCAGACCCATTAAGTAGTCCGTTTCAAACTAAGGCACCGACTTTAAAAGTTGTGATTGTTTGTGCCGGCCCAGTAGATTGTCTAAGGAAGATTCAAAATTTAGCTGTCGGAAGTAATTATCAAGTCATAGCTGTAGATGGCGGATATGACACCATAGCAAAAACAGGCCTAAGACCTGTATTTACTATCGGTGATTTTGATTCCACCGAATATGACATCGAAGAGATACGATACAATTCAGAAGATGTCATTGAATTGAATAAAAATAAAGATAAAACTGATTTTGAAGAAGCGTTAGAAGAAGCTTTCTATAGAGGATTTACCACAATTTCAGTGTTTGGAATACTTGGTGGAAAAAGAATTGATTTTGAGCTTAGCAACTTGTTGATTCTATCCAAATATGCAACTTCAGATAGAAAAATTAGAGTCTATTCCGAAGATGGAAAACAAGTTTTGGAATTGATGACTCAAGGTCAAGAGTTTTGTATAGATAATATAAAACATATCGATTTATCAAAAACAATATCTGTAATTCCAATCAAAGATAGCGATGTTACTATCGCTGGTATGGAATATGACTATTCTGGAAAGATTGAAATGAGTTCATCCTTAACTATGTCAAACAAAGGAATGGATGGTGGATCTATAAAGATTAATTCAGGATTAGTTTATATCTACTATTCATTGAGAGACTAACTTAAAATTCATATGTAAAAATCCATAGGATCAAAGCCTATGGATTTTTTACATAACTAAATTCTATTCGTGAATCAAATACTAGATCAAAATTTCATCTAATATTTTTAAAAAAAGATTTGATTAGATTTGAATCTTCTTCAGATGGAATAAAATGAGACTCTATACAATTATCCAATTGATATTTAGTAAAAGCTCCATCTTCTATAGATCTAACCGAATAGTACACTTCTTTTATTCCTGCATTTAATAATGCACCAAAGCACATTAAACAAGGCTCTAAAGTAACTATTAAAATAGAATTATCTAAATGAATTTTATTAGTTTTTATCATAGCTTCTCTTAAAGCTATTATTTCAGCATGATCAAAAGGATTGTTATTTAATTGAACTCTATTATGAGATGATCCTATTATTTCATTACTATCTTTATTAAATATTACTGATCCAATAGGAACTTCATTTTCCATTAAAGCTTGATTAGCTTCTTTTCTTGCAAAATCAAATAATAAAGATATATCTTTTTCAGTTATATATTTCATACCATTCATTATACATATGATAAATCAACACTACAAAAGGAAACAAAAAACCATCGCACACATTAGAAATCCTTAAGGCTGCTACCTTCCGGTCCTGACCTGGTTCGGTTTCCTAATGTCGCAATGGCATATTAATTATAAGCATCAATAATGAGAAACTCAATCGGTTTAAAATAACTGCTTTTGTTTATCATATCGATGAAATCAATCAATATTGTTTATTTGATATAATAATATAGTTAAGAGGAATACTATTACGAACAATAAAGTAAAAAAGAATTCGAATAAGACCAATCCATTTGTCAATTTCATGGTCAAATTATTCATAAAGAATTCAGATGACATAAGCAATCCAAGAGTGAGAAGAAATTATGGATTTTTAGGTTCGACATATGGTCTTATAACAAACATAATCATGTTTACATTGAAGATAGTCTTTGCAAATATTTATAGAATTTCTTCAATGCAAGCTGATGCTTTAAACAACGCATCCGATATAGGAATGTGTGCTTTGGCTTTGATTTCCGTATATATAGTTTCAAGACCCGCCACTTCTAAGCATCCATATGGATCTGCTAGATTTGAGTATTTAGGTTCATTCGTAATAGCGATAATAGTTATTTACTTAGCTATATCACAAATGGTCTCAGCTATAGGAGAAGCAATAGCAGTAGTTCCTGGTGAAGGTATTAATAATTGGAATCAAATAGAACTATGGCTTCCTTTTGGAATTATGATAGGTGCTGGGTTTATAAAGCTAACACAAGTCATTCTATTGATTTCTTTAGGAAAGAAAATAGGATCCATGACTTTGGTAGCTACTGGGAAAGATGCTAGAAATGATGCAATGGTAGCTTTCCTCATCGGATTATCTTATTTGATATCTCCTGCTGTTGGATACAACGTCGACCCGATACTAACTGCTTGTGTATCTTTGATAATCGCAATATCTGGTATTGGAATCATCAAAGAATCAGTAGATGCTTTAATGGGTTCTACACCAGATATAGATATCATCAAAAACTTCTATGACACCATTATGTCGTATCAAGTCGTATTAGGTGTCCACGATTTAGAAATGCACACATATGGTCAAAATGATATCAGAGCCTATGTTCATGCAGAAGTAGATTCTTCAACTCCGTCCATGGTCTTAAGAGATGAAATCGATACAGTAGAAAAGGATATAGAACAAACCTTAGGAATAAGAACTACAATTCATATCGATCCTATAGTAATAGGTGATCCTGAGACTGATAGATACAAGGCTTATGTAGTCCAAGCTTGCAAAGAAGTTGACCAGTCTATATATATTAATGATTTCCGACTTGTTAAAAATTTGGAAGATGCTTCATCTAAGAAACTAGTATTTGATTTGGTAGTTCCTTTTGACTTAGTTAAAGATGGAAAAGAAACAGCAGATAAAATAAAAGAGATTGTCAAGTCTTTTAGCTCTGACAATCTCTCATTCGATATTGATATTGATGATAGATCTAGCGATCTACTCACAATGTTGAAATACACAACAGATAAGGACTAAGCATCATCAGGCAATTGATTTGTCTGATTGTTTCTCTTTTGCTCCAACAAATCCTTCTTAACCATCTTGTCGATGATTTCTTTTACTATTTTATCCAAGGATGAATTTGCTGAATAATCGGCTTTTTCAATAAACGAAACTCTGTTTTCAGCTAATAAGTTTTCGGCGATAGCTTTATTTTTGGCGTCAGGATAAACTGCAATTGATTCTCCACCTCTATCTCTAACTAATTGCATGCAAGGAATATCGGTACTTCCATCACCAATATAAATCATATTTCTAAATGGAGCATGCTTTTGAATTTCGGGCATATGTTGGTTGACAACATTTGAATCATCCAATTCAAAAGCACCTTTTGAAATTCTAAATAAGAATTGAGTCTTAGTAGTGTAATTCACTACATTCTTAGGCCAAACAGCAGTTCCATCTTCACCATAGAAATACTCACAAGCATATACTCTAGTAAAATACTTATAAATATTAGTTCCTTCTATCATCTCTTTAATTCCAGATGATATTACATAATGCTCTATATTGCAGTTTAACTTGGTTGCATATTCACCTAATCTCTCAAACCACTTAGTCAACCCAGGATATAATTGAACACCTTGACCTAATCCAACCATCCATTTGCGAGTTGGCCTGATTCCTTTCTCTTTTGCTTTTTCGAGCATCAAATACATATAAGCTAAATTTGGATCCATCTTTTCGCTTTTGCACAACTCATCAGCTTTAGACCAAAATTCAGCAGGATTAGTTCCAACCATGGGCATAAATGTATATGTTTGCATATCGCTTGGTGACAATGTATTATCAAAGTCATACATCAAAACAATCACAGGTTTCTTCGCCATAGAAAACCTCACTTTCATAAAGTAGTTTAACACTAAACATATATTTTTTAATCACCTTTTATTCTTTATATTAAGCAATAAAGTTGTTAAACCAATAAATTAAGATATAAATTGAATAATTAAATAATCAATAGTTTCATTAAATAGTAATTAATTCAATTATCTTTTTATCAAACTCAATTCCTTTAATACTTTTAGTTAATTTATTTTTCCTTGTCAACAATTAAATTTCATTGTTTTCAACTATCATTTAATGCATTTTTTGTTTGTTTTGTAAGTATAAATCAACAATAATTGCCTCTTTTGGTTTAAAATATACAAGCTTTATTATTTAGTGAGGAGCTATATATGGCAGAAGAAAGAAAATTTACTGATCAAGAATTAGCTAGAAGAGCAAAATTGGACAAGTATCGTGAGTTAGGCGTGGATCCATACGGACATCGTTTTGAAGTCAATTGTCACGCTGAAGATGTCTTGAAATTAAATCAAGGATTACAGCCCGAAGAAGTAGCTTCAAGACCTGTCTTCCTTGCAGGAAGAATCGTTCTTCTTCGTAAGATGGGAAAGGCTTCATTCTTCCACCTTCTCGATAGAAGTGGAAAGATTCAATGCTACATCCGTCAAGATGAAGTTGGATTAAAAAACTATCAAATATTCAAATTAGCCGATCTCGGTGATATTTGTGGTGTTAAAGGTGTTGTGATGAAGACTAAAACTGGTGAAATAACAGTCAGAGTCAAAGAATATGTTCACCTTTCAAAATCTCTTAAACCTTTGCCTGACAAGCACCATGGATTGGTCGATAAGGAAGAGCGCTACCGTAAGCGTTATGTAGATACAATAGTCAACGACGATGCCAGAAGGACAGCTATCATGCGTCCTATCATCGTAAGAGAGCTTCGTCATTGGTTCGATGACCATGGCTACCTTGAAGTTGAGACTCCAATTCTCCAACCTACATTAGGTGGTGCCAACGCACGTCCGTTCGTGACACACCACAACGCTTTGGATGAAGATTTCTATCTTCGTATAGCAACAGAGCTCGAATTGAAAAGATTGATTGTCGGTGGAATGGAAAGAGTTTATGAAGTTGGAAGAATCTTTAGAAATGAAGGTATAGACTTATTCCATAACCCTGAGTTCACAACTGTAGAAGCTTACCAAGCTTTCGGTGATTTATCCGATATGATGAATTTAACCGAAGACTTGATTAGAACTTTAGCTTTGAAAGTTAGAGGAACTACAAAGATTCATTTCAACGGTGCTGATATCGATGTCGGTCCTGAATTTAGAAGAGCCAACATGACCGATCTCATCAAAGAAAAAACTGGTGTCGATTTCAATGAGGTTCATTCCGATGAAGAAGCTTTGGAATTGGCGAAGAAATTCAATGTCCCTACCGAACCACACTTCCGTTATGGACATGTAATCAATGCATTCTTTGACCAATTCTGTGAATCTGAATTGATTCAGCCTATCTTTGTTTGCCGTCATCCTTTGGATGTCTCACCTCTCGCAATGAAGTGCAAAGACGATCCTAGATTCACACAAAGATTTGAAATCTATATAGGTGGTCATGAACTTGCTAACGCCTTTACTGAGTTAAACGATCCTGATGACCAATTGAGCCGTTTTGAAAAACAATTAGAAGACAAGAACAAAGGTGATGCAGAGGCTTGTGAAGTCGATTATGACTACATCAACGCTTTGGAATATGGTCTCGCTCCTACTGGTGGAATCGGAATCGGAATCGATCGTTTGGTCATGTTCTTGACAAGCGAGGATTCAATTCGTGAAGTAATTCTCTTCCCGACACTTCGTCGTAAAGTAGATAAAACTGCTGAAGAAGAGGAAGTCGGCTTAGTAGAAGAGAAAAAACAAGAAGCCAAAGAAGAACCTAAGAAGGAAGAAGAAAAAGTTGAAGAGCAGCCTAAGGTCGAAGAGAATAAACCTGAAGAAAAGTGCTGTGAGTGCTGCTGTGACGATGACCCTGTAGTCCTTGAACCTCTTCAAGATAACTCATGGAAAATAAATACACGAGATTTGAAGGATAGAAAGTTAATGTTCAAGTATCGTCTTGTCATAAAGAAGAATTCTAAGAAGCCTAGAAAACTTAAATACTAATTTATAGACTAATAATCGCCTCATTTAAATTGAGGCGATTTTTAATTCATAAATTAAAGTTGTATATTGAAATTTAAATTTTTTCTTATATTTTGATATCAATTTTTGTTATCTTATTATAAAAGAGGTCATCAATATGAAATATCCTAGATTTTTAAAGAAAGGTGATTTAGTAGGAGTATCAGCCTTCAGCTGTGGAATTACAAATCAACCGGGTCAAAACAATTTTATCAATGGTCAAAAAACATTAAAAAAGAAATACGACTTAAATACTATATTTACTGAGGATGTATTTTCAGATATTGGAGGCAAATCCGCAAGTGGAGAACAAAGAGCAAAAGAATTCAATGATTTAGTCAAATACGAAACACCTTGGATCATCTCTGCAGCTGGTGGAGATTATCTCAATGAAATGCTTAAATTCATCGATTACAAGCAATTTAAAAGGAAGCCTTGTTGGGTTCAAGGATATTCAGACAATACATCAATTCTTTATGCTTTAACAACAATTAGTGATGTAGCAACTATATACGGCCAAAACTTCAGTGCTTTTGGAAAAAAGCCATATGAGAAATGCCAAACACAAAACATTAAACTTTTAATGGGAGAGTTTGATACGGTTGAATCATTAACTTACTACGAAGAGGAGTTTCGTGAATCCATAAGCGGATTAGAGCCATTCTATAAAGATAAAAAAGTAAAATGGATTAACGGGAATAAAGAATCTAAAATAGAAATGGAAGGAAGATTGTTGGGTGGTTGTACTGAAGTCCTATTCTCTTTAATTGGAACTCCATACGAGAAGACATTAGAATTCTGCGAGAAATATAAAAAAGACGGAATAATATTCTTCTTTGAAACATTCAGTAGTGATGATTCCAATCTTCATCTACACTTATGGCAATTGAAAGAAGCGGGATGGTTTAAATATTGTAAAGGAATCATTTTTGGTAGACCACTTTTCTATAAATCTTACCTGAATAAAACATATCAAGAAATAGTAACTGAAACTTTGAGTGATTTAAATATTCCTATGATATTCGATGCCGATATAGGACATAAAGGACCTACGATTCCTATGATAAATGGTGCATATGCAAAGATAACCAGTGAAAAAGGAAAAGGAAAAGTTCAATATATATTTAAGTAGATAATCTTAGAGAATAAAAAAGGGGCTGTTGCAAAA
>FR878767.1:20644-50173 GCA_000434395.1 Clostridium sp. CAG:568 | reverse complement strand
TCCAGTGAGAGGGGTGCAGTACATGAAGAGAGAGTTTTAATCACAACAGAGAAATTACTTAAGAATTTCAATCTTTACTTTATAAGGTTTAGGTGCTTCAACATCTACAACATCACCGACCAAGTGACCAAGAATAGCTTTTCCCAATGGACAATCAGAAGCAATCTTGAACAAATTAGGATCACTCAAATCAGTCTCTGTAGGACCGACAATCTTAACAGTCATCTTTACTTGATTAGAAAGATTAGTCAAGGTGACTACAGATTCAATCTGAACAGAAGAAACCTTCTCGTTCTTCTGAACGACTTTATAATTACGAAGTTTATATTCAATATCTTGGATTTCAGCTTCGATTTCACTTTGCTTGCTCTTAGCGGCATCATAATCAGCGTTTTCGGACAAGTCACCTTGTGAACGAGCCAATTTTAAATCTTCGAGGTTTTGAGGCCTTGCCACATCTTCCAAATAACGTAAACGTTCCTCAAGAGCTTTCTTACCTTCAACAGTAAGGATATCATCCTTAGAATTATCTGCCATAAATTACCTCCATCCTTGCAATTACGGATTTAACGATAGAGATTTTAACACGGAATAGACATTTGAAAACAAAAATAAAACTAAGTATCAATATAAAAAGAATGCCTTATAATGTGTAAGCACTTTCAAGGAGTGGAGAATATGATAAAAAACTATGAACAATTAGAAGAGTACAAAGAAGAATTAAGAAATGTTCTAAATCAGACGACCAAGTTGGTAGATCCCGCTATGGAACTTGTAATCTACCCATCCATATCAAGAACTTATGAACTATGTTTTTTAAAGGACAAAAAACAGATAGATTTAGATAAGAATTTTATTTTCTACTTCGAAAAGGAATTCAAAAAAATTTCCAAAACAAATTCTATAATCAGTGATGGATTCTATCAAATGAATTATATCGATAATAGGATTTATGTTTCCTACCCGAGAAAAGAACTAGATTATAAAATTGCATCATTTCATCAAGAACCAGTCTTTCATGAGGCTTTAATAAGGGCAAGATCATTTGGAAATTCAACCGGCCTATCTTCTATAGAAGGAATTAACAATTTCATTGATACATATGGTGAAGTTGATTTGATACAAATCGGTGAAGCTAAGATGCAAATGCAGATGTCTAAAATAATCGAAATGATTTCAAAAGAAAATATTAAATTTATATCTATTTCAGGCCCTTCATGTTCAGGGAAAACTACCACAGCCAACAAATTGAGAATCGGTCTCATGGCAGTCGGTCTTAATCCTTTAAGAATATCGTTGGATGACTATTATTATTTACCATCCCAATGTCCCTTGAATCCAGATGGAACTAGAGATTTAGAATCAATCGACTCTTTGGATATCAAAGAATTTCAAAAAGAAATGATATCATTACTTTTAGGAAAAGAAACAAACCTTAGAACATTTCATTTCAAAGACAAAACAGCAGATTTTAATAGAGTAGCAAAACTCAATTCAAATCAACCAATTATTATTGAAGGAATTCACGGCCTTAACCCAAAGCTTTGGGAAGGAATTGATCCATCGATCATCTTTAAAATTTATATCAGTCCACAGCCCCAAATCTCAATCACTAATTTAAAGCCATTCCCTTTCTCCGAAGCTAGGTTATTAAGGAGATTGGTCAGAGATGAAATCAGCAGAAACACTTCTTTCGAAGAGACATTTTCTATGTGGTCCAAAGTTAGAGAAGAGGAGTTTGAAACAATATATGCTGGAGAAGAAAACGCAAACTTTGTCTTCGATTCTTTCTATCCATACGAATTATCTGTAATGAAAGAATTAGCAACTCCCAATCTTATGAATTTTAGAAAAACATCTCCATATTACGAATATGCCCAATCGCTTTGTGCTAATTTAAAACAAATAAAAACGATAGACATCAAAAAAATTCCGGTGAATTCAACATTTAGAGAATTCATCGGAGGAGGATTATATAAAGGTTAAGACAAAGACGATTTAAGATCAGCTAAGTCTTTCGCTGCTATGACTGAGTATGTCTTATTAAAGTCAGGATATTTAGTGATATATTTCTCAGCCAAGATCGAAGCTGATATTCCAGCAAGACTACTAGTGTCACTCAAATCCAAATCCAAAACTTTCAAACTCGTATTAATCCCGAACAAATTTTGCAATTCTATTTGATTGATAAACAATTTCTCAATTCCAGACTTTTCCTTCGTCGAGGAGAGTTCTGGAATCTTTTTAGTTGAACCTGGTGCAGTAGCTTCTTTCATAGTATAAAGCTTAAGAGTTAAATTGACTCTCTTTCTCATATTGGAATATAGTTCTAGTTCAGAATCACTAGTTACTTTAAACGACTCCATTTCATCTATGCTGGTAGGAGATGTCTTCCATCCATATTGAACATATTCTATAAAATTAGAACCATCAGGAGCAGATAAATTTTTATTTATCTTTATTCCATTCAAATCGTTTTTATCTGCGCTTTGATAATTAGCAAATGTAGATTGGAATCCAATATCTAAATAACTAATCTCTCCATCATCGTAAATGAAAGAGCCAGTGGAATCAACTCCCGTTGCATAATGAAGCGTTACTTTTTGTTTGAGCGTGAAATCGACTACAACATTCAAATCACTATCGACCATTTCAGGTCCGAGTTTAGATCCGTTAGATAAATTAAAGCCATTAATAATAAACTTATTTTGATATTCGTCTTTGATGAATGTCTTAAAAGTATTTAAATTTAATAATCCGATAGTATCATCAGATGAATCCCATAACTGGCTACCTTTATCCAAATTGATATAGACTTTGCCAATAGAACCATCCTCTTCCTTAAAACCATAATGTTCCACCAATGCTTCATAATTCAAATAATTTCTAACATTGGCAAGATCTAAAATTAGCTTAGGCTTACCTACAGAATAAATCTTTAAAACGAAATTTCCTTCAACACTCGAAGGAATCTTTGTCGCAACATCCTTCTTAAATGCAACATCGTTATCTGAATCATATTTTCCATCATTATTAGCATCATAGTACCAGAAAGAGAATATTTCGCTGTTATCTTTAGAAATCGGATCCTCTACATTTGTCAAATCCAAAACATCATCAGCATATCCCACAATATTTGGATTAGTGAAACTCCATAGGGCTTCGTCTACATCAAAATTAATTTTAATAGAAGATTGAAATTTAGGATATGCGAAATTACTCCCGGCAACTGATGATTGATCATCACTGCCAAACTTTCTAAAATCAAGTTTTGTCTCATTACCATCTTCACCGATTTGGTACCATCCTAAGAACTTCTTTCCTTCAACATATGGTTCCATATATGTAGGAGCTAAATCAGACAATGAATTGGATGAACTAGTCGAATATTTAGTCTCTTTAACTAAATCTATCGGTTCCTTTTGATCCTTGTTTTTATAAATGACATCCGTTTCAGCTAAGCCATATTTGTAATCATATGTAAAATTAGGATTGTATTCGAATGGTACATAAAAATTAAGCTGCGCTTCAGATACTTTGACGGAAGTTATTTCCTCAGAGGCATTCATTTCTTTGGAAATTCTAGTAAATGATCCTTTACCTTGATAAGAATCAGGCAATGCACTATTTAATTTTGTACGTACTTCAGTCAAAACTTTAGCATTTAATGAATAAGTATTATATGAATCGATGGTAATAGGTTGAACAGCGTTGAATGTTATCCAGTTTTCAATTTTATTGCCATCGCTATCAGTAGATGTCGATTCTAAAACTATAGGGGTAAATGTTACGGTTAAATTCTTTTCAAAATATGCGATATAGGAGGCTGAACTATAGTTCCATTTTGATTTAGAAGAAAAATCCTCGATATAAGATTTCACTTCATCTCCTATTTTTTGTTTCCATCCCAAAAATGTGTATCCTTCTTTTTCAGCTTGAAGATATCTAACTTGAGCAGGCAATTCTCTAGTTGCTATACCCTCAAAAGTATATGAGTCATCAGTACGTGATTTATAATCTCCTTCTTTCAATTGTATATGCTCATCATTATCCTTGGTATGATAATAAAGATTTCCACCATCAGTATAGAAAGTTAGAGAGCCACGAATTTCCTCGTTGCAAGATGTCAAAAAGAAAGACGAAAGAACTATTAACGCTAAAGAAAAGCTAATTTTTTTCATATTTAACCCCTTCCTTTAACAATTATAATAAAAACAAGTTAAAATAATATCCATTCTACTTTTAAAAAATAAAAAAGGAGGAAAAAATGAGTATTAGAGTACATCACATAGACAAATGGGCATTTATTAACTTAGATTTGATCAATGAATTGTTCGAAAAGAGAAAAAGGTGTGCAATTGTCATAGGTGGAGCTACTTCTTCAGGAAAATCTTACTCTGCTGAATACCTTGAGAATTTCTTAAACAAGAACAATATTCCTTCCTTAATAATTTCAACAGACCATTACAACAAGGGTATCTCTGGAATTGTAACCGATAAAGTAAATGAAAAATACTTCAATTCTAAAATGCCTCATAAAGAAGAGATTAGATTGATAGTTAGAGAAATTATAAAAAACACTCCTTTCGAGGAAAAGTTTTCAGACGAAAATTGTCTTAAAATCAAAAGTAAGATAAGCAATCTTCTTTCTCCGAAAGAACTAAACATTTATTTGAATGGATGCAAGGATGAATTTTCTCATTTTTCTTTTGATGAACCCTACGTATATGATTTAAAAGAGGTCGCTCACGATGTAAAAATCCTATTATCAGGCAAATCAATTACTCAGAAGAAGTATTCTAAAATTACATCAGAGAGAATACCAAACAATGTCAAAATAGATGGCTCCAAATACAAAGTAATAATAATTGAAGGTATTTATGTTTTAACCAATGGCCTATTAGATGAATTAGATAGCAAATCCTTGATTGCAAATTTCGTAGAAGGAACACCAAAATCCTTATTCCTAAGACGTGTCATAAGAGATCAAAAAATAACATCACTCCCCGGTTATTTAACTATATCAATGTATTTCAATTACATAGCCAAGTCTTATAAAGAATCAATTCAACCTTCAATGAAAAATGCAGATGTCATTCTCGATAACAATATGTCTTTTGCTGAATTAAGAGAAGGAACACTATATATGACAAAGGAAAAGACTAAAATTACAAATCCCGAATTCTTATCAAAACTTTGGAATGCTTCTAAGACTGTAAAAACCGTTTATCAGAAGGATATCTATATTAAGGGAAACGGAGAACCCTCAGATGTCAATTCAATAATAAGAATGAGAGAATTATCCAACGATAAAGGAAAGACCTATAAACCTTCATCCTTAGTTTCAAAAGGTGTACCTAAATATAGGCGTGATATGAAGGAAATAAGACCTATCAATATCCTATTATCAGAACAGGATTTCCCTAAAGTATTTACCTCTGAAGAGGACTTCCTAAATAAAGTCAAATGTGCAGACTTCGTGGTCCAACAAATCATTTATAAAACAAAAAGATATTTGAGATACAAAGGTTTTAAGTTAGTCTTAACGGAAATTCCAAACGATGGAATTTATTTAGAACTTACAGACCCTAGAATAGATAGTAAAACTAGAGATTTTCTTCTGAACAAAGCTACAAAATAATTGCTCAAAATAATTGAAGACCTCCTCATATTAAGAGGAGGTTTTTATGATACTGAAGTTTTTATTATCAATTCTTTTATTCTCTCTATTCTCTCAAATTGCTGCTTGCAATAATAAAAAGATATATAACCCTGAAATCAAGTTTGTTGAATTAAAAGAAACTATAATTAGCAAAAGAAGCTTTTATCTATTCATCTACGCACCTTGGTGCCAGCACTGCAAAATTTCTCTTCCATTGGTGAAGGAAGAAATGAAAAATAGAAATGACTGGTTCTTATTAAACGGAGAATATTTATCTATTGAAGAACATTTGTATATAAAAGAGACTTTCTTAAAAGCAGTAAATAAAGAAGATCCTTTATTAAGCAACAATGAAAGCAGAGTATTCTATCCATCAATAGGCTATTTTTATGAAGGAGAACTAAAATATGCAAAATCTGGATTACCGAAAACACAAAAGAATATCAACCAATTAATAAACCAAATCGATTTGTTATTTATGGTGCATAAATAGTTTATTGAAAATTAAAAAATATTAAGAACAATAATAAATAGTCAATCATTTCATAGTAGGATAATTGGTAAAGTTCACTAAAATAGAAAAATTAGTATATTGAAATTTTAACCTTGCATATACACAATCCTATTTGTCCCGTATCAAATACATAGATTGCATATTTAGTTGACAGAAATCTAATGAGCAATAAAAATATGAAAGATTAAAGATTTAAAGTTTATAAAAGAAATAGTTAATTCAGTTTTATTATTGCTTATTTTCTTTAACCAATTTCGATAATTGGTCTAAAGTTTCTCCATCTACCATATCAAAGTCATCACCGCCATAAGCCTTGCAAGCCTTCTCTAAAAATGTATTTTTTACAGGGAGAACAGGTTTCAATAATTGATTTATTATAACTCTACTTTGTTTTAGGGCTAGTCTTTTATCTTCACCAAAAAATTCTGTATCAGGAATCATTTGAGCATAGAATCTATATTTTCTATTTGCAAACATTTCAACAGCTTTATCTTTCCCCAAAACTTTTTCTGCAAAGGATCTACAAGCAAATATAGCTGATAAATGAGTTAGCAATCTGTCTTTTTTGACTCCACCATTCAAAATAGATCCAGGTCTAGATGTTCTATAAGTATATACAATCTTTTTTGTGCATTGCACTTTTTTACTTGAAAGATAACAAGAGAAAACAAAAGGAAGGTCTTCGAAAGTAGTTCTATATGGATAAAACTGGATTCCCTGTTTTTCTAATAGCTCTCTCTTAAATGCCTTGCACCAAACATAAGCTCTCAAGACAATATCATTCAGCAATCTACATGCTGCAGTATACCCATCTAAATAAGCATTTGTTTTAGAGAATGAATTATGAACATTACTTTTGAAATCCATACTCATATATCCAGCGTTGGCACATTCGACATCCGTTTTCTTATGAAGTGTTTCCTCCAATATAGATACAAAATCAATAGAGGGAATATCATCGGAATCACAAAACATTATATCCTCACCACGAGAATATTTAATTCCGACATTTCTAGCCATTGGAAGTCCTTGATTTCCTGTATGAATAACTTTGACAATATTTGAATATTTTTGATGATACGATTCTGCAATTTTCCCTGAGTTGTCTTTTGATCCATCATCGACAATTACGACTTCATAAGGAATAGTAGTTCTTTGATTCATCAAGGGATCTAAACATCCCGCAAGATATTGTTCGACCCCATAGACTGGAACTATGATAGAAGCCTTTGGTTTAGACATCAAATCAATCCTTCTTACTTAGTATTAGGAATATTGAATTGCTTAGCGGGAGCAATATCAACACCTTTTCTCTTGTCTACAATAGAAAGAGCATTTTGACTTAAAGGATAGCTATACTTCCTCAAAGTCTTAGCTATGATTTCATTAAGGCTATACAACTCATCCCAGTAATCTTCATTAGAGACATATACTCTCAACGATAGACCAACGGAACTTCCATCCAAATCAGTAGCTAACAGTACGATAGGTTTATCTTGCATAATTCTCTTCTCATGTTTGCATTGCTCAGTTAAATCAGCTCTCAACACATCGATATCAGCAGAACAAGAAACCCTAAAATCGACACGAAGGCTTCTGACAGGAACTGAAGATGTGTCTTGTAAAGGACTGGTAGCTACTTTCTCATTAGGAACGAATACTTTTTTGCCATCTACTGTTTCAAGTATTATGAAAAGCATATTTATGGATTTGATAGTACCTTCATATCCTTCACCGATAATATAATCATTAGTTTTGACCATCCTGCTTGAAATAATTACAACACCATAGGCAAAGTTAGAGATAAGTGATTGCAAACTCAATGAAATACCTGCAACAGCTCCAGCTAAGATTGTTCCAAGGCTAGAAATATCAAAATTAAACATAGATAAAAGAATAAACACAACAATTATCCATATAACAAACTTAACAACGCTTTGAATGAAAGATATGACCGAAACATCCAAAGGTTGTATCTCTATGCCATTCTTCTTTTTCTTTCTAGTTCTATGCAAAGATTTAAAGATTATATGGTCTATAAGTTTGTTGAGATAATGTACCAACACTATAACAAGAATAGCGATTGCAATTTTCAAAAGAAGGTTTGTAGCTTCATTCTTGAAGAAATCGACTATTTTAGACCACATATTTTGAAAGAAATTAGAAACATCAGTTGGCTGAGTAGGAGTCGAAGGATTATCTGTAGAAGAAACAGAGCTAGAAGCAGCAAACTTTGTGAATAATCCAAAAGAATTAAATGACATACAAAAAGTACCTGTCCTTATTATTTATATTTTATCAAGATTTGTTGCTTATGTCCTTATATTCTTCTCTTTTCTTCTGAATAAATGCCAAGACCTTTTTTATCGAGCGTCTAACCCCTAAAGGAGTCAAGCCAAAAATCGGAGCAATATCCTTAGGAGAAAGACCTATGGACCAAAGTAGAGCAATGGTCTTGCTCATCATAGATGGAGAGTCTTTTCCAAAATCCATCATAGCTTGTTTCAAAAATAATGAATCTTCAGAGATATATTCATTATTCGCAATTTCAAAAGTAGGATCAAATTTGACCGACTCCAAGTAATTCAACTCGTTGTTTCTCTTCGCTACCCATTTCGACATAAATCTAGCCATTGTTTTCTTAGCTATAAAACGCCAAAAGAATATAAACTTTCCTTCCTTATTGTCGTAGTTCTCAACACAATAATTCAAAACATTATTCAATTGATACATTACTGTCGACTCGTCTAGTCCTTTATAGTAATGACAAAAATAGCCACAAATTTTCTTCATGTCTGGATATAGTAATTCAGCTAATAAATCATATGAGCTTTTATCATCCTTAGCTCTTATTGCATACAACTCTATAAGATCATCATTATTATCTTTCATCATGTTTTCCTCCACCTATTTATGAATAGAATCATTTCATTATTTCGTTCCTTTATTTGGTTTATAATAATTTAGAATTTGATGAGGTAAATTTATGAAAAAAGATAAAACTATATTTGAATGCATGATATGTGGACAAAAAGTTGAAAAGACAGAACTGAAAAAGATGGACTCTTGTCCATCTTGCAATGCTCCTATTTCTCAATTCAAACCATTAACTGAGGAAATTCAAAAGTAATTATTCAGCTGAATTCTTTCGTCTATACGAAACAATGCCAGCTAAGAAGACAGCCGTGGCAACTGCGGCATTCAAAGATGTTATATTTGTTGTCATAGGAATCTTGGCTATGAAGTCACATCTTTTCTTTAGCATCATAGAAATGCCTTTGCCTTCATTTCCAATAACTAGGCATATAGGGCCATTATAATCGACTTCATCGTAGTACCTATCACCTTCCCCGGCTGCACCGACAGTCCAGAATCCTTTTTCCTTCAATTCATCCAAGGTTCTAGACAAGTTAGTGACTTGTACTATTGGCACATATTCACTTCCACCAGTTGAAATTTTCACAACGGTAGGAGTAACTCCGACCTGCCTATTCTTTCCAACGATTATGAAATCAACTCCAAAAGCTGCACTACTTCTAATGGCAGATCCAAAGTTGACAGGATCTTGGATTTCATCCAGCATCAATACAAGTGGGTTCTTTTTCTTTAAGACTTTATCCAATTCCTCATCAAGATCTTTATATTCATAAGGGTCTATCAAAGCGACCACACCTTGTGTATTCATTCCTTTTCCGGCATATTTTTCCAACACTTGTTTGGGAGCTAAATCATATCTTACCGAATTCTTCTCACACATGTACCTGATTTTATTGTCAGGTGAAGTATTCAATAAATAAACAACTTTTGGTTTCTTAGTATTTTCCAAAGCATTTAATACAGGTATTTTTCCAAATATAACATCCATATCGATCACTTAGCCTCCTCTTGTGATTCTTTGGCTTCATCTTCTGCTTCCTTCAATGTAGCTGTCAATCCAGCTGTCCTACCGGCAGGAATGGCAAATGCTATTCCTTGACCAGGTGTCTGCAATCCAGAAGAATCATAAACAGCCTTTAAAACTTTGTCAGTAATTGTTCTATCCACCAAAATCAAAACAATTTCCTTTTCAGGTGTGATAGTCACCTGATAAAACTTTTCAATAGAAGGATTACCAGTTCCTCTAGCAGTCATGATAGTTCCACCTCTAGCGCCATTTCTTCTAGCGGCTTCCATAACTAAATCAGTATAACCTTTGTTGACAATGACTAAAATCATGTCATATTTCTTTTCAGAATTTTCTTTTAAAGCCTCAGTAAAATCTTTGTTCAATTTCTCGTTTTCCATTATTTAGCTTCCTCCTTTCTTTCTTTTTCTAATCTAACTTCTTTCAAACTATCAGCCAAGAATTTATAAGAATTAATTCCTGCAACTCCACTAATAGGCAATGAGAATGCAATTCCTTTAGCCTCAGAGGAAACTAAGAATCTATTTTCTGCAGCCTCAAGCATAGAATCTACGTACTCGCTTCTAGTTATAGTTATGAGAATATCCTTCTTTGTATTTACAAATCCTAATAGAGAAACTATATCCTCTGGAGGGTTTGAATAAGCATAAAGAGTAAGACTTAGACTAGCACCTAATTCCGCATATTTGTCAATGAAAAACAAATCTTGATGACGGTTGCAAATAGTTACGACCATAGATAAAGGATAAACCTTTTCTCTTTGATCAAAAGGTACAGTTTCCACTTTTTTTTGACTAGCATTTTTTCTTTGCTCAGTCAATTTAAATCTATTTTTAAAAAGTGACATTGACTCCTCCAGAACATGCCGTTATTTTACTCTATGAATCAAAACAATTAAAGCATAAAAGGAATTATATTTTTTGTATTTAAATACAAATCACTAAAGTGGTTTAAATACAGATAACAGTCGTTTGAATTTAACTTGTTCTTCAATTCTTTGAACACATGCTTGACTATCTTGGTTTATCTCATGTTCCCAAAATCTAAGTACAGTCCAGCCATTTTGTTCTAAAGCATAAGTTATCTGCCTATCTCTTTCCATATTTCTTTCTATTTTGTTTATCCAAAACATTTTATTTAAAGTCGTCAACTGGCATTTCCTTTTGTCCCAATCAAACCCGTGCCAGAAATCTCCATCGACAAATATGGCGATTTTTAAACCCTTGTAACAAATATCTGGAGTTCCTAAGACTGACTTATCATCAATTCTATACCCATAGATACCTCTAGCACGCATCTCTTTCCTTAGTTTTCTTTCTAAATTATTGTTATAGCCTCTAATCTTTGACATGTTATAAGAAAGAAGCGATGGATAGTTTGTTTTTTTGTTCATATAAAAAAGGCACCGAAGTGCCTTTATTCTACTACTTATTCTCTTGAGTTTCCTCTTTAGAAATTCCAGTTTTTCCTTCATTCTTTAGAAGAATAGATTCATCAGCCATAAGAGCTTTGAGTCTCTCTTGTCTTCTAGATTTGACAAGCTTTTCTCTGTCGTACTTGTTGGCATATACAAACATGTCAATCAAGATTCCGATAGCACCAATAGCCATGAGTATCACGCCGAAAATTCTATAGTCGACCATTCCGATGAAAGACCAATTGAGCCAGGTGGCAAATGATTTTTGGCTGTTGTACAAGGCATCATTGGTGACCCATTGGACATTGTTGCAATAGACACCTAGAATTCCAAACACAACTCCCCCCACGAAGAATATTCCGAATAAACAAAGCCAGAATATTTCCCAAAAGAGAGACCAATTAAAAGGTTTCCTATTTTTCTTTACGTTTTCAGCCATAATCTAAGCCTCCTAACTAATTGAACAAATCGACAGTTTATTACTTATTGACAGAAGGATCGTTGGTAGTGGTCTCGTCACCTTTCAAGGCATCAGAGAGCTTCTCTTCAGAAGAAGCAGGTTCATGAGCAGGTTGAGCAACAGTTTCACCATTTGCATTCTTCAATCCCACCTCATACTCACGGATGCTCTCAAAAACTTCAGCAAAGACAGGAGTTAATTGAGCACCGACTTCATTGATGGTAGGGATGAAAACACCCGCAAATTCCTTCATGAATTCCTCAAGATTGGTAATCTTGGGGTTTCCAGAAAATCCGCCAGAAAGTTGAGTCATCTTGTCAGTGAGAGCTTGGAACTCAGGCTCAGGTTGACGGGTCTTGGACTTATCGATGGTGAAACGCATCATAGCCAAAACCTTACCCATTTCATTGTTATCCAAAGCGACGGTAGGATCATCGGTAGGTTTGAATGATGGATCGGTGGTAGGATCGATTGAAGTAGTTTCACGGAGAGTCTTGATATAGTTACGAGTATCGTTATTAAACTTCAAGAACAAAGTATTCAATTGAAGAGAAATGATTCTGAGCTGAATTGCACGAGCATACTTGGCTTCAAGAGTGATTAATTCCTTGAACTTCTCATCCAAAAGGGTGGCATCAGTCTTGTCGATAGTCTTGACTATTGTGTCGATGACATCATTGAATGTCTCACGGATACCAGTGATTTCAGAAAGGACAGGTACAAAATAGGAAGGATCGACAGTCAACTTCTTGTCGATGACACGAACAAAACGAGCATCCTCACCATAGACAGTCTCAAACAAGTCGTTGAGATTATCCATCAAAAGTTGACCACGGTTCTTAATCTTCTTTCCTGATTCATCGAGAACTTCCTTGCCTTTCTCATCAGTCTTGTAACCAAGACCATTTTGAGCACAGAAAGAATAGAAAGGAGAGTTGGAAGCAGTCATATTCTTCAATATCTCGCGTCTTGCCTGATATTTACCAACATCGTATCCTTGAGGGTTGGCAACGAAATATTCCAAGGTATCTCTGACTACCATTGCGATCTCAAGAATTCCAAATACATAACGCTCTTGATTGTTAACTTTAATCATTTTATTCCTCCAAAGGTTTTTCATTTGACACGAAATGAATTATATTACTCATAAAATTAACTATTAAAAATATCAACTTAATACCAATTATAAGTTCTTGGTTTGGATTGGTACTAACAAAAAAAGAAAATAATCTTTTTATCTTGGCTTGATTGGATCATCCTTATGCTTTAAGAAGAAATTCATATCACTCTCGGTCAAATTAGGATTGTCAATATACTTTCTAATATCTGAGACTCTATTAACTTCATGACATGCGTGGTCTTTAACCCACTTAGGTGAATGTGCCATGACAAAAGAATGTGGGAATTGTTTGAACATGGAGATATCGTTAGATGTGTCACCGACACAATAAACATCATCAATAGAATATCCTCTTGATTTTGCATAATCCATCAAGGCATTTCCTTTGCTGGATCCTTTAGATGTAATTTCGATAACCGTTCCACTTATTGCCAATTCCGCAAAATCCGAGAACATTTCATTTAAAGGACCATTTGCTTCAATAGCTCTGGCTTCAGCTTTTTTGCCCAAACCAAATACAGGCATAAGCTTATAAACAGGACCGTTCTTAATTCTCTCAACGAACTTCTTCTTGTTCACATTTGTCAACTCTTTATATTGGAATTTCAAAATATAATGAATTTTCAATAGGATGGTAGAAATTCTCGGAATGACATTAAAATAAATAAAGTTATATTCAGAGTCATCCATCAAAGTCCAAGCTTGAATTCCAAATCTATTGCTGGCTTCGACAAATATAGAAGCAGCCTTTTTAGAATCCAAAGGATAAGAAGCCAAGAATTTATCATCTGTTCTTGTAAAAGAACCTTTACATCCGATCATTGTTAATTTAGTGCCTAGCTTTTTTTCAATTTTTTTCAGCATCCTGCAATTTCTTCCTGTGGCTACAACCACTTCATTTCCATCAGCGATGAAATCTTTAAGGAATTTAAGGTTCTTCCTAGTCATTAGTGCAAAGCGGCGTTGTGGATAAAACAAAGTTCCATCCAAATCAACGGCTAATAGTTTTTTCATATAAAATCTTGTAACTCCAATGTTAATCAGGAATATCATAACTTAAAAAGAGACCGTTTCAAGCGGTCTCTTTCATAAATTAAGATAATTATTCCTTAACATCGATTACGCCGAATCCACCATCTTCTCTGGTATAAAGAACACAGGTATCTCCAGTAGCTGAATCGACATAAATGTAGAAGGAATGACCCAAGGCATCCATTCTAGCTATCGCTTCATCAGCGTCGATATGATCAGGAGTCAAGAATTTGTGGCGAACGATATTCACAGGCGCCTTAGCTTCTTCCACATCATCTTTAACCATCTCGAAACGAATGACATCGTTGAAGGAGGATTTCTTCTTCGATTTTTCTACTTGGGTCTTTACGCGACGTAACTGACCTTCGAGTTTATCCAATGTCAAATCCAGGCATTCATACGCGGAAGTACCGCGGGTCTTGGCACGAAGGACGGTCTTGCGGTCACGTACTGTAATTTCGCAAGCCTGGTTTGAAGGGTGAACTGAATAGACAACGGTTGCATCTGGGTTACCAGAGAAAAGTCCATCTATTCTTTCAAGCTTCTTCAAAGTAGCGTCCTTCATTGCAGGACTTACTTCAAAACCTTTTCCAATGATTTCAATTTTCATGGCTTTATTCCTCTTTTCGCTATTATTATACTAAGAAAGCCCTATCAAAACATTAAAAATCATCTTTTTTCTTTAATACCAAAAAAAGCAAATTCTTTAATTAAATAGCCAACTTTTATAGTATCTAAAGGTTGTACCTATTCTTTCATCCTAAAGGAATAAGGATAATTAAATCTCAAATCATCCCATTCACTTTCTTTAATCTCATTAAAGGTATCAAACAGGAAATCTAATTTCTCTGAATTTACAAATTTGGAAGCAGTTACATAATCAGGCCCGTCGAATCCGAAGTCAGATACAAATGCATAAAATCTGTTCCAAACATTTGAGCCTTCGTTTTGAAACTTGTCTGAGAATGGATCCATCTCAACTAGATAGTCAATCAATTTTTCATTAGATTTGTCGGCATGTTTAGAAAGCAAGCAAAAAAGTAGTTCATAGGTTCCTGAGTAAGCTTGTAATTTCAAAGCTTCATTCCAATCATTTTGATCTATGAAAAGAAAGGATTTCTTAACATCATCAAAAGCCTTGACACGTTTGGGTAAAGTATCGATAAATACTTTGCAAAAAGTATAACCACCATTTTGGGAGTTAGAAGTAACTGTCGAACCTACTCGGTCCCATTTTTCACAAAATCTTATATAAATATCTTCATCGCTAGAGGATTCGGAATAACTTGAAAATGGGTTCATTCTTTCCAAAAACCTATTTAGATTTTCATTGAGTCCATCTTCTTTGCCAGCCTCGTTCGAAAGAGCATAATAAAGAGTTATATAAGCCTCGTATCTAGTCATTTTAGAACTCTCCGCTCTTATATTCTTTGAAAGTCTTAATAGCCTTTTCTATTGAACCAGCAATCAAATAGAAAATGGGAATCATAAGCCAGAAAGGCCAATATATGGCCCAACCGTTGACAAAGTAAAAGCCAAAGAACAAATAAAAGAATAGCGTCAAAGCCCAAATTGGAAATAATGTGATTTTCTTTTCTACAATTGCACGCATCGTTTCTGGGACAACCCAAGCCAAGAAAATAATAGGCCATAGATAAGCCCAAGGTGTAAATCCAGAAGGTGACATCATATTAGGACAAAAAGCAGAGATCAAAATATAAATCGAAATCATCGCAGCAATGAAAAATGGTTCAATCACTGAGTTTATCAATGTGATAAGGAATTTCTTCTTTTTCTTAGCCTTTCTTTGTTCCTCGTCAGTGGTATTAATAGTAATTGTAATGTGGTCCACAAGTATGTTCCTCCATTTAATTTAGTCAAAAATAGAATCGACAAGCTTTCCTGATTTTCTATCTTTAATTTCCTCGATGAAATCAGGAATAGCTTTCTCAAAATGTAAGCCGAACTTCATATCATCTTCTTGGTCTTTCAATGTATTCAGAATCGATGAATGAACCATATCATGAGCCAAATAGCATGATTGACCGATAGAAAGTCCATTGAGCAATCCACTAATTAAAGCAGAAGCAAAAATATCGCCTGCACCATGGAAATAACCTTTTACATCAGTAGTCTCGAAATAAGTAAAAGTTTTTAGCTTTCCATCGTAGCATTCAACTCCGACTTTTCCTTTATTGTATGAAACACCAGATAGAACAGCATACCTAGGTCCAAGATCAGATAATTTAAGAAGGATATCATGGATGAACTCTTTATCATATGATTCAGGATAATCTATTCCTAACATAAAACAAGCCTCGGTCAAATTTGGAACAGTAATATCAGCCATAGCAACTAAGCCGGCCATTTTCTTTGCAAACTCCAAATCGAATCCGGGATACATCTTTCCTCCATCAGCCATTGCTGGATCGATGAGAACCAATGTACTTTCCTTTTTGAACTTTTTAACAAAATCTTTGACCAAATCCACTTGCCTAGGTGCTAAGTATCCAGTATAAATAGCATCAAATGGGCGGTTCAAAGTTTGCCAATGGTTTTCAATAGATTCAAAATCATCCGTTAAATCTCTAAAAGTATATCCTGTAAAGCCACCAGTATGAGTGGACAAAACGGCAGTTGGAATAACTGCTGTTTCTATTCCAGCTGAAGAAATAATAGGTAAAGCCACAGTAAGTGAGCATCTACCAGTGCACGAAATATCTTGTATAGAGACGAGTCTTTTTTGCTGATTCATGTTTTATACCTCATTAATGGATAAAATTTTATCACATAAGTAGCACAAATAACTTTTTACTATCAAACTTGCTTAAATTTTCAAGAATACTAATATAGCTTTGGTTAAAAAGAGGTGCCTTATGGATAAAAACTCATTTAAAGATTTGACCAAGGGACTAGGATTGTCCGTTTTTGTCATCAGCTTATTGATGATTTTAGTCACTCTATCCAATGTCTTTTTCTCAGGGTGTATGGCCTATTCATTTTACTTGGCGACTGTCAAAGCTGCTAAAGAATTCAGTGACTACATCATTCCATTTTGTCTTGGAATTATATGTTTAATTTTATCTTTTGTTTTATCACTCATACAGGACAGAGTATCTTTAAACTTGTCTAGTAGAACTAGAGCAAAATTAAGAAGTGCAACATATGAAAAGACACTGAAATTAGGAACGATAAAAAATCACTATCTGCCTCATTCTTCCTTGACTACTATGGCATTAGAAGGAGTGGAGGAATTGGATAGCTTCATTACTGGATTCCTTCCAAGTCTTATTTACGGACTTACTATGCCTTTGCTAATGTTTGCAATTTGTTTAATCATTAACTTTACAATAAGCTTTGCTTCACCAATGTCTTGGGTGTATGGAACTTCGATGATAGTCATCCTTCCTTTTATCCCCTTGATGATAGGAATTATGAGCATGTCGATTAGCAAAGTATTTGGAAAATATTGGGATGTATATCTTAAAATGGGAAGCACATTTTCAGATGTGTTAAAAGGTTTAACAATATTAAAAGATTTCTCCACATCCAAAAGGAAAGGCAAACTTTTGGACGAACAGAGTGAAGATTTTAGAAAGATAACCATGAAAGTATTAATCACCGAGTTAGTATCACTGACAATACTAGATTTGATATCGTTCGGTGGTGTAGGAAGTGGAATGGCCATTTCTTTATATTATGGTGCCAACATAAATACATCAGAAGTCTGGTCATTGGCTATATTTTTCATATTAATCGTATTTCAGTTCTTTATTCCTATGAGAAATGTAGCCTCGTTGGCGATGGTTGCTGGCAGAGGTATGATTGCTTTAAAGAAAATAAAATCCTTCCTAAATCTACCTGAGCCTAAATGGGGAGATAAAGAACCTAGCAACTTTGATATAAAAGTTGACAATGTCACATTCAAATATCCGGATAGTAAAAAGGAAATTGCAGTTGATGGTATTAACTTCAGCATAGAAGAAAATGGACTATATGGATTAGTTGGAATCAGCGGAAGTGGAAAATCCACACTTGCAAATCTATTGATGGGAAGCTTAATTCCTACAAGTGGAAAAGTTGAATATGGGAATTGCTCGATACAAGATATTTCTAAGCAATGCTTTTTCAAAAATATAGGATTAGTTCAAGGTTTTGCATCTATTCCTAGCGGTTCAATAAGAGAAATTTTTCACTTCTACAATTCAAATTTAAATGATGATCAAATAAGGGAAAGAATGAATGCCTTCGGACTCAAAGACTTGTACAACAATCCTCAAGGATTGGATTATCAATTAAAAGAATTCTCCAAAAATATATCAGTTGGGGAAAGACAAAGACTCATAATGTCAGCTAGCCTTTCCGTATATCATAAGATTTGGATATTCGATGAGGTATCTTCAGCCTTAGACAAAGAATCTAGAGAAAAAATCGATTCTCAAATATACGATTTAGCAAAAGATTCGATAGTTTTAATGATATCTCATAGATTAGTAGAAACTGAAAATGCAAAAGAAATCTTTGTGATGAAGGAATCTAAAATAGTAGAAAAAGGAACTAAACAAGAGCTTCTAAATCAGAATGGTGAATATAAATCCATGTATGAAAAACAATCTATGGAGGTGAATCATGAATAAAAGATCTAAGATAGCCTTGATGAAAGGCTTGTTCTCCAAGATGTCCACAAGATTAAAAATGTTGGACCTACTAGCCTCTATTTCAGGTACTTTAAGCGAATGCATTTCAGTAGCTATGTACTTATTCTGTGCATTAGCTATCAATGATGGACTGAATCAAATATATAACATCGGAACATCGACAGGAGTCCCATATTATGTATGGGCTATTTTGGCAATTGTTTTTGGAGTCTTAAAAGGGCCGATGCGTTATGCTGAACAATATTTAAATCACAATATTGCATTCCATATGTTGGCCGAGATTAGACATTATGTTTATGAAGCGTTAGAAAGACTTGCTCCAGCCAAGCTAGAAGAGAAGAAAAACGGAGATATGCTTTCCTTGATGACAGCCGATATAGAAACTTTGGAAGTATTCTATGCACATACCTTAAGCCCTATGTTGATTGCACTGTTATCAGGATTAACAATATTTATAATCGGAATTTGCTTTGGTGCTTGGCAATTGAGTCTCATCTATTTAAGCTTTTATTTAATAATAGGAATTCTTACTCCTATAATTTCTTTTAAGATAATTGGAAACACTGGAAATAAGCAAAGAAAACAATATGCTGAATTCTCAGCATATTTTATGGAAAGTTTGGATTGTACTTTGCCAATAGTAACTACAGGTAAAGAAAATGAAAAGTTAAAAGAAGTTGACTTAAAATCAAAAGAATTAAATTCATCCATTTCTGAGATTAAATGGAAAAACGGATTCCAAGGACGAATAAATGAACTATGGCTTGGACTTGCCGGATTTGTCTTTGTTATAATGGCGATAATAAATGTTATAAACGGTAAAATAAATTTTATTTATCCACTATTAGCAATATTAGTGATGCCTGGTGCTTTTAGACCTGCATTAGCCTTAGGAGCATTACCGGGAAGTTTATCAAACACATTCGCTAGTGCAGACAGATTTTTAAATCTCATTGAAGAAAAACCAGAAGTTGAAGAAAGAGAAAGCAATATTAAGGCGGGCAAACTTAGTGAATTAAAAATTGAAAATCTAAATTATTCATATCCAGATCAAAAAGACAAAATCGTCTTAAGAAATATCAATCTCACAATTCCTAGCAATGGAATAATTGGCATTAAAGGCCCATCTGGAAACGGAAAATCAACCCTACTAAACTTAATTAAACATCATAGAAAAGTTGAAGACGGAACCATATATTGGAACAAATCAAAAATAGATGAAATAGATTCAAATTCATTGAGACAATCGATAGCTTCGATGGAACAGGATACCTATTTGTTCAAAGAAAGTTTAAGAGACAATATGCTTGAAGCCAAACCCGATGCGACTGACAATGAAATTAATCACGCTTTAGAAAGAGCCTCGATAAGTAAACTAGTCGATTCATTGCCGAACGGATTAGATACATATATCGACAATGAGAATCTAAACATTTCAACAGGTGAAAAGCAAAGAATTGGTCTTGCTAGAATCTTGCTGAGAAATCCAAATCTGATTTTGTTGGATGAACCTACCTCAAATGTAGATAGTTTGACGGAATCTATAATGCTAAAAACATTTAAAGAAATTTCAAAAGAAATTCCTATTGTCATAGTTTCTCATAGCGAATCGACATTGGACATAGCAGATAAGATATATGAATTGAAAAGTGGAGCATTAGAGGAAGCAAAAAACGTTAAAATTCATAATATTTAGCAACAATAGCTTTATAAGCTACAAGGTATTTTAGAAAAATAAAGATTTTATCAACCTTTATTTGATTACATGGTAAAATTAACAACGGAGGAAATATTTCCAAAATGAATCGTTTACATGAAATTGATGCTGAGAAGCTCGAACAAGCCGGACACGGCCAGGGCTTCATCGCAGCTCTCGACCAGTCTGGTGGATCCACCCCTAAGGCTTTGAAGGGCTACGGAATCGAAGAGGATGTCTACACCGTCAATGGTGTTCGTGATGAGGCTAAAATGTTTGACCTCGTACACGAGATGAGAACACGTGTCATCAAATCCCCCGAGTTCAACGGACAAAAGATCATGGGTGCCATTCTCTTCGAGATGACCATGGATCGTACCATCGACGGACTCGGAACCGCCGAATATCTCTGGGAGAAGAAGCATGTCGTCCCCTTCCTCAAGTGTGATAAGGGTCTTGCTGATGAAGAGCATGGTGTCCGCTTGATGAAGCCTATTCCCAACCTCGATGCCCTTTTGGAGAGAGCTGTCTCTCACGGTGTCTTCGGAACCAAGATGCGTTCAGTCATCAACCACTTCGATGAGCAAGGTATAAAGGCTATTGTCGATCAACAATTCGCTATCGGTGAACAAATCGCCGAGCACGGACTTGTACCTATTCTCGAGCCTGAGTGCACCATCACTGCTCCTGACCGTGAGAAGTCAGAGCAACTCATGACCGAAGAGTTCAAGAAGCATCTCGCTACCTTGGATCCTGAAGTAAAGATCATGATCAAGATTGCTATTCCTGTGAATCCTCACCAATATGATGAGCTTCTCAACGATCCCCATGTGGTTCGTATCGTTGCTCTTTCTGGTGGATACAGCCGCGACGAAGCAAACGAAAAGCTCAAGAAGTGCCCTGGAATCATTGCTTCCTTCAGCCGTGCTTTGCTTGCTGACCTCCGTGCTCAACAGACCGAAGAAGAATTTGATGGAGCTATTAAGGCTGCTATCGATTCCATCTTCGATGCATCTGTTAACAAGGTTGCCTAATAATTAGACAAAAAGAAGTCATGGTTATATCGCCATGACTTTTTTTGTAGAAAGATTCATTATGGAAAACAACAATTCAGATAAAGAGGAAGGTTTTCTCCAAAAATTTGGAGACCCTTTACTATCAGCATTAAAGCCGTTAGATAATAAAAAAACAGATGATCAAATCGAAAAACTAGAATTTCAAAAAGCAATAACTAAATCAATGATATTAGATTCATTAGGCTTATGCGACTGCTTAGATATATCTTTAGATTTAAACAGCATGACTACATATATGTTGTCCAATAGAATCATGGAAAGCATCTGTCTTTTGATTATAAGTAAATCAAGTAACCTGACTGAAGACAACTACAAGTTATTTCAGCTTCAAAAAGAATACTTAAATCCAGATATGATTATTGATAAGTATTGTCTCAACAAATCCAAACTTGAATTCATGAAGCAATCCAAACTAGAGGAACAAGCAATTAAAAGCTTTAAAGAAAAAACATTGCTTTTCACAAAGAAAGACAAAACATACAGAGATATAGTTAAGAAGGCATTTGGCAATTCTTCTAGTTTTTATGATTTATGTTCATCATTTATGAATATGATTGTTGTTAACCATCAATTTATAAATCCGGAGACATATGAAGCCTACGAGAAAAATTTTGGGAGTGTTTTAAATTCGGTTATTAGTTCCTTATCTATGATAGTTGACAACTTCAACATAGACACCGATATTTCATTATTGGCTAACAACGATTCATATGAACAGATAATGTCAAAATTTGACGATATAGTTAGATTTGGAAATGATTTGGAAAGAACAATCAGTTCTACAAATATCGATAAAGAACTTAAATCAATTATCAACCCATTGATAGAAGCTATTATGTCTATCTATTTGATAGATACACATTTAAATGGTTTGACCATAAAAGTTCAATATATTAAAGAGCCGATACTTAGATATGTTTTAAACATCCTTTTAATCATTAAAAATAAACTTAATAAAGGAGAGAATATAGGACAGATTTATGATGAATGTCTTTCTTTAGATAAAAATACTTTAAATTCTTATAATCTTGGTGACACTATAATTGAGAATGAAAGACCATTTGTGCTAGAGAATAAATTAAATAAAGAAGAACAAATGAATATCATATATTCATTCAATCCAGACTTTTCATTCGACACTTATTCTATTTTTATGGAGTCGTCAAGAGAAACGATTCACCCTATAGGAATTCAACAAACACAAAATAGAGATTTTTTGTTAGAGATAACAAGATTATGTTTTGATGGAATTATCAACCTGATTAAATCAACAAACAAAGATGAATATTCTACGTCATCAATAATAGAAAAGATTAATTCGTTTAACTATGTGTTAAAGTCTTCTCAAGACATATTAGGGAACAAGATATAGAAAAATCTTAGATACTAAGATAAAAATACAATAACCTTAGATTTAAAAGCTTAATAATTACTACTTTTTTATATAATATTATTATCCAGGTGCTTTAGTATGCCACAAAAAAAATCAAGAGTTATTAAATATGCAGAACTTAGGAAAAAAATAGAAAGTACATCCTATGAAGATGACGAAGAAGATTCAACAAATTATGCAAATTATAAATCCGATGAAGAGAGACATCAAAATACAAATCCTAAATCTCCACAAGTCTTACACAACACCTTGTCAATTCCATTGGAAGATTTATTAAATGAGGATGGAAAATACAAGCATAGAAGAGCGATGATGGCCACTCAGGAGTTTAAGACTATAGATACCCCTAAAGAACAAAACAAGAAGAAAAAAAAAGGAACTCAGGTTTCTGGTTCTCCTAAAGAAATAACAAATTTGTTCAAGAAATGGTGGATGTGGGTAATAATAGGTTTATTAGGTCTAGGCATAATTATTGTTGTAATATATTTTTCTTTGAATTATTAACGAAAGAGGTAAAACATGTCATTCATATCAATTGCAATTGATGGTCCTGCAGGAGCAGGAAAGTCTACAGTAGCTAAAGCTGTAGCAAAAAAACTTGGATACATTTATATAGATACTGGTGCAATGTATAGAGCTGTCACGCTATATGCAATAAAGAAAGGATTCGATCCTTTAGATGAAAATAAACTTTCCTCTGCACTAAAAGATATCGACATAAAATTAGATAGCGAGGATCATGTTTATCTCAATGGAGAAGATGTTTCTCATGCAATAAGAGAAAATCAAATATCTAAATTGACCTCTCCTGTTTCTGCCTTTCCAGAAGTAAGAAAATTTCTCGTTGCAAAGCAAAGAGAATTTGCAACTGCTCATAATGTAATAATGGATGGAAGAGATATTGGAACCAATGTTCTCCCTCATGCACAAATCAAAATATTCATGGTAGCAACCCCTGAATGTAGAGCGATGAGAAGAGTAAAGGAATTCCAAGAAAAAGGTGAAAATCCCGTCTATGAATCCATCCTTCAAGAAATCAAAGACAGAGATTATAGAGATAGCCATAGAGCTTTGAATCCTATGGTTAAAGCAGAAGATGCAATAGAATTAGATACATCAAATATGAACTTAGAGCAGGGAATCGAAGCCACCACGAATTTGATAAAAGATAAATTAGAGGAGCTGAAATAAAATGAAGATATTACCAAAAGTAGCAATAGTAGGAGAGCCTTCTGCTGGAAAGAGCACTTTTTTTAACAGATTGGCGGAACAAAGAAAAGCTATAGTATCAGAGACTAGAGGAATAACTAGAGACAGACTTTATTCCAAAGCCGAGTGGTTGGGAAGAGAATTCACTTTGATAGATACAGGTGGTATCGTTTTAAAGGATGCACCATTTTCTAAAGAAATAAAGGTTCAGGCTGAAATAGCAATGAAAGAATCAGATGTGATTCTTTTCTTAGTCGATGGAAGATTAGGAATCACAGACGACACTTTATCAGCAGCAAAGCTATTAAAGAAAGTAAGAAACAAGGTCATATTGGTCGTAAATAAAATCGATGATCAAACCTTATTGGGAGATGCATATCAATTCTATTCATTAGGATTCGGGGATCCTTTTGTAATCTCTGCAATCCACGGTATAGGAATCGGAGATTTGTTAGATGAAGTTTGTTCAAGATTTCCTAAAGAAGAAGAGATTGATTCAAGCGACGATAAATCAATTTCATTTGCAATCATTGGAAGACCGAATGTTGGAAAATCATCCTTGGTAAATGCTATGCTAGGTGAAGAGAGAGTCATCGTCTCTTCCATGGAAGGAACCACTAGAGATGCTGTCGACACGGCCTTTACAAGAGAAGGAAAGAACTTTGTCGCCGTCGATACAGCTGGTTTGAAGAAACGTGGTCAAATTTATGAATCCATCGATAAATATGCAGCTTTACGTGCTATGAGCGCTGTAGAGAAGTCTGATGTAGCGGTAGTGGTTATCGATGCTGATTACGGACTAACTGACCAAGATCAGCATATCGCTGGAATTCCATTAGAAGAATCAAAGCCGATGATAATTGTTATAAACAAATGGGATTTACACGAGCATGGCCAAAACGAACAAGAAGAGTATAAAAAGACATTGATCAAATGGATGCCTTTCATAAGTTACGTTCCAGTCGTTTTTGCTTCGGCAAAAAACAAACAAAATATCGATAAGATTTTCAAAGCCATTGAAATAGTCCATGAGCAAGCTGGAAAACGTATACCTACATCTTTGTTAAATACAGTTGTAAGGGATGCTCAATTGGCAAACGAAACACCTTTGTTCAAAGGGGGAAGAGTCAAAATCAACTACGCCACCCAAAGCGATACATATCCTCCAACATTTGTTTTATTCGTCAACAATCCAGACTTCATGCATTTCTCATATCTTAGATACCTTGAATCGACATTTAGAACTCAGTTTGGATTGACTAACGTCCCCGTTAAAATCATTATGAGAAAGAAACAGACTGGAGGATTCAAAATATGAAAGTAGCAGTATTAGGATCTGGAGCTTGGGGAACTGCCCTTGCACAAGTTCTAGTCGACAATAAACACGATGTAACCATCTATGGAATTGTTAAAAGCCAAGTAGAAGATATCCAACAAAGACATATAAACTCAGCTTATTTCCAATTGATAACATTTCCATCAAAATTGAAAGCTACTATGGATATAAATGAAGCTGTCAAAGATGCTGATGTTGTCATAATAGCTGTTCCTACCTTTGCCGTAGCTTCAACTACTGCACAAATAGATAATTTGATAAAGAAAGATGCAATCCTGGTAACAGTATCCAAAGGATTCGATCCAAATACTCACGATTTGATGGGGGATATCATCAAAAAGAATCTCACAACATATCATCCTATAGTCGTCTTAGCCGGTCCATCATTTGCTATAGAAGTTGTAAAAAGAGAATTGACGACTGTTACAGCAGCTTCTTATGATGAAAAGGCTGCTGAAACAATTCAAAAAATATTCTCGAACGATTATTTTAGAGTTTACACAAACGATGATGAAATCGGTGCTGAAATTTGTGGTGCAATGAAAAATATAATCGCTCTGGCTAGTGGAATATGTGCTGGAATGGGTTATGGAACCAACGCCAGATCTGGTTTGATCACTAGAGGACTGGTCGAAATGTCGCATTTCGTAAGAAAACTTGGTGGAAAAGTCGAAACCATCTATGGTCTTACTGGTGTAGGGGATTTGATATTGACATGTTCTTCAATGGAATCTAGAAACTTCCAAGTAGGAAATGCAATAGGAAGAAGTTTAGATGCCAAATCAGTATTAGCTAACAATAAATTGACAGCCGAAGGTGTCAAAGCTGCACAAATCCTCCATGAGAAAGCAAAAAAATACGAAGTCGATATGCCTATTTGTGAAGCTGTCTATGAAACTTTATACGAAAACAAAAATCCTAAAGATTTAGTGCAAGAATTGATGCACAGACCTTTAAGATCCGAGAAATATCTTGTAGAAGATTAAAATGATAAATAACGGAAGTGGAGAAAAAGAAAACCTATATGCCACCGCAGTAGTGGCAAAGCCTGGGAAAAAAGCTTTGGCTTATTTTCTTGACTATTGTCTAACACTAGTTTTTTCCATTCTTCTCTTCGCCTTGTTCGATTTGATTTCCCTTGCAGTTCCATCATATACAAATTTAAAAGATGAGGCTTCAAAGGCTCAGACAAATCTCTATCAAATAATCTATGACTCGCATCTTTCATCATATGATGATGGAAATGTTTTTATGTCTGAAGATAAGATAGTAGAAAATTATGTATATGGAATCGTTTTGTCTTCGTCTTCTGATGAAACATTGAGTAAAATGAATCAGTATAAAGACAAAAAAAAGATGGATAAAGAAACTGATAGAATTTTCTACTATTACAACAATTATAGAGTTGAAAATAAGAATTTATTCGAAGGTGATTCATACATTGGAGATGAATATTTAAGTAAAGTTTTTCCAAAAAGCAAATCATATTTTGAATTTAAAGATGGTTACCCTATACTAAATATAAATTCAGCTACCCTATTGAACGATTATATTCTTTATTCAAAGAATGAAAATGGAAAAATAATATACGATAGAATTAAAACTGATTATAGGAATGCCTATAAAGATTGTATGAGCGATATTCAGACATCGAAATCCTATAAAGAAACATTGACTAAATTCAACAGCGAAAAAAATACAATATTGATGACAAGAGGGTCTTTTTTGATCATCGGCTATATATTAGCCACTGCTATTAGTTATATATTGTTTCCATTGATTTTTAAGGATGGTAAAACAATAGGATTTAAAGTCTTTGGTTTAGCGTTTACTACTATAGATGATGAGCTACTAAAGATATCATCAATACTAATTAAATCGTTGCTGATGTTAATAATGGGATTCTCTGCCAATTCATTATCCTGCTTTATCTTGTTCGGAACTCAAGGAATGTACTTATTGACATTTAACATATGGGGATTTATCAATATTTTATATGTTTCTATTTTCAGTCTATTATTGGTAATAGTTTCATTCTTCTTGATGATATTTAGAAAAAACAACCATCAAACATTGAGTGAAACAATTTGTATGATCGTCGCTAAAAACACTAAAGAATTCAAAGTAGAAAACAATGTAGTGAAAAAAGGAGGTGAAGATGATGGAAAATGAAACGATTGAACTGACATATGAAAGAGCAACATTAGGAAGAAGGATCGCAGCTTTTTTAGTAGATGCATTTTTATCATTGTTAACCGGTACCATATTTCTACTACTTACTTTTTACCTTCTAAGCGTCTCTCCTTTTATGAAAAGCATCTATCAGCAAAGAGATGATATTCAACTGAATTCTCATCTATATCTCAAAGATGATTCAAATCATATCATCCAACTGAAAGAAAGCATATCTAAAGACACTGCTTTGACAATAAAAGAAAAGAATAAGAAATATGATGATGCTTTGACTTATTTCTTTGATTCTAATTTATTTTTTAATGAAAATGAAGGAAATGAAATATATAAGAATTTAAAAGTGAATGCCAAAGGTGATGATAATAACAACTTATTCAATAATGATGGAATCGAGATTTATGATGATTCATTGCATAACGATTATTATTTAAGCTTTTATGAAGATTCATATCAAAAAGCTTTAAGCTACATGTCCTGGAATAACGAATACAGAAATTTAAATCGACAATTATTATTGATTGATACTTTCTCGGTCTTAGGAACATTATTATTTCCTTTTTTGATTTTCAGCTATGTCATTCCACTATTCAATGTTAGAACGAGGCAAACTCTAGGAATGATGGCCACAAAAATTGCTTTGATAGATGTTAATGGTCTCAGCGTAAAATGGTGGAAATTCACATTGAGATTTCTTTTCTTCTATGTAATCGAGTTATGGGGGAGTTTGCTGTCCTTCTTTATACCTTTTATAGTCTCATTGACCATGGCAGTCTTATCTAAAGCACATCAATCCCTATCCGACTATATAACCAATACTTATATGGTATCCATCGATAACAAATCAATATACAAGGATGTATTCGAATATAAACTAGCTCAGCAAAACACCACTAAGAGAAGCTTTATTCAGAACGATATATATACACCAGAAGACAAAAAGAAGGACTAGAAGTCCTTTTTTGATGTTGAAACCATCTATCAAATAAGATTAATGGTTTAAAGTGCTTACAATATCTCTACCATTTTTAATATCAGCAATAATTAAAGTAAAATAAATTGGAAATAGGGGTAATCTGGTTCATGGAAATCCGACTAGACGATTTGACTAAAAAGTTTGAAGGAAATGCTAAGAAAAACATTCCTGAAACTATTGCAGTCAACAATTTAAAAATCACTATCAAGGATGGTGAATTGATGGGTCTTTTAGGTCCATCTGGTTGTGGAAAGTCTACAACTCTTTACATGTTGGCAGGATTGAAAGATCCTACCAGCGGTGAGATTTGGTTCGATGATGAAGATGTGACTCATTTAGCTGCCGAGAAGAGAGGTATTGGTTTGGTGTTCCAAAACTATGCCTTGTACCCTCATATGACAGTCTACAAGAATATTGCGTTTCCTTTGACAAATCTTAAAGTCCTGGAAAACAAGAAAAATTTTATTGTAGAAGAAGGCAACAAGATTATTGAAGTTTTGAAAAATCCAGCAAAATTAATAGAGACTATAAAAGGTTCTGCCATTTCTGGTGTCATCAAGAAAAACAGCTCTGTATTTGCTATTTGTGAGGAATATCACATATCTCAATACGTTGCAAAGAAGCTTTATTCCTTCAATCTTCATGTAGAGAAAAGTCCTGTTAATAAAGCCAATAGCTTAATCTCCAAATATGAACAAATCATAGAAAAGGAAAGAGCAAAAGAGGCGAATAGAGGATTTGGAATCACAGATGAAGGTTTGATTATAAAGGATGGAAACTTAGTCAAGGTTGTGAGGAAACTCTCCAAAGATGAGATCGACTCAATGATTAGAGAAGTAGCAAGACTTGTCCAAATCGAAGATTATTTGGAAAGAAAGCCTGCTGA
>FR878767.1:0-20636 GCA_000434395.1 Clostridium sp. CAG:568 | reverse complement strand
AAAGAAAGCCTGCTGAACTATCCGGTGGTCAACAACAGCGTGTCGCCATCGCTCGTGCCTTGGTCAAGAAGCCTAGAGTTTTACTTTTGGATGAGCCTTTGAGTAACCTAGATGCAAGACTTCGTCTTCAAACACGTGAAGAGATCAAAAGAATTCAAAGAGAGACAAAGATTACAACAGTTTTCGTCACTCATGATCAGGAAGAAGCTATGTCCATTTGTGATGACATAGTCGTCATGAGAAATGGTGTAGCTATGCAACAGGATAAACCTCAAGAGGTGTATAGAAATCCTAATTGCTTGTTCGTCGCAAAATTCTTAGGTAACCCTCCTATCAACGTATTTAAGGGAAAAATCAAAGACCATAAGGTCATGATTGGAAGCGAAACGATACTCACTTCCGACAAATTGGCTGATAACAAATCCATTTATATCGGAATTAGACCTGAAGGATTCCTCTTCGGAAACCAGATAGGTGAAGAAGAGAAAGTCTTGACATTGAAGGTAGATCAAATCCAAACAATGGGTAGAGACTTGTCCTTGATTTGTTCCAGCGAGAATCATGTAGGAAAAGAGAAGATAAAGATTATCATCGATTCTGATTTGAAGCCTACAATAGGCGATATGAAGTTTGGAATTCGCCCTACCAAGATTTTCTTGTTCGACGGTGAGACAGAAAAGAGAATCGAGTTCTAATCTATGGAAAGAAAAAACAATTGGAAGGGTTGGCTATATCTAGCTCCGGCATTGATACTTCTTGGAATATTCACCTTATATCCACTTTTGAACACAATTGCCATATCATTCATGAAAAACTACGACTATCGTTCTGGTTCATTTGATGGATTGACATTTTCAAACTATGGAATAGTCTTGGGTATTACTGAAGTCGTACCTGGAATAGAGGCTTCAAAATACACCCAATTTATTCAATATGCTTTACCCAACACTCTGATTCTCACAGCTATAACTGTACCAATCTCAGTCGTCTTGGCCTTATTAATAGCTATTGGGATTAATTCAATCAAATTCATGAAGAAGTTCCTACAGACTGTCTTCTTCTTGCCGTACGTCACAAACGTAATCGCAGTAGGTATGGTCTTCTCGTTGATGTTCACTACGGGTGGATTAATAAACAAATTATTCAATTTGACGACAAACTGGGTTTTAGTCGGTGCGAATAGATTCAATTCAATGTTCGTCTTATGTCTTTATATTATCTGGACAGCCTTACCTTATAAGATTCTTATCTTCTTAAGCGGATTACAAAATATAGATAAGCAATATTATGAAGCCGCAAGATTGGATGGTTCTCCAAAGTGGAAGACTATTTGGAAAATTACAGTTCCTTTACTCTCTCCACAGATTCTATATATTTCAATCACTTCGTTCATTGGAGCTTTCAAGGAATATAACGCTGTAATCGGATTATTCAACAGATCCTATACTGCTGACGGAAACGTCCATGACTTATATACGGTCGTCTACTACATCTACGATCAACTATCAGGAAGCAATCCCCATATGGATAGAGCTGCAGCTGGAGCTGTCATCCTGTTCTTGATTATATTGTTGTTTACATTCTTGCAGATGTATGTCTCCAAAAAGAAGGTGCATTATTGATCATGAAACAAGTAAACATATCAACTCACCTTACATTGGTGATTCCAAACAAGCAGAAAAATGTCAAGCTTACTCAAAGAAGAGACAAAGTTACGCATATCATCGGATTGGCCATAACATATATCCTCTTGATAGCAGCAGCAATTATTGTCTTGTTCCCATTCTACTATATGATTGCTTCTTCATTCATGACAGAAGATGAAGTGAGAAGCGGAGCGTTCTTCTCTACCACAAATATTATAGAGAACATTTCATATAACTATTCGATGACTATAAACAATCCTTCATTCAACTATTGGCAGTTGGTCATGAACACATTGATTGTCGGATTAATGACTACATGCTTTGGATTGTTGGTAACAATCCTAGCGGCTTATGCCTTCGCTAGACTGAAGTTCAATGGAAGAGACTTTGTCTTCATGATATTCTTGGCAACAATGATGATTCCAGGTGAAATGATGGTCATCACAAACTATCAAGCCATGTCAAACCTCGAATTGATATCAGCAAATCAGACAAGAATTCAAGCATACTTAGCTATGTCCTTGCCCTTCATTTGTTCTGTCTTCTACATATATTTGTTAAGACAAACATTCAAACAAATTCCAAACGAGTTGTATCTCGCAGCTAAAGTCGATGGAAAGAACGATTGGACATACCTTTGGAAAGTGATGGTTCCTCTCGCCAGCCCTACACTTCTAACCATATTCATCCTTTCTTTGATTGGAAGCTGGAACGCTTACGTTTGGCCTAACCTCGTAGTTTCAAATGACAGCTTTACTTCTATATCTGTGGCATTAAGAAGTGCTGCTCTTCAAAAAGAAGTCCAGGATGGAATATTTGAAACTCAATATTCATGGCAGATGGCTGCAACGGTTCTCACTGTTGTACCTTTACTCGTATTGTTTATAATATTTAGGAAGTATATTATGCGTGGTGTCGGAAGAGCCGGAATCAAAGGTTAATCCGGTTCTAAAGACATACGTGTAAAGACTAGAAGATAAAAGTCGACAGCAATAAATTTCCAGGGGGAAAATAAAAAATGAAAAACATTGCTAGACGTTCTCTTATGTTGTTAGGCTTCATCGCCTCTTGTTCTACCGTTCTTGCTTCATGTAAGGTCAACAATGGCTCCAAGATCGAAGATATCAAGAATTTGAATACTACCATCACATGGTGGAACAACTACAAAGTGCCTGAAAACAAGGAAGATTTCAACAAAACTTCTTATTCAGAATATGTTTTCGAACAAGAAGTTATCGCTGAATTCAACAAGGTTTATCCTAACATCAAAGTCAACACCAAGTACATAGGAAACTACAGCGAAATAGGTAAAAAATTGAATTCATCACTCAGTGGTGGAAACACTCCTAACATCGCTTCAGTTTATGGTGACTATGTTGCCGGATTCATGAAGGCTGGTGCCACTTTGGTCATGGATGACTACATTTCCAATTCCGATTATGGATTAGGAAAGTCTGTCGATGCTGATGGAAACATCATCGATGATGCCTCCACTGCTCAAAGCGATATTAACCAATCCTATTTGAATGGAGAAAAGAACCAATATTCTGATGGCAAGTTCAACTCAATGCCTTTCTCCAAGTCTGGTGAGACTTTAGCAGTCAATCAATCAGTCTTCGACAAAGAAGGAGCTGGAAAAGCTGGAAGTGATTCTGCTGATAAGGATGGAAATGCTTCATACGTCGCACCTACCTCTGCAGCATCAAAGGCAAAATATTCAGTTCCTACCAACTACAAAGAGTTGATTGCTACCGCTAGAAAGATGAAAGAAGATTATCCTAGCTTGTTTAAAAACCAATACGACTCCAACCATTATTTCAATGCAGTTCCTTTCTGTTATGACTCTGCTGAGAACATGTATATTTCCTTCTCAGAGATGATGGGAATTCCTTACACCTCCAACAAGTCATCCAATGTCGCTGAACAAGTCTTGTTCAACAACGATCAGGCTAAAGCATTGGTAGTACAACTTAAGAAGTGGAACAACGAAGGACTTATCTGCACACAGAATCAACTTCCTATTTCCGAGGGAACATATCACCAATATTCTTCAACCATGATGGCCCAAGGAACGATCTTCATGTGTATTACATCCACATCTGGTGCAAGATACTTTGCTAACACCGACTTTAAATCTGGAAAAGGTGGATTCACAGCTTCTATGAACGAAACTCCTGCCATCGATGTAAATTGTTTCGATGGTGCAAAATCAGCTCCTTCGACTGCTAAGTCCAAGGTCATCGCTCAAGGACCTTCACTCACCTTCTTCAAGAAGAGTGACGAGAAGCAAAATGTCGCTTCATTCTTGTTCTACAAGTTCTTAACCAACACTGAAAACTCTGCTAGATTGGCTAAACAAACTTCTTACTTCCCTATCCGTAATTCTTCATACGAGACTGAGACCATCAAGAATATTCTTGCCAAGTCCAATAATGTCGTAGATGAGAATACCTCTTACAGCGATAAGGTTTCCACCTACTCTGCTCAAACATTCAGCTTAGGAAGCAAGTACACGTCCGAGAATCGTTGGTACAACTCACCTGTATTCGATCTTTCCGCAAAGTGCAGAACTGCAGTAGGAAACATCATCAACACCGTCTTCAACGATCACGAAGCAACAACTGATGAGCAAATTACCACTTTGGTAAACAATGCCTTCGCCACTGCCTACACAGATGTCGTTTCCAACGGATAATTAATTTAATTCAAAATAAATTGATTCGTATTAGTTAGACAAGGATTCCATATGAAAAAAAAGCAAAATGAAAAGAAAAAGATTTCTTTGAAAGAACTCTTAAGCCAGGAAAAGCCACTCCTCGAAGAGAAGAAAAATAAAGAATATAAAGAACTCTTGTTCAAAGAACAGGATGTCATCTTAGAGAAGAAAAATTCATCACTCGCAAATCTCATGTTGGGACTGATTTCTCTCATTATCGGTGGAGTATTGCTGTTCCTTAGTTTTAAATACGATGTCACCAGAGCAAAAGTGTTTAATCCTAAATCTTTTGAATTCATTTTGTCTTGTATCGTATTAGCTAGTTGCCTCTATTTTCTTTCCATGGCAATAGTAGGTTTAGTTAGCTATAAAACTAATTACAGAAAAATCAGAAATAAAATAGAGCAATCTAGAAGTCTAAAGTAAAGAATCAATTTTGATACTAGACCGCCAAATGGCGGTCTTTTTTATTTAGAAAGTATTTTCAAATTAATATTTTCTTTCAAAAGAAACAATTAATGTCTATAATGCTGAGGCAAAAAATCTATGGTTTCAACTATAAGAAACATAAGATTCCATTCTTTCTATGCAAACAAACATACTTTTAACGGAGAAAGCAAAAAAATGAGAAACTTTTCAAGACGTCTTTTTATCATGTTGAGTTTGATTGCCTCATGCTCAACTGTTTTAGCATCATGCCAAGTCAGCGATGGGAATAAAATAGAGGATATCAAGAATTTAGATACGACCATAACCTGGTGGAACAACTACATAGAACCAAAAGATCCTGCTACGGCAAATAAAACTGGCTTTGCTGAATATTTCTATGAACAAGAAGTAATAGAGGGATTCAACAAGATCTATCCTAACATCAAAGTCAAAACAGTATACAAAGGAAACTATGCAAAAATTGCTAGTGAGATAAACACAGCAATCAGCGTCGGAAATCAACCTAACATAGCTTCAGTTTATGGAAATATTGTCGCTGGTTTCTTAAAGAACAACGCCACATTAAACTTAGATAGCTATGTGACTAATAGCGATTATGGATTTGGGAAAGGAGTCGACGATAATGGAAACATAGTCGAAGACTCTTCGACATCCCTCGATGATTTCAATCAATCATATTTGAATGCTGAGAAAAGCCAGTATCAAGGAAATCATTACTATTCTATGCCTTATTCAAAATCAGGCGAGAGTTTGGTTATAAACAAAGATGTTTTCGAAGCTGAAGGAAGTAAAGCCGCTGGATCTGATGCCTATGACTCAAAATGAGCATTGGCATACAAAGCTCCTATATCTAGTTCAGCAAAGAAAAAGTACAACGTTCCTACTAACTGGAAAGAATTGATTGCAACTGCCAGACAAATGAAGATAGATTATCCTGATTTGTTTAGTACAGAGAATCAATACAATAGCGATGGCTTATTCTACGCCGTTCCATTTTGTTATGAATCTTCTCAAAACATGTTCATCTCCTTTGCGGAAATGATGGATATTCCTTATTCGTCTAACTCTTCAAACAAGGTCAATGATCAAATATTGTTCAATAACGACAAAGCTAAAGAATTGGTTGTCCAATTGAAAAAATGGAATAACGAAGGCCTTATCTGTACACAAAATCAACTTCCAAAAACCAGTGATGTTTACCATGAATATGCATCATCGATGTTAAGTTACGGAAGAGTCTTCATGGTCATTGTCTCTACAACCCATGCCAGATACTTCTCAGTGACCAACAATGGAAATGACAAAGGCGGATATATAGCATCGATGGAAGAGACTCCTGTCATCGATGAAAATTGCTACGATGGAAAAACTGGGGAAGTAACAAACTCAAAATCCAAAGTCATTTCACAAGGACCTTCATTGACTTTCTTCAAAAAGAATGACGAGAAACAAAACTTGGCTTCATTCTTATTCTATAAGTACTTGACCAACACTGAAAACTCTTCAAAGCTAGCAGCTCAAACCGCCTATTTTCCAATTCGTAATTCATCTTATAATAGTGAAGCAATTCAAAATATAGTAAAGGACGGAAAGAAGGAATTGACAGAAGATAATTCCTATCAGGAAAGAATCAAAACTTATACAGGTCAAGCATTCAACTTAAACACTACATATACTCAAGAAGACCGCTATTTCCTATCTCCAGTCTTCGATCTATCAGCCGATTGTAGAACAGCCGTTGGAAATATCATAGATACGATTTTCAACAATAAAAATATTAAAACAGATGAAGAGATTAAAAATGCTGTAGATGCTGCATTTAGTAATGCTTATAATGCAGTAATTACTCAAGCAAATAGCTAAAGATAATTTTTAGATGGAGTAAAACCGCTAGTTTAGTGGTTTCTTAGTATAAATTGTCTTAATCTAAGCTTAATAATCTATGAAATTTAATAGAAACAATTTATACTAACATTAAGAGGTTAACAAATGAAAAAGACATTTTTAAAATCAATATTACTATCGACATTAACCCTAGTGTCTCTTCTCAGCTGTGGTGATGGTTTCAAATTCATCATCTCCGGTTTAGATAAGCCTTCTAATACAGAATTAACAAATTCGGCTGACACATCCAGACAAGATGATAAAAATTCAAATTCTGATGATCAAAGCAATATAGATGACGGAAGCGAATTCACCATATTTTCAATAAACGATTTTCATGGGAAAATTGAAGCAACTAACGCATACAATGGCTTATTAGCACTTCAAGGTGCCATAAGAGGAAATCCTAAATACACTGAGGATTCACCTATAGTTTCTGCTGGCGATATGTGGCAAGGAACATATGTATCTGGATTTGATAAAGGCGAATCTTTAACGAAGCTAATGAATGATTTTCCAATCTCAGCTATGGCTTTAGGAAATCATGAATTCGATTGGGGATTTAGCAGAATTGAATCGAATCAAAACGAAGCTAATTATCCTTTTCTTTGTGCAAATCTAATTCAAAAATCCACCAAGAAAAGACTGGATTCTATCAAAGACCATATCGTCTTGGATATAGATGGATTTAAACTTGGTGTAGTCGGTGCCATGGGTGCTGAACTAGAAAGCAGCATCAAGAGTTCAAGGATAGAAGATTTTGAATTTTCCAACGATACAAATCTTTTAAAAAATGCAATCACTTCTTGCGAAGATGAAGGTGCTAAAAGCACTATCCTAGTTTTACATGACGACAAAGACTCTACCTACACAAATACAATTCAAAGATCTAAACTAAATTTCAAAGGAATATTTGGTGGTCATTCTCATAGCTTCCAATTGGAAAAAACTAACAGTATCATCCCTTATGTTCAAGGCGGATGTGATTCAAATGGATATTCTTATATGACATTTAGTAAAACTACAGGTGCTTTGAAAGATATCAATTACGTTAATGTAGATTCATCGATGGCATCGAATGCCTCAATGGATTTAATACAAAAAACAAACAATTTAATAAATTCCATCCCTACAATCACATACGGAACCTCAACTGGAAGATGGAACAAAACTAATACGACAAACTTTGTATTACAAGCTATGTTCTACGCAACTGAAAAGAAATATCCCGACAAGAACTATACGACAGAAACATTGGTTGCATTACACAACAACTCAGGAATTAGAGGTAAATTTACTTCAGGTGAAATGACCAATAAGACAGTTCAAACTGTATCTCCTTTTGATAACGTAGTTACAATTCTTCCAAATAGAGAAGTAAACGGAACTTTGTTAGAGACAGTAGGAAGTAGGCCTTATTGCAGGTCATATCCAAATTCTTCGAGTTGGACAACTAAACGAACTATGGATATAGTCACTATTGATTACTTGGTAAGCGACAGATATTCAGCTGCACTTTCACCTACCAAACCCACACCTGCAATAAACCTTGAAAACGATAAAGGTGAAGACTATATAATCTATGATGTTGTGGCAGATTACATTAAATATCTTTGCCAAGATGGAAATGTGATCAACGCAGCTGATTATAATTGAGGTGAATAAATAGAAATGAACACTTACGGAGAAGGAAGAGAACCAGAATTTCCATCCAAATGGAAAAGGCTCGGTGTAATGGTAATCGACTTCTTCGTCGGTGTCATTTTTGCTTTTCTTTCTTTTGGTGCTGTCGGATATCCGATATACATGAATTTGCCTTCGACCATACAAGCAAAAGAGAATCTAGAAGCAAATTCCAAAGAGCTGACAAATATAGCAGATGAATCAAAGCTTCAAATAGCAAAAGATGGAGCATTACTTTCGATGGAAGAAACAGGCAAGATCTATTTGACCTATTTATTAAAAACATCTTGCTTTAAAAATAAAATTCCATACCAAGAATTAGATTCATCCAATCAAAAAATAACCATAGACATAAAAGAAGAAGATACTTTTTTGAATTTAGATAATGATAATCTAGGTTACTATTTTCTAAAATTCAAAAAAGAGAACAATATTGGTGATTACATCAATGGTGGAACGAATTATCAAGACAAGGAAAGACTTTATTTGAATAAAGTCATTCTTAAATTAGATAGCGAAAATATAGATTTAGTAAATGATGACTTCAATATCGATAATGATGTCTTCTATTTAAACAAGCAGAACACATCATGGTTAATGGACTACTTATCCTTCAACGATACTAATTCATCTCCATCAAATGTCTACACAAAACTACAAAATATTTTTCAGTTTGGAGCAAATAAAGGAATAAAAGAAGTAGAAAATAGTTATCAAAGATATAAAGACATTTATAAGAAGTTTATAAATTCATATAATTCATATAGCTGTGGATTTGTATGGACTATGATCATTTGTTATGTTCCAGGTGCTTTGGTGACATTCCTTATCTTTCCTCTTTGCTTCAAAAAAGGAAGAACTATCGGATATAGATTCTTCAAGATGGAAACAATCAGAATAAACTGGGACGATTTCTCAATTCCTTTATTGATAGTAAGGTCTTTAGTTCAAATGATCATAGAATCCTGGATGATAATATTCATTCCAATCTTTATGGGAAGAATGGATGTCTTGACCGTGAATCTTTTTGGAAACGTAAATCTATTTATGATTTGTCTATTCACATTTATGGTGACGATCGTATCGTTAATATTCTTTGCTATAAATAAGAACGATCAAACAATTGCTGACCTATCTTGTCAATCGATAGTTGTAAAGACAGATAATGACTATAAGAATTCTGACTTTGATGTTTCAAATGGAGACCAAAAGAATGGAAAGAACTGAAATTATTGAATCTTCTGACATCGAATATCCTAAAGCTAAGCTTTATAAAAGATGGTTCAGTGGATTAATAGATATAATCCTTACATTATTTATAGGATTTTTGCTTTATGGAATAACTGCTTTAGTGACCAATTATGTACCATCATATAAAGAAAACAGCCAGACTAGACTTAAATTAGAAATTGAATCAGGCCTTTATGATTCTACAGGAAATTTGATTTTAAACACATTGGAAGATAGCAAGGATTCTTATGATTCCAAAAAGACATGTCTTTCAAAAGCAATAGATGGTTTCTATTCTAATTCCACCTTCTTTGATGACGATACCGCCATGAATCAATATAAAGGTAGAAAGGAAAATGCTATTGATAAAGATGGAAATAAGTTATTTGTTATAGATTCGAATTCAAATCTAGTAGAAGGAAATTTGAAAGCTGAGACTTACTACGATTTCTATGTCTATGAGATAAGCAACTACTCCATTGCTCTATTATCATCTAGCGATTTATTTCAAACCACATCTAGAGTCATTGTTTTAACTAGTGTCATCGAGATGTTCATATGTTTTGGAATCGGTTATTTCATCTCGTTCAATTTGATTCCAATGTTTTTAAAAAGGGGAAGAAAGACATTTGGGATGTATCTATTCAATTTATCAGTACTAACTGATGAAGGATTGGTCGTGTCTGGAAAGAAGTTTGTAGCAAGACAATTGTTGATATTCTTCATCGGATATATTCTAGATATATTCACAGTCTTCATTCCATTCTTGGTGTCTATGGCTATGATGCATTTATCGAAAAGAGGTCAGGATTTCTTCGATTACGTCTCAGGGACATACATTATCGATTCCAAGAATAGAGAAGTATATATGTCGATTGAAGAATATAACCAAGCAAACAAAGTAAAACAAATGGCAAGGATTGAAAACAAGGATTACCAACCAAAATCTGAACTACATTAAATTTTGGAAAAGAATCTTTAAAATCGTAGTTATAAATTCATATATTTTTATATACCTTGGTATATATATAACATCGATGTTAAAAAGTCTTAAATTAAGGAAATGATTGAAAATTATTAAATGAATTTTCTTTCTTAAGTGATATTATTAAATTGGTGTTATGACGAATGTCTATCTGTTGTGAAAGGTCAACAACATGGAAATCAAAATCAAGCATTTGACGAAGAAGTTTCCTGCAGACCCTAAAAAACACATTCCAGACACGATTGCCGTAAATGATTTAAATATCGATGTCAAGGATGGTGAACTTTTAGGTTTGCTAGGTCCATCAGGATGTGGAAAATCCACTACACTCTATATGTTAGCCGGATTGAAAGATCCTTCAGATGGAGAAATCTGGTTTGGTGATGACGATGTGACGTTCTTACCTTCTGAGAAAAGAGGTATAGGATTAGTTTTTCAAAATTATGCTCTATACCCTCATCTCACGGTTTATGAAAATGTAGCTTTCCCCTTAACTAACTTAAAAGTCAGCACAACCGAGAAAGCCCTGGATTTAATTCAAATCAACGCACTTCTAGAGATTTTAGAAGATCCTTTGAAGATTGTTGAGTTGATGAGAAATTCTAAACACAAGGGTAAGATTTCAAAAGAAGGTTCTATCAGAGCATTTTGCTCTCACTACCACGTGGTGACAAGCTTAGCTAAAACTTTATTTTCTTATCGTTTGGACAAAGAGAATGATGATGAATCCATAAAAGCTAAAGCTTTACAAATCAGCTCTAAGCTCAAGAAGAAGAAGAGCAAGATAGAAACTTCATATGAGAAGAAGAATATCAAGATTGATGAAAGAGGACAAATTTTGGATTCGAACGGAGAACCTAAAAAAGCTTTCCGCCGTTTGACAAAAGATGAAATCGACGCCTTGGTTCAAGAGACTTCGAGATTGGTTCAAATAGATGAATATCTCGATAGAAAGCCATCCGAGCTTTCTGGTGGTCAACAACAACGTGTTGCCATCGCTCGTGCTTTGGTCAAAAAGCCCAGAGTTTTACTCTTGGATGAGCCATTGAGTAACCTCGATGCCCGTCTTCGTTTGAAAACACGTGAAGAGATAAGAAGAATTCAAAGAGATGTAGGAATCACTACAGTCTTTGTCACTCACGACCAAGATGAGGCTATGTCTATTTGTGATGAAATAGTCGTCATGAAAGATGGTGTCGCTCAGCAAATAGGTGCTCCACAAGATATCTATAGAGATCCTGCCAACCTATTCGTTGCAAAATTCTTAGGCGTTCCTCCTATCAATGTATTCAAAGGAAAAATCAAAGACCATAAGCTTTATATCGGTGATGAAGCAATCTTAGATACAAAAGCTGAGGATAACGATGACGTATTTGTAGGAATTCGTCCAGAAGGAATAATTCCCGGATATAACGGTAGATTCACCTTGAATGTCGAAAGAATCCAAACTCAAGGAAAAGATACATCCTTGGTTTGCGACCACCAAAGCTACTCTGGTGAAGAAGCCTGTAAGTTCTTGGTGGATTCCGACCAAAATGTCGGACTTGGAAAGAAACATTTCATAGTTCGTCAAAATAAGGTCTATGTCTTCGACGGCAAGACCGAGAAGAGAATAGCTCTTTAAGGAGAAGCCAAAATGGACTCGAAGAACAATTGGAAAGCCTGGCTTTACCTGGCTCCTACCATAATCCTAATGGCTATCTTCACGTTTTATCCAATCCTAAATACACTGATTCTATCTTTTCAAAAGAACTACGATTCCGCACTTCAAATGAGCGACGGATTCACCTTCGACAACTATTTGGAAATCTTGATGATAAAGCCTAAGGTTACCACTGCGGCAGGTGTGAACATCTATATCGAAGACTTCGTGATGACTGCTCTTCCAAATACATTGATACTCACATTTATCACAGTGCCTGTCTCTATCATATTAGCACTTGCAATAGCTATAGCCCTGAACTCTGTCAAATGGTTGAAGAAGATACTTCAAACTATCTTCTTTATGCCTTATGTCACAAACGCCATCGCTATCGGTATGGTCTTCTCAGTCATCTTCGATAACAATGGTGTCATAAACTTCCTGTTCGGACTAGGGAATAAGGCGTGGATATACGCAGGTACATCAGGTGCGGCTCCTACATATTGGTCTGGATTATTCGCAATATGTACCTATATCGTATGGCACTCCTTACCTTACAAGATTCTGATATTCTTAGGCGGATTGCAAAACATCGACGCTCAGTACTATGATGCTGCAAAAATCGATGGTTCATCCAAGTGGAAAATAGTAAGAAAGATAACAATTCCTCTGCTATCTCCTCAAATCGTCTATGTCATGATAACTTCATTCATAGGCGCATTCAAGGAATACACCTCAGTGGTTGGATTATTTGGAAACGAAGGTAGCTTCTCAACTCAGGGAATGCCTAAATCGATGCTGACTGTCGTCTACTACATCTATAACCAGATGAGCAATACGACGACTCTTCAATATGCTGCAGCATCTGCAGTCGTCTTGTTGATAATCATATTTATCTTCACGATGATCCAGAACGCTTGGTCTAAAAAGAGGCTGTACTACTGATGGAAAATAAATTGAACAAAATCGTGATGCAAAGACCGGTGGAAGTCTTGGCAAACTCCGATCTCTATACTTATAAGGGAGAAGAGAAGATTGATGACAACTCCCCTTTAATCATAGTATCCGAAACTAAATCGCTCCACCTAGTCATCAAAGATGAAGGAATGTCTGTACAATCAAAGAAAGTCAAGACGAAAGTAATTCATGTAATCACCTTGATATTGACTTATGTCTTCTTGACAGCCATGGCATTGTTATTCATCTTCCCATTCTATTGGATGATCATCACATCATTCAAATCCGGTGCTGAAATCAGAGGTTTTCTTCCTGGATATGAAGGTGTGCAGACATTCTGGCCTGTAAACTTTCAAAACAACTATGCAAATTTGTTCGAAAGATTTGATTTTGGAACTTACCTATCGAACACATTGATAGTTGGTGTCTGTACTACTATTGGAACTGTATTGACCTGTATTCTCTCAGCCTTCGCCTTTGCTAGATTAAACTTCAAAGGAAAGGAAACAATGTTTGCCTTGCTATTATCTACCATGATGATTCCTGGCGAGATGATGGTCATTACAAACTTCGTCTCAGTTTCTAGATTAGGATGGTTGGATGGAAGTAGAAGTGGAGCCTACATGGCTATGATCATTCCATTCATAACTTCAGTTTTCTATACATACTTGTTAAGACAAAATTTTAAGCAAATTCCAAACGAATTGTATTTGGCTGCTAAAGTAGATGGAAAGAACGACTGGCAGTATTTGTGGAAAGTAATGGTTCCCTTGGCTATGCCATCATTGGTTACAATCCTAATTCTCAGCTTGATGGGAAGTTGGAACGCCTATGTCTGGCCTAACCTCGTCACAGCCGGTCATAAAGAATATGCTTTGATTTCTAATGGACTTAGAGATTCCTTCCAAACAGGAACAGACTTCGACGAATACGGAAGACAGATGGCGGCTACAGTGTTAGTAACACTCCCCTTGCTCATCGTCTTCATGATCTTTAGAAAATATATTATGCGTGGTGTTGGTAGAGCTGGTATTAAAGGCTAATAGAAAAGGATAAACAAACATGAAAAATACAAAATTATTTGTAGTCGTTTCTTTGATTGCTACTTTGACTGGATCTTTAAGTTCTTGTGGAAACGAAACAAAGACTGGAAGTAAAACTATTGAATTTTGGCATTGCTTAGGTCAAGAAAAGAGAAAAAACCTCAAAATATTGACTGCAAAGTTTAATGAAGATCATAAGAACACTGATGGCTATCAAGTGGAACTTGTAGATTTAGGAGGTTCCTACGATACTTTGGATGATTATGTGAAGAAACAGTTGAATGCAGGTAAGACACCTTCTATCACCATGGGATACCCCGATTCCTTCTCAGGATATATGGGAAGCCGTGGAGTAGCAAACTCACAGATCTTAAATCTTGATGATTTCATAAAAGGCGATTCTGACTTTGATTCGTCCTCTTTCGTGCCTGCTTATTGGGATGAAGGAAAACATTATCAATACGATGGAACTTGGTCAGTTCCTATGTATAAATCAACCGAAGCCATGTATTACAACATCGGTGAATTCCATAAGACCAACTGGTACAAGACAAACAAAGACAAGACAGAAAATAAAACCGATGTGAACGGAGGTTCCTATGTTGTCGCCTTAGGTGATCCTAACACTTGGGATTGGGAAACTTTGGTCGCTGCTTGTACAGCCATCAAGGAAGAAAAGAAAGGTCTCTCTGAATTTTATGCATTGGGATATGATTCCGACTCCAACCTCTTCATCTCTCAGATGAAACAAAGAGGAATCCAATATACCACTGCTTCTGGAAATACTCCTGACGCTCACTATTCCTTCTATAACGACGCATCTTCAAAAGCTGCTCTTAAGGAATTGACAACTGAAATTCACAATCTTACTTCCAAAAAAATATTGGCTACAAAAACAACCTACGGAAACTTCAGTTCAGACTTGTTCTTGAAAGGAAAGGTTATGTTTACCATCGGTTCTACCGGAGGATCCACATATAACGATCCTACTGGATTGAATTGGGACGATGGTGTTGGATTAGCAAAGGTTCCTGCCTACAAAAATAACCAACAATATATCTTGCAAGGACCTTCAGTATGTTTCTTCAACACTGATGATTCCGCTAAGGAGAAAGTCGCTTGGGAATACTATTCTAAATATCTTTCAAATGATCAATTAAATGCCGAATTGGCTTTGGAAAACTCATACGATCCAGTTAGAAAGAATTCTTATGACAGCAAATCATACTCTGCTTGGACTGCTTTGGGACTCGATGAAAATGGAAAAGACGATCCTACCAAGAAGTTGAAATATCGTATTCCTAATCTCACAAAGACTTTGAGAGAAAACTATTTCACCTCGCCTGTCTTCATCGGATCATCTGCTGCCCGTACGGAAATTGGAAACATTCTCAAATATGTCGACCAAAAGAACGGAGACATCGATCAAGCTATCTATGAGGTTTACCACAACAGTGTTCTTGCTTCTAAGTAAAGAAAGGTAAAAAGAAAAAATGAAAAACAAAAAGTTATTAGTCAGTCTTCTATTAGTAACTTCTTCCTTAACGTTGTTGGGAAGCTGTGGAAGAAACAATAATACTACATCCACAATTTCAACTCGCTCTATCGATGATTACGATGTCGTAGGCCAAACAAAGTTGAATTTAGATGATGACTTGTTCAAAACTTTGATGTCCAACAAAAAGACTTCCGCCTACGATAAAAATTTAATGGACTTCAATAGAGATGGTGTTGAAAGAATGTTGACCACTACCGACTATGCACCTAACGATGCTGACGATGTTTTCACAAACTATGTCGATGGAGATACGACTCAATTCACTTCCTACAACGGAAACTACACTGTCAAAGTCAGATATTTAGGTGTCGACACTCCTGAATCCACTTCCGAAGTCGAGGAATGGGGAAGAAGCGCCTCGCTTTTCAATAAATCCATCTTGAAGAAAGCTAAGTATGTCATAATTCAATCTGCAGGCTCTGCAAAGACTGGAAAAAGAGCACCTGCCGATCTCGATGGATACCAGCGTTCCTTGGCTTATGTTTGGTATAGCAACGAAGACAATCCTACTAAGGATAGCTTTAGAAACCTCAACCTCGAGTTGGTCTACAACGGATACTCCGGATTCAACGCACCTTCGGATAATATGGAAAAAAGTTTCTATAATGCTTTTTTCGATGCTTATACCATCGCTCAAGAGTATAAGAAGCACAAATTCTCGGATGAGAAAGATCCTAACTACGATTACAATCCCGCTCAAGTCTTACCTTTAGACATGCTTTATGATAAGACTTATTATGTCGAGCACTTCGACCCAAATACCAACGAAAGCCTTGGAACTTACTCTAGTTTCTGCGACGATAAGACCTGGTACTCATTTGATGGATACGTCACCAGAGTAGGAGGAGGTTCAGCTTTCTACATTCAAAACAAAATCGGAGATAACTACTACGGATTATATGTCTTCACACTTAAAACATATGAACCTGTCCAAGTAGGAAACTGGTTGAGAGTAACCGGAGTTTTGGATTACTACAGCGGAATGTATGAATTGAAAGGTGTCTCCTATAGTTTCTTTAACCATGAAGATAAAGATATCAAATATTTGGACGAAAATGGAAATCCTACCGAAGATGTTACTAAAGTGAAGAAAGAGACTGTCACACCTATCAAAGCAACTTCTAAAGATATCTTCGATTTGAAATATCCTTCCTGTTTAGTAGAATTAGTCGGAGATGGAACAGAATCCGATAACAACAAAGGATTGATATTCCAAAAAGCTAGCAATAGCTTTGGCGATATCACTTATGGTGGAACCCAGGAAGTAAACACCTATAACGAAGCATATCCTTTCTATAACACCGACAACTCCATGGTTTTATTCGGAAGATACGGAGTCAATTCATCGATTGGTGGAATCGGTGCTTCTGATGCAAGTATCGTCAGAATCAAGGTCAATAGAGATGCCATCATAAAAGGAAACTACACTTCAGAATCCTATGTTTTTGGAAGCGATGATGAACATGTGACAGTCACCGAAGAACAAGCGATATGTTCATATAAGTTCTTCTGTGGTGGAGTATCTTACTATGTACCTGGTTCAGAGACAGAAGAACAAAATGGAATGGATATGAAAGTATCAAATGCTAGATATGCAAAGATGTTGAATGCATCAAGCAGTGCAACCATTACTAAAGGTTTGTCTGTGTACAAGAACACCTATAAACAACAAATAGCTAGAAAAATTGTCGGAATGTCCAACAACTATATCTCTGCTGGTGGAAATAACAAGCCTTCTATCGAAATAGTAAACACTAAAGATTTCAACGAATTAGAAGATTACGTAGCCTAAGGTTAAATGATACAATTCGACCATAAAGGAGAAAAGACATATGGATGAAACAGAGAAAAGAAAACAAAGCCATGACCTACACAATAAAAGCAAAGCTTTATTAGAGAAACAAAGAAGTGGGGCTTGTAGCGTTGTAATCGGTGTCATTCTTATAATAATAGGGTGTATTTTCCTACCGCTTTCTTATAAAATGGTAAGGAACAAGATACAAGGAATCGATACTTCCTCTCTTGCCTTCATCCTGATGTGCATATGCCTGGGTATTGGAGCATTGCTCCTAATATATGGAATTATCAGGATATTAGTCTCTCTTAAGAAAAGACGTCAAGTCAAAGCCGAGATTAGACAACTTCAAGATGTAAAAACAAAATAAAGGAAAAATGAAAAAAATGAAAAAATCCAAGTCATTGTTTGCTGCTATTCTTGCCGTATTATCTATCGGATTAGTCTCTTGCGGAAATGAAAACAATCCATCACAACCTTCCAACAATCCTACCACTCCTTCCAACAACTCTCAAACCCCTTCTGTAAAGAACTCTTACACCTTCGATGTGAATGGTGAATTGAAAGAGGGAATGACAGTCACATTGATTTTCAAGAACAATGGCTCAGCTATAGTTGAGCAAGCAAGTGTAGTCTACTCCGTAGATGATGCTTCTAAGGCCACTGTTTCTGGAAATAAGATCACCTTCACTGGAAACGGATCTGTCAAGATCACAGCCACTTACAAAGGTGAAACAATCGAAAAAACAGTAGAAGTAGCTGAGGGTGAGCATATCTACACCATAGCCGAGGCTAAGGCTGCTAATAGCAATGCAAATAAATTAATAAAGATGAGAGGAAAGGTGACAGCTTCTTTAGGAACTTCAGCCTACATCTCCGATTCAACTGGTGGAGCTTATATTTACAACTGGTCATTCAATAACGCCGATACAGCTATTACTAACAAGTCATTCACTGTCGGCCAAACAGTTGATATCACTGCTTTTATCGTTCACTCTAACTCAAAAGATAAAAACGGAAATCAAAATGAAAGAGGACTTCAGATAAGCAACTATAATTCCGGAAGTAGAGTAAGTGGAACATCCGCTATAGTTTCTACCACAGAAGTCGAGGCCATGAAGCCTATCGAATTGGATGAAGCTGGATATAAAGCATTGACTTATGATAAAGTAGGAAATCTCTACACATTCGAAGCTGAATATGTGAGCGGAAAACCTTCCAAAGGCACAGGAGTAAATGTAAAATTTAAGTTAGGAAACACTGACATAGTTTTAAGAACTGACAAATTTGACCCCGCTGCACCTTCCGACACTTTAGTGGCTGGAAAGAAATACAAGATTACAGCACCTTTATCTTGGTTCAATGGTGCACAATTCGCATATGCTTCTTCCGGTGTTTCTATTGTAGATGCTGATGCAAAACCTTTGGAAGTTTCATATACTGGAGATGCATATGTTGGAAAAGAAGTTACCCTAGTAACAACTGCTAACGGAGTTAAAGTAACTGAAGGTGTAACATACACAATAGAAGAAGGAAGCGATTTAGCTTCACTTGAAAATGATGTCTTGACCATCACTGGTGAAGGAACTATCAAGGTAAAAGCCACTTATGTCAAAGATGGTAAAACATTGACTGCTGAAGTAACTATCAATGCTACTGCCCTTGCTCTTTCTAAGCTTTCAGAATTGAAGTCAATGACTTCAGGAAAAGTTAAATCACGTGGTTATGTCATGGGTCATACCGGAACTCCTAGAAGCGACTATGGACTCTACGATAAGGTATTTATCGCAGATGGAGAAGATTACTTTATTCTTTATAAGGTTCAACCCGAGCAATTAACTGGAATTAAAGTAGGTGATTTAATTGAGTTTACTGGAGATATATCTCACTATGCAAATGGATCAGTTACCACTTACGAAACAAAAAATAATGTAATAACAAAGTTGACTGAAGCTGACCCTTCTATTGTCAAGCCAACAGCCACAGAATTGACATCTTCAAGTGCCGCTTTTGCTTTTGGTCAAGACAACATTTCCAAAGCCTATAAAATCAATCAGGGTGTAGTCATTTCTAATACCGAAGACTCAAGTGGAAACATGACTGTCAAGTTTACTCTCGGTTCATATGAATATGATTTATTCATGGATTCACGTGATTATGACATTACTAAAGATCCTTTCACTAAACTGACAGCTGGTGCTGTATTTAATGCAGATGTGTTTGCAGCTGCTAGTAACTTCTTCTGCCCTTCAAATATAGAAATTACCAGTCAGCAAGAAGTGCTTACATTGGATAAAGAAAAAGGCGAAATCAACATTCACGGCAATGATAAGACTCTTCAGTTAAATGCCACCTATGCTGGTGGAACTAATACCGATCCAATTGTTTGGTCTTCCAGTGCAGAAAGTGTTGCTACAGTCGATCAAAATGGTTTAGTAACTGGTCTTGCTGTCGGTGAAACAACTATAACTGCAAAGAAGAGCGAAACTCTTAAGGTTCAAGCTAAGATTACTGTAGTAGATGAGAATATAACTACAGTAACAGTATCTTTCACCTCCGAAATTGATGATTTATTTATAGCTGATGATAGTGCAAAAACAGCAACATTAACTACTCAAGGAATCACTTTCTTATTCAAACAAGGGAGTAGCAATATTGCTCCCTCTCAAATGAAACGTTATTTAAGTAGCAATTCACTTCGTTTCTATCAAGGTTATTCAATGGAAATTAGTGTTGCATCCGGAACTATTAAAGCAATCAGTCCTGACTCCAATCCAAGTAAACCTTTTACAAAAGGTAGTATTTCGTCAAATGATTTTACAGTGACAGATATTGATACAGTTTCAATGATAAATACAACAAGTTCCAAAATATCAATGAAGGCAGAAAAACAAGTTAAAATCAATTCTTTGGAATTTACTTTAGGTAATTAATCATAAATATATTTACTAAATTGATACGCATACAATTTTAAAATTCTATTCTAAAAGCTTTTAGCAAATAAACATATAAAAATCCTCAGCTTTGTACTGCACCCCTCTCACTGG